>JBBQRA010000159.1:0-14040 GCA_038215275.1 Bryobacterales bacterium | reverse complement strand
CCCAAACAGGCCGAAGTCCTCGAAGGCGCCTGGTGGAAAACCTGGTCCCCCGACCGCCCCGAAATCGCCGTCAGCCAGGATACCGCCCGCCTCCTCGGCCTCAAGCCCGGCGCCATCATGGATTGGGACTTCAGCGGCCGCCCCATCGCCATGCGCGTCGCCGCCATCTATCGCACCGAAGCCGTCGGCCCCGGCTCCAACACCGAGTTCATCACCAGCCCCGATACCCTCCGCCAAGTCCCCCTGCTCTACTTCGG
The DNA here is from genome assembly GCA_038215275.1 of Bryobacterales bacterium. Lineage (GTDB taxonomy): Bacteria > Acidobacteriota > Terriglobia > Bryobacterales > Bryobacteraceae. Next base: position 13,783 of record JBBQRA010000159.1, on the reverse strand, counting down.
CGCGGCCCGTGTCGCCCCGGCCCAAATCCCCCAGCTCCAGAAGCAGTCCTTCGACAAGTTCCCCGCCATCACGGTCATCAACCTCGCCGATGTCCTCGACCGAGTCCAGGAAGTCATCGACCAGGTCGCCCTCGTCGTCCGCTCCATCTCGGCGTTCTCCATCCTCGCCGGCATTATCATCCTCGCCTCCAGCGTCGCCGGTTCCCGCGTCCGCCGCATCCGCGAGGTCGTCATTCTCAAAACGCTCGGCGCCACCCGCCGCCGCATTGCCCGCACCTTCACCGTCGAGTTCCTCCTCCTTGGAGGCGTCGCCGGGCTCATGGGCAGCCTCCTTGCCAGCGCCTTCGCCAACCTCCTCCTCACCCGCCTGCTCGACGCCAAGTTCGTCTTCTCCCCCTGGCCCAACCTCGCCGCCATCGTCGCCAGCGCCTTAATCGCCCTCGCCGCCGGATGGCTCGCCAGCTTCCGCATCCTCGGACAAAAACCTCTCGAAATCCTACGCAACGAATAGGGTACGTTATGGTAGACTTCGCTAAGTTAACAATGGTGAACGATTGCGCTACCTAGTCACCGGCGCCGCCGGATTTATTGGCAGTCACACCGTCGACCGCTTGCTTGCGGATGGACACGAAGTTATCGGAATCGATAACTGTATCACGGGAAAGCGGGAGTTTCTCGCCTCCGCCACTGCCTCCCCGCGCTTCACCCTCATCGTCGGCGACCTCTTCGATCTCACCACTGTCATCGAAGCCTGTGATGGCGTCGACGCCGTCTTCCATCTCGCCGCCAATACCGACGTCCGCCACGGTACCGAACATCCCCGCCGCGACCTCGATCAGAACGTCATCGTCACCTGGAACATCCTCGAAGGCATGCGCCGCCGCGACATCAAAACCCTCCTTTTCGCGAGCACCGCCGCCCTCTACGGCGACCCCACTCTCTTCCCCACCCCGGAAGATGCCCCCCTCCCCATACAGACCTCCCTGCAAGGGGCCTCCAAGCTGGCCGCCGAAGCCTTCATCTCCGCTTATGCCAACGGCTACGGCATCCGCGCCCTCATCTTCCGCTTCTCCTCCGTCGTCGGGGAACGGTATAGCCATGGCCACATCCTCGATTTCTGCCGCCAACTGCGCCACCATCCGGGCCACCTCACCGTCCTCGGCGACCCAACCATTCGCCGCAGCTACGTCGACGTCGCCGATTGTGTCGACGCCATGCTCCTGGCCCTCAATCACGCCGGCACCCCCATCGACATCTACAACGTCGGCGCCCCCACCAACTGCGAGTTGCACGAATCCATCGCCTGGATCACCAGCGAGTTGAACGTTCAACCGGCCATCGAATGCGGCGCCTCCGGACCTGCCTGGATCGGCAGCGCCCCCGTTGTCCTTCTCGATTGCTCGAAATTGAATCGCCTCGGCTGGCAACCCAAACTCGGCCTCGAAGCCGCCGTCCGCCGCACCGTCAACTACCTCTCCGCCAATTCCTGGTTGCTCGAAGAGCGCTCCTAGCCGCACAATCAAACCAGCATGACGCCAGCCCAGCGGGAGCGCTACTCCCGCCAAATCCTGTTCGAGCCCATCGGCGAGGCCGGCCAGGAACGCCTCCTCTCCTCCCGCGTCGCCATCGTCGGCTGCGGCGCCCTCGGCGCTTTCCACGCCGCCTCCCTCGCCCGCGCCGGCGTCGGCCGCCTCCGCCTCATCGACCGCGACTACGTCGAAGCCTCCAACCTCCAGCGCCAATGGCTCTACGACGAAGCCGACGCCGCCGAAGCCATGCCCAAAGCAGCAGCAGCCGCCCGCGCCATCGCCCGCTTCAACTCCACCATCCACGTCGAACCCCTCATCGCCGACCTCACCCCCGCCAACGCCGACGACCTCCTCGCCGACGTCGACCTCATCCTCGACGGCACCGACAACTTCGAAACCCGCTACCTCATCAACGATTTCGCCCTCGCCAATCAAGTCCCCTGGATCTACGGCGCCGCCGTCGGCAGTTACGGCCTCACCATGCCCATCCTCCCCGGCCAAACCTCCTGCCTCCAGTGCGTCTATCCCGTCCCCCCCTCCGGCGCACAACCCACCTGCGAAACCGACGGCGTCCTCGGCGCCATCACCTCCGCCATCGCCGCCCTCCAGGTCGGTATGGCCATCCGCCTCCTCACCGGCACTCTCCCCTCCACCAAACTCACCACCCTCGACGTCTGGTCCGGCACCCTCCGCCAAATCGACCAACCCCCGCCAGACCCCAACTGCCCCGCCTGCGGCCGCCGCGAATTCGTCTATCTCGATGGCGACCGCCGCGCTCCCATCAGCCTTTGCGGACGCAACGCCGTCCAAATCCACGAACGCAACCGTCCCCTCGACCTCGCCGAACTCGCCGCCCGTCTCGAACGCCTCGGCACCGTCCGCCGCAACGATTTCGCCCTCCGCTTCTTCCTCGACCCCTACGAACTCACCGTCTTCGCTGACGGCCGCGCCATCATCAAAGGCACCCAGGATATCGGCGTCGCCCGCAGCCTCTATTCCCGCTACATCGGCGCATAGGATACTCCTGATAGGGCCTATCTAGCCAAACCCCACAAGATTTTGTAGTTTTCCACAGTCTCCCCACAGCAGGGCATGTTATCATCGACCCTGAAACGTGGCTACTCAGCAGTCTTGGACTCGCGACCAAGTACGACGCGTCCTGTCGGTGACGGAGCGCCATCTCCGGAGTTGGGAACAGCAGGGTCTCATCCCGCAACAGGATCGCTACGGCCTCGGCGACCTCCTCGCCCTCCGCGCCCTCAACTCGCTCCGCGAAAAGAAAGTCCCCGTCGCCCGCATCCGCCGCAGCTTCCAATCCCTCCGCGATCGCCTTCAGCACATCGCCAACCCCTTCACGGAACTCAAGGTCTTCCTCGATGGCAAGCGCATCGGTGTCCACCTCGCCGGCCAAAAAATGGACTCCCTCTCCGGCCAACTCCTCTTCGATTTCGACGCCGCCGCCCTCCAAAAACTCCGCCCCTTCCCCCGTAACGAAGGCCGCGCCATCGAAGACCGCCGCAAGCAATCAGCCGAAGCCGACCAGTGGTTCCAACGCGGCCTCGAAGTCGAACAAACCGGCGGCCCCATCGCCGACGCCATCGCCGCCTACGAAAAAGCCGTCAGCCTCAACCCCCAAGCCGCCGGCGCCTTCGTCAATCTCGGCACCATCTGCTTCCACCAACGCCTCTGGGCCCAAGCCGAAGAGCACTACCGCAAAGCCGTCGAAGCCGACCCCGAATACGCCCTCGCCCAGTTCAACCTCGGCAACCTCTACGACGAACGCGGAGACCGTCTCCGCGCGCTCTCCCACTACCACGCCGCCCTCCGCCTCAACCCCCAATACGCCGACGCCTATTACAACCTCGCCCTGCTCCATCAAGCCTCCGGCGACGTCATGCAAGCCGTCCAGTATTGGAGCACCTACCTCAAGCTCGACCCCTCCAGCCAGTGGTCCTGCGTCGCCCGCCGCGAACTCGCCAAACTCAAACAAGCCACCGTCATCCAAGGCGCCCGCTCCCTCTCCCAGCACGCCTAACCGTGCAACGGCATTCGAATCGTTACTTCCAGCCCCAAGTCCGCATTCCGCGCGCTAATCTGCCCATGGTGCAGATGCACCGCCCGCTGCGCAATCGCCAACCCTAGCCCGACGCCCCCGCTCCGCCGCGCCCGGTCGTCCTCCACTCGGAAAAAAGGCCGGAAAATCTTCTCCCGCATCTCCTCCGGCACCCCCGGCCCCAAATCCCGCACCACCACCAACGCCTCGTCCCCCTCCCGCGCCAGCCGAACCGTCACCTCCTCCTCCACCGGCGAATAGCGAATCGCATTCCGCAGCACGTTCTCCATCGCCCGCCGCAGTAACTCCGCATCCCCCTGCAACACCATCGGCCCCTGTAACTCCCGCACCAGTTGAACGCCCTTCTCATCCGCCTCAATCAACAAGTCATCCAGCAGATCTTCAAGCAACTCTTTCAAATCCACCGCCGCTGATTTCCGCTCCGCCGGATCCCCCTCCGCCCGCGTCATCTCAATCAACTCGCCCACCAGCATCGAAATCCGCTGCGCCTCTTTCTTGATCCGGTCCAGCGCCGCCCCCCGGTCCGGACTCGTCCGCGCCAACTCCACCGCCACGCTCAGCCGCGCTAACGGAGACCGTAATTCATGCGAAATGTCCTGCAATAGCCGCCGCTCCGCCGTCAGCAGCGTCTGAATCCGCTCCGCCATCTCGTCGAACGAGCGCGCCACGTCGCCAAACTCATCCCGGCGCTTCAACCCCGTCCGCGCCTCCAGTTCCCCTGACCCAAACCGCATCACCGTCTCCCGCAACTGCCGCAACGGCCGCCCAATGTAGTGCGCCAACACGTAAATCCCCAGCACAAACACAAACACAATCGGCAGGTAGTAAGGCAGATAGTTCGGCGCGTCGAATCGAGGCTCCGTGCTCACGACATGCATCCGATACCGCCCATCCTCGCTCCGGTGCGTCATGTACGCCCGTCGTGGCGACCGCCCGAAGGGCCATCGGAAAGGAGCAGGGCCAGGCTCCAACCCCGCCGTGTCCTTCTGCTCCCCCGTCAAGACATCCTTGCCGCTCGCATCCAGCAGCGAGTGACGCCCCGGAAACCGTCCATTCAGCCGCGCAATCTCCGGCCGCAACGCCGCCGCCCCGCCCGTCTCCCACGCCGTCCGCACGTCGTCCAACTGCGAGTCCAACACCCGCCGCATGAAATTGTTCACCGGCGAATCCCGCCGGAATAGATAGTACGACGTCGCAACAAACGCAAAACTCGAAACCACAAACAGCAAGCTGATCCACAGCAGAATCCGGACAAAGATCGACTTCATCTAGCCCTCGCCCGTTGGCAGACTCAGCTGGTAGCCAACCCCCCGCACGGTCAGAATCTTCGCGCTCGATCCCTCCAGCTTCTTCCGGATATGACTCATATGGACATCAATCGCCCGGTCAAACGCCGTCGCGTCCCGCTGATACAGCCGCTGCGCAATCTCATCCCGCGACACCACCCGCCCCGCCCCCCGGTGCAGCACTTCGAGAATGTCGAACTCCACCGACGTCAATTCCAGCGCCTTCCCGTCCACACTCGCCGCTCGCGCCCCCGGGTCCACCCGCAACCCGTACGCCTCCGCCCCGCCCGCCTGCCCTCCGCTCCGCCGCAGAATCGCCCGCACCCGCGCAATAAATTCCATCGGCTCAAACGGCTTCGGAAGATAGTCGTCCGCCCCGCTCTCCAGTCCTCGAATCCGGCTCGCCGATTCGAGGCGCGCCGTCAACATCAACACCGGCACATTGCTCGTCTTCCGCAGTCGCTCCAGCACCGCAAACCCATCCAGGCGCGGCATCATCACGTCCAGCAACACCAGATCGTACGACCGCTCCGCCAACTTCGCCAAACCGCTCTCCCCGTCGTGCGAGAGATCCAGCCCCACCCCCTGGCTCGCAAAAAACTCCTTCATCAACGTCCCGAGTTCGACGTCGTCGTCCACCATCAGCAGAGTCGGATTCATTCGAGAAAACTACCGGCCCCGCCGCTGCTGCACCGGCGCCATCAGAACCGGAATCATGTTGTAAACCCCATCCGCCTTCTGCTTCTGCTTGTCATCCAACATCGCCAGCACGTCCGTAAACACCCTCGCCTCCGCCGCGGCCAATTGCGCCTGCGCCGCGCCGTATTTCTCATAAAGCGGCGTCGCATCCGCCCCGCTCTTCACCGCCGCCCGGATCTGTCCCTTCACCTGCATCGAGTCCAGTTGCAGCGGCTGCACATTCTCCTTGCCCCGGTCCAGCACCGTCTTCAACTGCTTCTTCTGCTCTTTCTTCAAGCCAAGCTGGTCGCTCAGCGTATCCAGCATCATCCGCTCCCGCTCTGCCGGGTCCATCGGGCCGCGCCCCATGCCGCCACCCATTCCCCCGCCCATCCCTCCACGGCCTCCGCCCATGCCTCCGCCTCCGCCCATCCCGCCACCACCGCCAATACCGGGGCCCTGCCCCATCACCAGCCCACCCATCAACACGAGCGCCGCAACAAATCTCATACCCTACACCCTACTGCGTCTCCCATTTGCGGAAAAGCCTCCCTTTGCAAAGAATTGTCAATCCAGGGGGATTTCCTCCTCTTCTCCGACTCGTAAGATGAGATTAGCTCCTTGCCGTCACCCGCCACCATCCAGGATACAGATTGGGCCTTGGCCCAGGCTGTACTCGCTCGCGACCGCAAGGCCATCGCCGAGTTCGTCATGCTCTGCTCCGACCCCCTCTACCGCTACGTCCGCTCCCGCCTCCAGCCCCGCTTCGACTTCGTCGACGATCTCGTCCAGGAGGTCTTCCTCACCGCCTGGCGCAGTCTCCCCCAATACCGCGGCCAATCACCCCTGAAGTCCTGGCTCCTCGGCATCGCCCGCCACAAAGTCGAGGATCATTACCGCGACCGCCTCCGCGATCTCGCCCTCCCCGACGACGCCACCGAAACCATTCCCGAACCCTCACCCGGCGTCGACTCCGTCCTCGATCAAGCCCGCTCCGCCGCCATCACCTCCGCTATCCTCGCTGCCCTCCCCGAACCCTACCGCGTCGTCCTCCTTTGGCGCTATTGGGAGCAGCGTTCCGCCGAAGAGATGGCCGCCATCACCGGCAAAACCCCCAAAGCCATCGAGCGGCTCCTCTCTCGGGCCCGCCAGGAGTTCCGCCAACAATGGCTCACCAAACCCGAGGAGGCTGCCCGATGAACGAGGAACTCTGGTTCGCCCAACTCGCCGAAGAGACGCCGCTCGAATCCGCCATCCCGGCCCCGTCCTGCCTCAAGTCGCTCGTCTACTCGCATCTCATCAGCGAAGCCGAAACCGAAGGCCCCTTGCTGCCCCTGCCCGAAACGAAAGCCGCCGGCCGCGGGCTCTGCGTCTTTGAACACCTCATCGAAATCCTTCCCGTCGGCGCACCCCTGCAGAACTTTCAGTACTGCAAAATCTGCCACGCCCGCGTTCTCGGCGAACGCGTCGAACAAGCCCCCATCTTCTGGCCCTGCTGCCCCTATAGCGAGTTTCAGAATCGCTAGAATTCCCGCACGAAACCGAACATATTCTGGAAGTTCAACAGGTTGCGCTGCCCCCGCGGCCGTAACTCCCGGCTAAACGGATTCGCCGAAAACGTCTCCCAGAAGCTATACCGGAAACGCCACCCCTCCACCAACCGCACGTCGATCCCCACCGCCGTCCGCCAGAATACCCGCGTCGCCGCAAACTGCTCCGGCGGCAGCGACACCGCCCCCTTGGCCACCACCACTGCCCCCGCCCCCGAACTCACCCGCACCATCCCCAACCCCCCAGCTACATAAGGCCGAAGCCGGCTCTCCCGCCGCCGGAAGTAGATCAGACCATCCGCGCTCACGGCGCTCTGCGCGCTCGTCCGCTTCTGCTCAAACGTCGTCTCCTGCCCGCCCTCCACTCGCGTCTCCGTAAACTGAAGCGCGTTCCGGTTCCACACATAGCCACCCTGCACGCTCAAATACTCCCGCCAATGCTTGCCCGCAAACAGATGCAGCGAGGCCCCGTTCTCCGGCTTGTACAAAGAGATCGCCGTCGACCCCTGCGTGATGATCGTCCGCCCATCAGCCGACAACGTCGATAGGCCGCCCATCCCTCCCGCATACCACTGCCCATGGCTTGCGCACGCCAGCCCGAACCCAACCAATATCCCCCGCAAATTCATTCCTATATTTTGCGGGGGATTTCTCCTAAAGTCACGACTACCTCACCGAAGCGCTTCACAATTTTTCTCTTTACCAGGACAACGACATGACAAGAACTCTGTTCGCGCTTCCCCTCTTCGCCCTCGCCCTCTGCGCTCAACCGCCCGGCGTCCGTACCATCGGCTCGCCCACCACGATTGATCAGCCCGGCTCCTACATGCTCACCAACAGCCTGTTCACCAATTCCAGCACCGGCGCCGGTATCACCATCACCGCCAGCGACGTCACTCTCGATCTGAACGGACAAACCATCTCCGGCCCCGGCAACGGTTCCCATACCGGCCTGCGCATCCTCAATGCCCAGAATGTCTCCGTCCGCAACGGCAACATCACCGGCACCCTCATGGGCGTCATGGTCAACAACTCCGCCAACGTCCGCATCGAAGGCCTCAACATCCGCGGCTTCGGCCTCGCCGTCTCCGCGCCGCCGCCCGAAATCGGCATCCTCGTCAACCAATCCCGGGGCGTCGTGGTTATCAACAACTCCCTCTTCAACGTTGGCCTCGGCCTCTTCGTCCGCGGCGGCCGCAGCTTCGGCAACCGCCTGCAGAACAACACCATCACCGCCATGGCCAACGGCGTCTTCGGTATCTGCTACAACCCTGCCGACGGCGACCCCCAAGGCCCCAAAGGCGACCTCATCACCGGGAATCTCATTCGCGGATTCCCCACTTCCATCCAAATAAATAACCGTTCCGACTACAACGTCATCGACGCCAACACCCTCATCTATACGGTCGCTGGCCTCGAAAACCCGAACCCAACGAACATCGCGCAAGGCAACCGCACCGCCCAGATACAGTAACCCCGCAAGCAGGCGGCGGAGTTGTTATAAAGGTGGGTGCCCTTCCCGATGCCCTCCGACAAAAAGGCCACCCGCCGCCGCTTCCCGACCATTCGCATCGGCCATATTTCCATTGCCCTCCTCCCCGGGGAAACCGTCGATCGCGTCCAACAATTAACCGACCAAATCTGGGATCGCTGGCAGCCCCAGAACATCGTCGAACAGTTCGATTGCGACATGCTCATCCACGCTCTCTTCAAAATCGAACGCTACGAACGCTTCCGAGATCAGTTCGTCGCCAGCGGCATTCAAGCCGAAGATCTCGACCGCGCCCGCAAATCCTACCAGTCCACCGTCGTCACCGCAGAGCGCAGCCTCCTCATCGCCCGCGAATCTCAACCCCGCCACCACTCGAAAGTTACCCCCGATATGCTCGCCGATTGGCCGGTCGACGGGCCAGTCCAGTAGAGCACGGTGTATCCTGAAGGATTCAGGAGCTTTTCGTTGTCTCGTATCGCTGACGCCTTCTCATCTTTCTTCGGGATCCTTTTCTCCGGAACCCTTTCTCCCGGCATAGCCAAAACCTATGGCGGCTACACTAAGCCCGTCGAAAAGAAGCCGGAGCCCAAGGTCGCCCCCGTCCCCCTCGCTAAAACCAGCGACGGCGCCCTGCAAATGCTCGGCATCCTCCAGCGCGAAGCCCGCCTGGTCGACTTCCTCATGGAAGATATCTCCGCCTATCAGGACGATCAGGTCGGCGCCGCCGTCCGCACCCTCCATGAACAGGCCGCCAAGGCCATCAACCGCTATCTCACCCTCTCGCCCATCATCGATGGTGTCGAGGGAACCTACACGGAAACCCGCGCCGCCGGCCCCCTCGCCAAGGACAACGCCGCCCTCAAGTTCCTTGGCAACGTCCCCGCCCAAGGCAAGCCCCAGGGCGGCACCCTCCGCCACAAAGGCTGGCACGCCTCCAAAGTCGACCTCCCCGAAGTGAAGCCGGCCATGTCCGTCCACATCCTTGCCCCCGCCGAAATCGAAATTGAATAGCATGAACCCCACACTTGGCATCGACCTCGGCACCACCAACTGTGCCGTCGCGCGCGCCGAACAAACTGGCGTCGGAGACGCCGGCGTTGACAATACAGGCGTAGAAGTTCTCGGCATCCTGCAACTCGTCAATCCCGGAGAAGTTCGCGCCGAACCCCTCTTCCCCTCCAGCCTCTATCTCCCCGGCCCCTCCGAATTCGCCCCCGGCGCGCTCGCCCTCCCCTGGGACGAGAACCCGCCCTACCTCACCGGCGAACTAGCCAAAAAACGCGGCGCCGAAAATCCCTCCCGCCTCGTCCACTCCGCCAAGTCCTGGCTCGCCGTCGCCGGCGATATGCCCCACCTCTCCGCCGTCGAAGCCACCCGCGCCTACCTCGCCCACCTCCGCGACGCCACCCCCGATTTCGACACCCACAACATCCTCATCACCGTCCCCGCCTCCTTCGACGCCGCCGCCCGCGACCTCACCCTCCAAGCCGCCCAACAAGCCGGCTACCCCACCCCCGTTCTCCTCGAAGAGCCCCAAGCCGCCTTCTACGCCTGGCTCGAACGTCACCCCGACTGGCGCGAACGCATTCGCCCCGGCGCGCTCATCCTCGTCATCGACATCGGCGGCGGCACCACCGACTTCACCCTCATCCGCGTCACCGACCAGTCCGGCGACCTCATCCTCGAACGCATCGCCGTCGGCGAACACATCCTCCTCGGCGGCGACAACATGGACCTCGCCCTCGCCCGCGCCGTCGAAGCGGATATGCCGAAACTCGACGCCGCCCAGCTCCACGCCCTCTGGCAGCGCTGCCGCGTCGCCAAAGAAAAACTGTTGGCCCCCGGCTCCACCCAAGCCGAAGAACCCGTCACCATCCTCGGCCGCGGCACCGGCCTCATCGCCGGCTCTCTCAAAGGTGTCCTCCGCCGCGCCACCCTCGAACAGGTCCTCCTCGATGGCTTCCTCCCCCCCGCCGAAGCCACCGACGTCCCCGTCCTCCCCCGCCGCGCCGCCCTCCAGGAGGTCGGCCTCCCCTACGCCTCTGACCCCGCCATCACCCGCCATCTCGCCGCCTTCCTCCGCGGCCAGCAGCCCACCCACGTGCTCTTCAATGGCGGCGTCCTCAACGCCCCCCTCGTCCGCGAACGTCTCCTCTCGGTCCTGAACTCCTGGCTCCCCGCTCCCGTCGAAGTCCTCTCCGGCGAAGACCTCATGCACGCCGTAGCCCGTGGCGCAGCCTACTACGGTCTCGCCCGCCAGGGCCGCGGCATCCGCATCCGCGGCGGCGTCCCCCGGACTTACTACCTCGGCATCGAATCGTCCATGCCCGCCGTCCCCGGCTTCCCGGCCCCCATGAAGGCCCTCACCGTCGTCCCCTTCGGCCTCGAAGAAGGCTCCGCCGTCGCCCTCCCCAAGTACGAATTCGCCCTCCGCACCGGCGAACCCGCCGAGTTCCGCTTCTTCTCCTCCACCACCCGAAAAGACGATCAGCCCGGCGACCTCCTCGACCCCATCCCCCCCGGCGTCGAAGAACTCGCCCCCATGGAAGTCACCCTCTCCGGCGCCCCCGCCCGCGTCTCGCTCGAAGCGCAAGTCACGGAAACCGGCATGCTCGAAATCTATTGCGTCGCCGCCAGCGGAGAACGCTGGAAACTCGAATTCAACGTACGCTCATGAAGATCGGTATCGACCTCGGCACCACCAACTCCACCCTCGCCTACTGGGACCCCACCGGCGACGACGCTGCCATCAGCGTCTTCGAAATCCCCCAATTCACGGCCCCCGGACGCATCGAGAAGCTCCGCACCCTCCCCAGCTTCCTCTACCTCGCCGACCAGACCTACGTCGGCGCCTACGCCCGCGAACAAGGCGCGCTCACCCCCACCCGCTCCGTCCACTCCGCCAAAAGCTGGCTCTCCAACCCGGACGTCGACCGCACCGCCAAAATCCTCCCCTGGGAAGCCCAGCCAGAATCCCGCGAACTCTCCCCCGTTGACGTCTCCGCCGCGTTTCTCAAACACATCCGCGACGCCTGGGACACCGCCCACCCCGAATCCCCCCTCGCCGCTCAGGACATCGTTCTCACCGTACCCGCATCGTTCGACGAAGAAGCCCGCGAACTCACCGTCATGGCCGCCACCCAGGCCGGCCTCGAAAACGTAACGCTCATTGAAGAGCCAGCCGCGGCATTCTACTCCTGGATCGCCAACCACCTCACGGCCTCCCAGAAACAGCTCTTCGACGGCCAAACCGTCCTCGTCTGCGACGTCGGCGGCGGCACCAGCGACTTCACACTCATCAAGGTCTCCCGCACCGGCGACATGGTGGAGTTCACCCGCACCGCCGTCGGCAAGCATCTCCTCCTCGGTGGCGACAACCTCGACCTCACCCTCGCCTGGCTCGTTGAAGCCAAGCTCGGCCAGCAGCTTTCCCTCCGCCAGCGCTCCGCCCTCCGCCGCCAATGCGCCGCGGCGAAAGAGCGTCTCCTCAACGAACCCAATCTCGAGAAGGTAGAGATCACCGTCCTTGGCGCCGGCAGCTCTCTCATCGGTGGAACCCTGCGCTCAGAGATCCTTCGCTCCGAAGCGCTCGAACTGGCTCTTGAAGGCTTCCTCCCCGCCGCCCCGCTCGCCGAACGGCCGAAGGACGACAAGCGCAGCCTCTTCCGCGAACTCGGTCTGCCCTACGTCTCCGACCCCGCCGTCACTAAACATCTCGCTTCGTTCCTCACCGACAACGGCATAACCGAAGGCCCCGACGCCATTCTCTTCAACGGCGGCTTCTTCATCCCCGAACTCCTCCGCCAGCGCGTCGCCGACGTTCTGGAGCACTGGTTCGCCAAGCGCCCGGCCATCTTCGAAAACCGCGACCTGGATCTTGCGGTAGCCGTCGGCGCGGCCTATTATGCCAACGTCCGCACCGGCGGCAAAGGCGTCCTCGTCCGCGGAGGCCTCCCCCGCGCTTACTTCATCGGCCTGTCGAACGACCGCCAACAATCCATCTGCCTCGCCCCCCGCGGCAGCGAGGAAGGCACCGAGATCGCCCTCGACCACGAAGGCCTCCAACTCGTCGCCAACCGGCCCGTCAGCTTCCGCCTTTACAGCTCCCTCCACCGCACGGAAGATCAAATCGGCGACCTCGTCGACCTTTCCACCGAAGCTGAAATCCACTCCCACGCCCCCCTCCAAGCCCTCATCCGCTTTGGCAAGCCCACCGGTGAACGGCTTGTCCCCGTCAAGCTTGGCGCCAAACTAACCGCCGTCGGAACCCTCGAAATCTGGTGCGATTCGAAGGTCAGCGACAACCGTTGGCGTCTCCAGTTCGAACTCCGCAAATCCGCCGCCCCCACCGCCCAGCGCGCCGCGACGGTCATCGCCGATGAAGCCGTCGCCCAGGGCGAAGTTCTCATCCGCCAGACGTTCGAAGGGGCAAACCTTCCCCCCGAAGAGCTCCCCGCCAAGCTCGAACAGCTTCTTGGGCTTGGCCGCGCCAGTTGGCCCTTGAGTGTCATCCGCCGCTACTCCGACCTCTTCCTCCAGCTCGGCGAGGGCCGCAAGCGCTCGGCGGCCCACGAGTCCCGCTGGTTAAACCTCGGCGGCCTCTGCCTCCGCCCCGGCTTCGGCTTTCCCGGCGACGAGCTTCGCATCGAGCAGGCCCGCCGCGTCTACGCCGGCGGCCTCACTTTTGGGAATCAGGTCCAGCCCGAAGTCGAATGGTGGATCTTCTGGGGCCGTGTAGCGGGCGGCCTGAATCGAAACCAACAAACCGACATCTACCAGCGCATCGCCAACCAGATCCTCCCCAAGGGGAACAAGAAGGTGCCGCGCATCAACCCCAGCCTGTTGCGCGAGCTCTGGCGCACGGCTGCCAGCCTCGAACATCTTCCCGCCGGCACCCGCACGGAACTGGGAGAGTCTTGCCTCAAGCGCCTCCGCAACAACCAGTCGACGCATCCCGAGACCGATCTTTGGTGTCTCAGCCGCATAGGAGCCCGCAAGCTCTTCTATGGACCGATGAATCTGGTCCTCCCCGCGGCGACGGCGGTCCGCTGGGCGGAGCAACTTCTGAAGCACCCCCACGCTCACGTCCCCGAGACCCTGGTAGCGCTTTGTCAAAGGACCGGCAACGCCACCCTCGACGTCCCTTCAGGAACGATCAACCTGGTGTCCGCCCG
>JBBQRA010000158.1:0-14128 GCA_038215275.1 Bryobacterales bacterium | reverse complement strand
CCTCCTCGTCGGCGACCCCGCCGTCATGCCCGAACCTTACCAGCCTCTCCCCCACGCCCGCGCCGAACTCGCCGCCATCGCCGCCGCCCTCCCCCCCGGCTCCGCCCAGCGCCTCGAAGGCGAAAACTGCAGCCGTCCCCGCCTCCTGGCCGAACCCGTCGCCCCCTACCGCTATGTCCATTTCGCCGTCCACGCCGTCGCCGATACCCTCGACCCCCTCCACTCCGCCCTCCTCCTAACGCGCGACAACGACGGCTCCGCCCTTACCGCCGCAGAACTCCGCAAAATGCCTTGGCGCGCCGAACTCGTCACCCTCTCCGCCTGTCGCAGCGCCGGTGCCCGTAACTATCGCGGCGAAGGCCTCGTCGGCCTCGCCTGGGCCTTCCTCGAAGCCGGCGCGCATAGCGTTATCGCCGGCCTCTGGGACGTCAACGACCGCAGCACCGCCACCCTCATGGGCGCCCTCTATCAACGTATGGCCCAAGGCCAGAAGCCAGCCGAAGCCCTTCGCCAGGCGAAACTCGAACTCCTCCGCGCCAACGGTCCCTACGCCAAGCCTTACTACTGGGCCGCGTTCCTCTTCTTCAACGGAACCCGGTAGCCTGATCGATTCCCGTCCAATCCTGCGCCCTCCCGGATGATGACGCTTCTCAACATTATCTTCTGGCTCGCCATCGCCTTCGACCTTGCCGCTGTGGGCCTGCTCTTCGTCCTCGGCCTCGCCGCCGCCCCCTCCGCCAAGACCAGTTCCCTCTCCGTCGCCTTCCTGCTCCTCCTCCTCCCGGGCCTCACCCTCGCCGCCCTCGCCTTCTGGTTCCTCCGCGTGAACTCCTTCGCCGCCAAACTCATCCCCTGCGCCGTCGTCGCCGCCCCTCTCTTCGTCCTCGTCGCCGGCGAACTTCGCAATGTCGGATACCGCTTCACCAATCCCGCCGAAGCCAACCGCCCTGTCGCCTTTAAAGCCGCCCCTCTCACCGATCTGCAAAACGCCGTCCTCGCCAACGACGCTCCCGGCGTTACCCAAGCCGCTGCCGCCGCCGGGCTTCGCGGCCGCCACGACGCCGCCGGCGTTCTCATCCTCGCTCTCCATCGTCTCGAAAAATCGCCGGAACAACTTCCCGTCCTCCGCGCCCTCCTCGACGCCGGAGCCGACCCCAACTCCGTCGCCGGCGACCGCCCCCTCGAGATCGCCATCCGCGCCACACCGCGCACCGGCCCCGAGCCCCTAGCCCTCCTGCTCAACGCCGGAGCGGATCCGAATCGCAACAATCCCCTGGGCGATCCCGTCTTCTTCGCCGCTACCGAAATAGCTGTCGATCTCGAAATCCTCACCCTGCTCCTCAACCGTGGAGCCAAGCTCAACGCCCGCAGCGTCCGCGGCGAAACCGCCCTCTCCCACGCCGCTGCCGCTAATAACTGGAAAGCGGTTCTCCTCCTCCTGGCTCGTGGAGCGGATATCCAACAAGCGCGAACCCCCGAGGGCCAAGGTTTTCTCGAACAGGTGGAACGTAGCGCCCGCATTCAAGGCGACCGCGGCGACCTCGCCGAAGTGCTCCGCCTCGTCAGGTCTCGGTAATGCTCCCCGAAACGATCGCTCTTGAAACCCTCCGCCAGAAGATTGAAGCTGCCCAGCAGGAGTCCGGCTCTCTTGCGGACTATCTGGATCGCGGACGGCCCGATGCCTCCGGGGCCCGATTCCTCCGTGGAAGACAAGGCCCAACGCCGGATCGCAGAACTCGCCGCCCTCGCCACTTCCTGGCAACGCGATCTCGAACAGAAGGCCGGGGCCGCCCGGACGCAATGTCCCCCAGCAGTCTAACAGTGGGTCGCCCTGCATGTGAAGGCGCTGCGCCGAATTGAAGTCGAACCCCCGGGCGACGCCCTCGCCAAGACCGGCCGCATGGTAGCGGCTAATACCATTCAGGAATGAGAACGGGTCCGCCTCGGCGAACAAACCTGCGTCGGCACCAACGGGTGCTTCCTCGCCGATCACCAGGAAGCCATGCGGCGCCTGCTCTTCGTGCTACCTTGCTGATTGGGGCCCATCCCCACCAGTCATGAAAAACCAATATTGGCTCATCGCAGCAGCACTCCTCGCGGCGGCAGTCGCATACTGGTACACGCAAGTTCGATCTACGGGAGATGATATGGATATGGAAGCCGGCAAGAAGTTCCTCGAAGAAAACGCCAAAAAGGAAGGCATCAAGAGCACCGCCTCCGGCCTGCAGTACGAAGTGATCCGCGAAGGCGAAGGCCCCAAACCCGGCCCTACCAGCACCGTCGAGGTCCACTACGAAGGTCGCCTGATCACTGGCAAAGTCTTCGACTCGAGCTACCAGCGCAACGAAACCATCTCGTTCCCGCTCAACCGCGTCATCCCCGGCTGGACCGAAGGCCTTCAACTGATGCCCACCGGCTCCAAGTACCGCCTCTACATCCCCTCCGAACTCGGCTACGGGACGCGCGGTGCCGGCGGCGACATCCCGCCCAACGCGGCGCTTGTCTTCGACGTCGAACTCATCGCCATCCGCTAACTCCGCTCCGCATCCCCCTGCGCCGGAGCCTGGCCGAATGTATAATTCCGCCATGCTCCGCCGCTCCTTCCTCCTCTCCGCCCCCCTGCTCGCGCAAACCGTGCCCCCCGGTGCCCCGGCCGCCCCGGTCATCGAGCGCGCCGTCCCGAACCAGCCCCACAAAGGCAAAGTCCTCCTCGCCATCCAGGCCCACTCCGACGACATCCCCCTCTCCGCCGCCGGCACCGTCGCCAAGCTGATCGAGGACGGCTACACCGGCTACCTCATCCGCGCCACCAACGACGACATGGGCGACGCCCCCGGCCTCGGCACCCCCGGCACCATCGGCGAGCACGTCCTCGGCAACGAGCGCGACAACGCCGAAGTCGCCCGCATCCTCGGCTGCAAAGGCAACTTCGACCTCAACTACAACAACCACCGCATGGCCGACGTCTCCCTCAACGAAGTCATCGGTCGCCTCATCTTCCTCATCCGCGCCCTCAAAGCCGACACTATCGTCTGCTGGGACCCCTGGGCTCACGATGAAGAGAACCCCGACCACTACACCATCGCCCGCGCCGTCGAAGCGGCCAGTTGGATGGCCGGCCGCGCCCACGATTTCCCCGAGCAGGTCGCCATGGGCCACGCCCCCAGGACGATCCGGGAAAAGTATTACTACGCCCGCCGCCCCGAGATCACCCGTGTCGTCGACATCAGCGGCCAAATCGACAAGGTGATCGACGCCAACCGCGCCAACCGCGCCAAAGGCCCCGCCGGTCACCTCGGCTCCCGCCTCCGGGCCGACCTGTCCAAGCGGAACCAGCGCCTCCCCCTCCTCGGCAACGATGACGTTACCGCGGACCGCAACTACATCCGCGAATTCGTCCTCGCCCGCAGCAAGGCCACCGGCGCCCGCTATGGCCTCGAATACGCCGAGGCCTTCCACTACATCGGCTCCGCCACAGGCCGCTCCCGCGTCGAAGAGTACCTCCGCCAGCACGCCAAGTAATGCGGCGCGGTCCCCGCGGTGCCTTTACGTCTCAAGTATTCCCGTGCTCGATAAGGCGGGGGTCCGGTTGATTTCGGATGCTGCCTCATCGCAGCCCCCAGCCTGGAATATGATGGATCGACGAAGTCGTGCGACCAAAGGGCGATCCTCTTTTTTCCACCACACTCCCCCCTCTCCCCCCGTGCCTCGGTCGGCTCATCACAGAACGCCAACTCCACCTCCGCTCCGGCCCCACCCAGCCAGCGCGGGAACCCGTGCCCGCCGAAGTCTACGGAATCTCCTCATCCTGATGTTCGCCGTCCTGCCGGGCTCCGCCGCCGACCCTGCCCAGGAACTCCACAACGCCGTCAGCCGCGCCACCGGCGGCAAGCTCCAGTTCAGTTTCGAGATTCGCTCCCGCCTCGAATTCCGCGGCCGCGCCGAGTTTGGCTCCGGGCTCGACACCCATGCCAACTTCGTCCGCACGCGACTCGGGCTCTCCTACCGGCCCACACCGTGGCTGCGTCTCTCCGCTCTCGGGCAGGATTCCCGCGCTCCCATCCTCGGCCGCGTCGCCGCCGGTGCCATGCGCGACCCGTTTGACGTCCAGGAGTCCTACCTCGAACTGTTTCCGTCTGCCAAGACCGGCTTTGGCGCCGACCTGGGCCGGCGGATGATCCAATATGGCGACACCCGGCTCATCGGTTCGCCCCAGTGGGCCTATACCGCTCGCACCTACGACCTCGCCCGTGCCTGGTGGCGTACGGAACATGCCCGTTTTGAGGTCCTGCTCATCTCGCCCATTAAGCCCGAAGGCGCCGGTTGGAACCGTCCCGTCCTCGGTGACCGCGTCTGGGGCATGTACAACACATGGAGCGATCTCTGGCGCCAGTCCACGCTCGATCTGTACGCTCTCCGGCACGATCAGAACCGTCCCGGCGGATACACCGGCCCCGGCCGCTTCCGTACGGAATCGTTCGGGTTTCGATGGGCCGCTCCGCTCTCCGCGCGTGCCCGGTTCACGGGGGAAGCGATTTACCAGTCGGGCCGCATTGGGAGTGCGCCGCACCGCGCATACGCCTATGTAGGTCAGTTCGGTTATAAGCTCTCGCTCTGGTCGCGGCCCTTGGATTGGGCTACGGAGTGGAAGTACGCCTCCGGCGGCCAATCCAACGGCCGCAGCCACACGTTCGACCAGCTATATCCGGCCGCGCACGACAAACTCGGTCATGTCGATGTGCTCGGTTGGCGCAACGTGCAAAATCTACGTTCCACTGCGATCTGGTCGCTCACGCCCAAGCTCAGTCTCACTACGATGTACACCGACAGTTGGCTTGCCGACCGCACCGACGCCGCGTATGGCTTGCAGGGGCGTCCCATCGCGCGGTCGGCCGCAGGTACGGCCGGCCGCCATCTGGGCCGCGAAGCCGATTTATTTCTCACGTGGAAGAAGGGTCCCTACACCTTCGCCGGCGGAGGCGGATACTTCTTCACGGGCGAATTCTTTCGCCGCACCACCCCGGGCCTCAGTCAGCACCTGTTCTATCTCTCCAACACCTATACGTTCTGAGCTCCCCTTTCACGGCGATCTCCCTAGCCCGCCTCAATCACCAGCAACGCCTCCACCGTCGTCCCAGCCTGAATCTGCTCCCGTGCCCGCACCGCCGCCTTTATCGGCAGCGAATAGGACGCCGCCGATTTGTCTGGAAACAACGAAGTCTTCCATCGCGTTCCCCTAACGTCGCCGCCACCTTTACCGATCCAAACGCCTTCCCCTGCCGGCTCGCCGTTTCCCGGATCTTCGCCGCCACTGCCCGCGGCAACGTCACGAAATACCAGGGAGAGTCCCCGTCATAGATCCACACCGGGGCGCTAAACACAGACTCATGCGTTACAGCGTCTAGCGGGGGTTTACTGAGAACCTGCAGTTGGGGGCGGGTGGCAACTGAGCAAGGGCTGTAGTGGTGCTGTACTTGGCCCAGTCGAAGACCTTCGCGCAGGGGTCGATGGCGGTGCTGTCCAAACTGTAAAGCTTGCCGGAGACCAGTAGCGGGGTCTTGGCATGGGTGGGAAGTTTGGCGCGGAGAAGGTCCAGAAGGGCGAGGAACAGATCCTGGTAGATCGCCCAGGGGCGATGTTGATTGGCGTAGGCGAGGGTGGAGTGGCGGGGTGCCTTGCTGAGGCCGAGGTGAACGAGTTTGCTTCGCTGGCTTGGAGGCCCTCGTAGGGTTCGCGCAGGCTTTGAGCTTGGCCGAGTTGGCAGAAGAGCATGGCGACGAACTTGTCCCAGCAGCGGAAGCCGCGGGCATGATGCTCACCCTGGTGGCGGAGGACGACCGCTTCGAACAGCGGGCGGGGGACCAGGTAAAGAAGCTGGCTGAAAATGCTGGATACTTGAGACAAGGCTGGGTCCTCGTGGGATTGGCTTCGATTCTTCCCGGAATGCCTCCCTACCCTATCAGGACCTCGCCCTTCAGGGACTTAAGCTAATTTGGACACGAGTGCCGGAAACTAGTGATTTATGCTAAAGGTTTTTCCGTTCAGAGCCGAAAGTTGATGTGGGAGATGTCAATGAAACCTTGCTACCTTTTGTTGAAGGCACTATTGTGTATTACCTTAGGCCACACGATGGCCTACTGCGTAGACTTTACCATCGCCGTCAGTGGCCCTACTCATGTCACCCAAGGAAGAGCATTATTAGTGTTAGCTCAAGCGAGTATCGTTTCTGGGGTGGACGACGAGCCCGCCACGCCTACTGTTTCAGGATTGCCACCTCAGGCTTCGGTAGAATTTGTAAATCTGAAGAAGTATTGCTGCGGCACCTTTCTTTGGCGGATCACACAAGCCAACCCACTCAGAATCACAACCGCACAGACCACACCTACCGGCCGATATCCTATTACTATCACATATGTATCTCAAACCGGCGTTACACGTACCGGATCGTTCACATTGACGGTGGTCCCGAACCCAACTGTGGCTCCTCCGCCACGTTTGTCGAAGCCTCCTGTGCTAGAGACGGTTGAGCTTTGGGAATCAAACATGACTAACTACGGAAAACTCCACTGTAACCCTGCCGCGCTCAACATGTGGGAAGGTAATGTATGGTACTACGATGGTATACGGAATTACATGCAGATTTCCAAGACAACGGGTGATGAATATTGGCTGTCCTGTGCCGAGTTACAGATTAGCCTTTATCGGCAGTATGTCATCGTCAACAACGGTTTGATCCCTGGCTGGCGCGTATTTCCCCATGGCCTCGCAATGCATTTTCAGAAGACCCAAGATCCAACATCACGTTCAGCAGTAGTGAAACTAGCTGACGGAAATGCAATTCGTTATGACAATCTCGCCTGGAGCATCAGTTGGCAGAGCTCTCGTGAAATTTCTTACGCTCTCAGTACTCTCGTCATGGCTGAGCAAATGGGATTCGCGAGACGGCCCGAATTCAATGATTATGTGGAGCTACTATTTGGGCATTTTGACCAGTGGTTTGTGTCTCAGAACGCTAGCTACGTCCAGCCGTTCATGGTCGCCCTTGCCGCCGAATCGTTGATCGACTATTGGTCTTTGACTAAAGATCCCCGCGTGCTTCCAATCCTACGCATTGCAGCCGATAAACTCTGGTCCAAATCATGGAGTGATAGCGATAGAGCTTTTATTTATTACAACGAAGACGGGTCATCTGGCCCTGCCGCTGATTTGAACCTTTTAATCGCGCCTTTGTACGGT
Organism: Bryobacterales bacterium; assembly: GCA_038215275.1. Taxonomy (GTDB): domain Bacteria; phylum Acidobacteriota; class Terriglobia; order Bryobacterales; family Bryobacteraceae. Next base: position 6,892 of record JBBQRA010000158.1, on the reverse strand, counting down.
TGGGTCTACCAATATACCGGCGTTGCAGACTACCGCGAGAAAGGCGACCAAGTGTTTAACTCGGGCGTGAGGAACGCTTGGTTGGGCGGGGGTAAACAATTTTCCCAGTCATATCGGTGGAGCGGCAAATACGTCGAGTGGCGAACGCCCACCGGTGTAGGCCGCAGAAAATAGTTATGGCATCACGATCAAGGTCGAGCCGCGGTCACTAGTACTACTGTGGTAGAACCTAAGTGTGTAACAGAACGGACAAAATGGGAGCTGGCCGATCAGCGCTCTGGCGACTAGGATCCGCAAGGTTGCAACCGAGTGCGGGGTATCCGCTCGGCCAACCCCAGCCTTGCGCGAATCCCCTTTTTGAGTTAGACCATTCTCTGTCTGACCCAAGCCGACGGCGTCAGTTCGACCACCTCGCTGACCTTCCGCTCCCCAACCCCGGCACAGTACCGCGCCCAAAAAATCTCCCGAACCCGCACCCATTCTCCGGCAGCTTTTCATCACCGGCATGATCGCCGCCACCTTTGACCCGCCTCGACGATCCCCACGTGGATCCAGTTTTTCCTGTTATCTGCAGCTGCGCATAGCAGAAAGAACTACCCGTTTGTGGGTTCGGATGCCTCGGCGCTCACGGGAAATTGACCACCTGTGGCACAGTTTGGAGGGAGCGCCCGGTCGGCAGACGTCGATTCTTCTCGATCAGGAAACCGAGTTGGATTGGCCGAGCTGACGCTAGAAGCCTTCGCTAAAGAGCCTAGAGCGCTCCATTGCTTCTCACCACATCCCTTGAATACGGCGAGCTGATCCTGGGACCTTAGCCATGATTCGCTGTGAGGAGCATATAAACAATCATCGCCACGGCGAGCATTGCGACCATCGTCGTTAGTAAAATCACGAATCCACGAGTTGGCCTCATCACACCCCGTTCGATCTCGCCGTTCACAATGTGATAACGCCATGCAGCGAATACAGCCAACATGCCTCCAAGGGTCATCATCGTCACGCCTATCGGTAATGACGTCTCCGTGGAGTGCGGCTGCGCCTGGGGATCAGCTCTTACCGCCATTTCGCCCAACCAAACGCTAAACTTGGCCACTACGAAACCGAGGCTAATGATCGAAATGCTCGTCCTAATCCAAGCCAGAAAGGTGCGTTCATTGGCAAGAATCAGTCGTTCGTTTTTCTTGGCGGGTTCCTCCTTCATGAGCTTGTTGGGGAATTGCCTTAAACTACGATCCCGCCTTGATATAAGACCATCCCGCCTCCTTCTTGCGAACAACCTCCGCGACCCCGGTATCGAATGTTCCAACTTCGGGCAGAAAATCTCCCTTCTGAACCTCCATGCGTCGCATTGTGTTCTCGCGCGCAACAAAGCGCACATGGTTGCTCGCGATCGCGGCAATCTTTTCTCCAAGTCCACCATTTGTCTTCCTAACTAAGCCTAGCCCTGCGCCCTGTGTGCCACGACCTCGATCTCAGCCGATTCCCTTCCGAAAGCCTTCCGCAAGTTCTGGAAATTTTTCAGGATCGCCTGCAATTGCGATTCCCCTTCCAATCGGCGTCGCTGAAAGTCCACAGCCATTGCTGAGCAACTAGAACTCCAACCAGAAAGGACCACCGCGCCAACAGTTGGAGCGGTGTTTCGGGCAGCAAAGCCAGGGGCGTGAGAGGACCGATTTGCCGAGGCTTTGACGTAAATCTACATCGCCACTGTGATCAATTGTCCCAATGGGATGTTTTGTTGTTGCTGCCTCCTTCCGGTGAGACTGTGCGAAAGTGACCGGATATCGTCAGCCAATGTATCCAGTCACGTGGGCGTTGGAGTCCCTGCGTAGGTCTTAGCGGGCAACACCGCAGGCCGGAGACTCCTTGCGCAGCACTCCCTCAGCCTGTCCGCGAACGACGTTGCGGTCACACCCTGAGACCTGTTTTCCGTACCAAAGTTACCGGCTCCGGCAAGGTTGCAATCCCCTTCGGTGGAACCATATCGTTCTGCCCCAACGCCAGCGACTAGAATAATTTCACTCCCCTTCATGTTCGAACAAGCATTCAGCAACATCGCCGGCATTGTCCGCAAGGAAGCCGGCCGCACCACCGAACTCGACTACACCGAACAAACCTCCTGGCTCCTCTTCCTCAAGTACCTTTACATCCTCGCTCTCCCCTGCCGTTGGGACACCTGGGCCGCCCCAAAAACCGTCTCCGGCAAACGTGACCACAACAACGGCCCCACCCGGCGACTTTCAGGTCGTCCAGCCGAAGCTGGGCGAACGGCTTTACGATGGCGCCTGCGGCTCCGTCGGCTTCTTATGCGAGTCCTTCGACTACATACGGGCCGATAAGAGCCTGACGACGGCCCAGCCCCGCGCTGCAAGCCGCCGGTTGGTGCGTCGTCGAAGGCAGCCACAATCTCCGCGAGCACAACATCACCCTCGGCCGCATCGAAGGTCCCGGCCTGGTCCACCGCAATACCAAGCTCGCCATCATCGAAGCCAAACCGCTCGATGCCCCGCTCACCGAAGGCGTCGCCTAAGCCAAACACTACGCTGAAAAGCTCGAACTCCGTTTTACTTACGCGACCAATGGCCTCGGCATCTACGGCTCGTCCCAACCCGGCCGCGGCGCACCGCCAGTTCAGGCCATACCAGAAAATATCTCCTTTATTTGCAACACACACCACCGGAAAGCACCCCAAAACCCTTGACACCCAAGGTATCGTTAAATCGAGAAAAGCCCGCTGCGCCAAAATCGGCCCGGCGGGCTTTTCCATTTCTATCTCAGGAGACTGCCCCATGAACGCCCAGACCAAACGCACCGAACCCTTCACCCCGGAAGAAGCCCTCCGCTATATGCTCGAAAACTCCGAGCAGCGTATGGCCGAAATCGAAGCCGAGGAGACCGCCTTAAGTCAGCGCCTCACCCAGGCCGCTATCGAAGACGCCGCCGCGCGCCAACGGCTAATCAATCGCGAAAATGCCCGGAAATCCACCGGGCCGCGCACGGAAGCCGGCAAACTCATATCGAGTCGAAACCGCCTCGCTCACGGGCTGTGTTCCTCCAGCCTCCTCGTCTTCGGCGAAACCCAAGCCGAATTCGACGCGCTCCACACCCAAATCCAGGGCACGTACAAACCGGTCACCCCGGAAGAGCAACTCCTCACCAGTCAACTCACCGAGTCGCTGTGGCGGCTCAATCGCGCCCGTCGCGTCGAGACCAAGACGTTCGACCTCATGATGGACCTCACCGATCGCGAGCTCAGTGAAAACGGAATGCTCGAAACCGACCAGTCCACCGAAGCGCAACTTGCCGTCTGCTTTCTCGACGACGCCCACTTGAAGACGATGGCTACGCTCCAGCGCTACGTCACCGCCAACGAACGGTCGTACCGCCAGGCCCTCAAAGCCGTCCAGGACGCGATCAAGCAGAGGCCCACCCAGCCGCAGCCCGTTGTCGAAATGCCCAAAGCTGCCGTCGCCGGCCGCGCGGCGTCCCCCCAGATTGGCTTCGAACCGCAATTCGTCCCCAACCATCCGGAAAACGCCCCGGCTTATACCGACCGCTGCTGACCTCGCTTCGAATCGTAGAACTCCGCTGCCTGCGAACCGTATTCCGATCTTTGACAATCAGCCCAATTGACCCGGTTCGCCCGAGGTGTCTCTCCGCCGGCCCGGCTTCGAATTGCAAAATGCCACGCGCTTGGCTTCGAACCGCAGCGCATGGCGGCTCGCCGCCCACCCTGGCTCCGAATCGCAAGCAGTGACCCCGTCTTCGCTCCGTCATCTCACCACCCGGTTCGCTCGAGGTGTCTCTCCGCCGGCCCGGCTTCGAATCGCAAAAGGCCACGCGCTTGGCTTCGAACGCCCGTTCTCATCCCCGCGACGGGGACAAACATCCTCGTCTCCCCCTGACAATACCTCCAAGCCGCTTTAGGGTACCCCCCGCTGCCGGCGAGAGAAGCTCAGAACCCAACTGAAACAGGAGGACCGTTTTCAGCATCAACCGGATCAGGAAGCGTGAACACGACCTGATGAGGCATCAATTTGAATCCTAAAAGAGTCTCGCGACGCCCGGTGTTGAAAGCAATCGGCGCAGCGGGCACGCTAGCCGTTCTTGAGACATTGCTTCCGCCGTGGTCGCGTTTGGCCGCCGCAGAAGTGAAAGTAGGAGAGCTCAGTGGGGATACCATCGATCTCACTATTTCGGACACTCCAGTTCGCATTGGCGGCAGAGTAGCAATGGCGAAAACGATCAACGGCATGTTGCCGGGGCCAATCATTCGCCTCCGTGAAGGACAAGACGTTACGTTGAACGTGACCAACCGGCTCAAAGAGAGTTCTTCGATTCATTGGCACGGTCTGCTCCTGCCTCCCGAAATGGACGGAGTGCCGGGTGTGAGTTTCGCGGGGATCAAACCTGGTGAAACCTTCGTCTACAAGTTTCCGATCAAGCAATACGGGACTTATTGGTACCACAGCCATTCGCCGGGTCAAGAACAGGCAGGCGTCTATGCGCCTATGATCCTCGATCCAATCAAGCCCGATCCGGTCAAATACGATCGGGAATATGTCGTCGTTCTCTCGGATTGGAGCTTCCAATCCGAATCCGCGATGATATCCAGGCTTAAAAAGCAGGCGGGGTACTTTAATTTTCAGCAACGCACGCTGCGCGAACTTATGTCCAACTTCGCTGAATATGGGGCTCGTGCGACCGTCGATAACTATGCGATGTGGGCCAGGATGCGCATGGAAGCAACTGATTTGGCGGATGCAACGGCCAACGTCTACACCTACCTGATGAATGGGCTCGCGCCGGAAAGTAATTGGACTGGGCTGTTTTCTCCGGGGCAGCGGGTTCGCCTCCGCTTCATCAACGTTGGGGCGATGACGTTCCATGATGTAAGAATTCCCGGGCTGAAGATGACAATCGTTCAGGCGGATGGTCAAAACGTGCAGCCCGTGGATGTGGATGAATTCCGTTTTGGACCTGCCGAGACGTATGACGTGATCGTGACGCCCACTGAAAATCGCGCTTACACCATCTTCTCGGAGACGCTGGATCGGAGTGGGTACACCCGTGGTACGCTCGCTCCTCGTCCGGGAATGGAAGCGGCGCTTCCGGAGCGCCGGCCACGCCCCCTTCGCACCATGACCGATATGGGCATGGTGATGCCGGAGGGCAAGGAGATGCCCGGGATGAAGCTTGCCATGGGCGAAAACAGAAAGGCCGGCGGAGACATGGCTGGTATGGAAACGATGCAGGGACATGACCACGGGAAGATGTCGGCCGCCCCGCCGAAGCATGATATGCACAAAATGGCCGGTATGGGGCACGGCGACATTCCAGGCGCCATGCCAGTTCCGCACGGACCTGACAGGCACGGGATTGGCAACCAAAACATTCCCCAGGTAACGCGCGCCCGGCTGGATGATCCGGGCATCGGCTTGGGGGGGAGTGGCCGAAAGGTTTTAGTCTATACCGATCTGAAGGCGCTCGAGCCATTCGAAGACACCCGGCCACCGGAACGGGAACTTGAGATTCACCTTACGGGACATATGGAGCGCTTTATGTGGTCCCTCGATGGCAAGAAGTATTCCCAAGCCAACGAGCCGGTGCGCTTTCGGCTTGGCGAACGCCTGCGATGGACGTTCGTCAACGACACGATGATGGAGCACACCATGCATCTGCATGGAATGTTCATGCAGCTTGAAAATGGCGCGGGCGACCATTTACCCAGCAAGCATACGGTTCTTGTAAAGCCAGCAGAGCGTGTGTCGGTAGCGATTACGCCAATTGAACGCGGCCCATGGGCTTTTCATTGCCACTTGATTATGCACATGGCGTCGGGCATGTTTCGAGTGGTGCTGGTTTCCTAGCCTATGAAACAAGGCGAATCATGAACTACTTGCATATACTGCTTTTTCTCGTGTTCTTTGCCCTCGCTCAAGGGCCAGTCGTGGCGCAACCCCCGGCGGAGACTCCGGGTAAACCCGCGCCCACGAAACCGGCCCTCTTTCCTCCTCCAAGAGACTGGCCTGCGCCCGTGGAACATGAAAACACTCGGCTTTTCCTCCTCGCAGATGTCCTCGAATATCGCGCATCCAGGAAAGAAAGCGACTTTCGATGGGACGCGGAAGGTTGGTATGGCGGCGATTACAATCGCATTTGGTTCAAGAGTGAAGGTGAGCGCAATACCGCGTTGAAAGCAGACTACGATATTGATTTCCAGCTTCTTTACGGAAGATTCGTCAAGCGCTATTACGATTTCCAAGCGGGCGCGAGAGTTGAAACCCAAAAGTTCCAAGGTCGGAATGTTACTCGCACGCATGCAGTTATTGGTTTTGAGGGACACGTTCCGTACCGATACGACATCGAGCCACTCTTGTTCATCAGCCAGAACGGCGATGTATCTGGCCGATTCACTATCACGAAAGAGTTGCTGGTTACTCAACGCCTCATTTTGCAGCCTCGATTTGAAACAACACTTGCCGCGCAGCGGGTAGAGCGATTCACCACCGGTACGGGATTGAACAACATCGAAGTCGGATTGCGCATTCGCTATGAGATCCGGCGCGAATTCGCTCCCTACTTTGGAGTGTCCTTTGAGCGCAGCTTCTTTGGGACGGCCGGTTTGGTCCGGCGCGAAGGTGGTAGTCCTTCGCAGATTCGCTTCGTAGCTGGTATTCGGCTATGGAAATAACGCGACAAGCCCAAGAACTTCGGCACTCGCCAAGAATGACCCCCCCATGTTTACGACGAGTTGACCACCAAGGCGCTCCTTTTTTCGTCCGTTCTAGCGCCGTACTCTGCCTTGTGGCGCGCGGCCGCGCCGCGCGGATGATTCTGTTGCCGCCCACTTAATCAACGACTTGCCCGCGAGCGGCTTGGACAATTATCC
>JBBQRA010000157.1:0-14274 GCA_038215275.1 Bryobacterales bacterium | reverse complement strand
ACCCGCTTCCAAAATCGAATCCCGCTTGGGTACACTGTGTCATAGCGAAAGCCGTTGCTCCTTGGTCTCTAACTTCTTGTCGTCAAACATCGTTATGCCAGAGACGGCGGCTTTTTGCTAGCTCTTTGTGAGAAATCGCGGCTAGTCCAGGGCAAAGGCGTTCTCGTAGTTTTGCCGGAGGGCCGGGTTCTGCGCCTCTTTTCGGAGGAAGCAGCGGCCGACGGCGAGGGCTTCGATTTCACAACCCATGAAGCAAAGGAAGGCGTCTTCGGGAGAGCAGACGATGGGTTCGCCGCGAACGTTGAAGCTGGTGTTGACAAGGACGGGGGAGCCGGTCTTCTGGTGGAAGCGGCTGAGAAGGGCGTGGAAGATTGGGTTCGTTTCGTCGTGGACGGTCTGGACGCGGGCGGAGTAGTCAACGTGGGTGACGGCAGGGATGGTGGAGCGGGGGACGTTGAGTCTGGCGATACCGAAAAGCTGCTGTTCGTCCTGGGTCATGGGGCGGCGGCGGCTTTCAAGGACCTCGGCGACGAGGAGCATGTAGGGGCTCTCCACCTCGAGATCGAAGTAGCCGGCGGCGTACTCAGCGAGCACCGCGGGTGCGAAGGGGCGGAAGCTTTCGCGGTATTTCACTTTGAGATTGAGGGTCGATTGCATGCGGGGCGAGCGGGCGTCGGCGAGAATCGAACGGTTGCCGAGAGCGCGCGGACCAAACTCCATGCGGCCCTGGAACCAGCCAAGCGCTTGCTCGCTGGCGAGCGCCTCGGCACAGACATCGAGCAGATCTTCTTCCGATAGGACGTCGAATACGGCGCCGGCAGATTGGAGGCGCTGTTCGATTTCGGACTGCGTGAATGCGGGCCCAAGGTAGGAGCCGTGCATGCGGTCGCCGGGTCGCCGGGAGGCTTGGTGCTGTTGGAACGTGGCGGCCAAGGCTGCGCCCAACGCGCCTCCGGCGTCGCCCGAGGCCGGCTGAATCCAGAGGCCCTCGAAATGGCCGTCGCGAAGAATCTTGCCATTCGCGACGCAATTCAAGGCGACGCCGCCGGCCAAGCAAAGATTTTTCAGCCCGAACTCGTCGCGCAGGCTGCGGGTAAGCCGGAGCATGATGTCGTCGAGTGCCGACTGGATGGAGGCGGCGACGTCCATATGGAACTGCGTGAGCGGTTGCTCGGGCCGGCGGGCGGGGTGACCGAAGAGTTGGTCGAACCGCTGGTTCGTCATGGTAAGGCCGGTGCAGTAATTGAAATAGGCCATATCCAGACGGAAGCTGCCGTCCGGCTTGACGTCGACCAGTTGTTCAAAGATGAGCTGTTTGTATTTGGGTTCGCCGTAGGGCGCGAGGCCCATCAGCTTGTATTCGCCGGAGTTCACCTGGAAGCCGTTGTAGTAGGTGAAGGCGGAATAGAGCAACCCCAGCGAGTGCGGGAAGTGAAGTTCGCGCACGATTTCGAGCTGGCTGCCTTTGCCGATGGCGACTGAGGTAGTGGTCCATTCGCCGACGCCATCCATCGTTAGCACGACGGCTTCGTCAAACGGGCTGGCGAAGAAGGCGCTGGCGGCGTGGGCCTGGTGGTGTTCGGTGAACAGGAGTTTGCTGGGCCAGTCGATGTGGGGGGCGAAGAAGCTCAATTTCTGTTCCAGTTGCCGCTTTTGGAACAGCTTTTCGCGGAGCCAAAGGGGCAGGGCCATTTGGAAACTGCGGAGACCGCGCGGGGCGAAGGCCAGGTAGGTCTCGAGCAGCCGTTCGAATTTCAGGAACGGCTTTTCGTAATAGACGACATGGTCGATACCGTCCATTCCATTGGGGACGAAGGAGAGACAGTACTCGATCGCCCGGGAGGGGAAGGCGGCATCGTGCTTCTTGCGGGTGAAGCGCTCCTCCTGCGCGGCGGCGACGATCTCTCCGTCGACGACGAGAGCGGCGGCGCTGTCGTGATAAAAGGCCGAAATCCCCAGGATGCGCATGGTTTAGAAAAGCGTATAAATGAACGGCGCGAGGGCCGAACTTTGCGCGAGGATCAACAGTCCTCCGACCAACGCCATCGTTACGAGAATCGGCAAGAGCCAGAACTTTTTCCGGTGGCGGACAAACGCCCAGAGTTCTAGGAGAATCGACATATGGTTTCTAAAACTGATTGGACATGGAGGAGGGATCCAGGCCGGCCGGCTGTCGGGGAATCCAGTAGGAGACGGCCACCGGGTCCCGTCGTAAGCGGAGAGCATCGCGGCCGGTGAGCCGGAAGACGAGGGCGAAGGGCGTGAAGACCAGAAAAAAGAGGAGCGCGGTAACAAGAGGATTGGTTACCCGGCTCATGAAGACTGCCAGTTTCATCCAGAGGACGTTCAGGGGGTGGGCGATTTGTGGCGCGATGAGGCCCAGCAGCAGGAACGCCGCGGCCAGCGCGAGCGCCCAGACGCGCCAATGCCCCCAGAGGCCGGCGACCGTGAACACTCCGGCAAATACCAAACAGAACGACCGGTCAGAGCCAATTTTTCCGGCGACGTGCTCTTCAAAGGACTCATGATGCCCGGAAGGTTTCATTTAGATGACGAGTATATAAGGGAATCGGCGAGGATCTCAGCCGCAACATTGTGACCGTCTCGGTTCCAGTGGCCGTCTTGCACGAAGTAGAGTGATGCGCCCTGCGCGGCTCGTGCGCGGAAGCGAGCGGTGGGGGAGAGGAGAGGGATGCCTTGGCGGGCGCAAACTTCGGCGAGTTTCTTTTCAGGCAGATGGATGTCCCAGTTGTCATCCATGGCGTAGACCTGTTTCGTTTGCGCCCAGGACAGGTCGTACACGGCCGCGACGGTGGGAACGTAGAAGACCGTTAGGCGGTTGCCGGTGGCTTGTTGAAGGGCGGCGAGCAGAGCCTCGGTGAGCCGCCAGGCGCTCTCTATCTCCGGTGGTGCGAAGCGCCGATAGGCGAGCAGTTCGGGGGGGACGGCCGGATGGGCAGCGGGTGAAACCGGGGAAAAGTTGGTCCGGGCCCGTCCTACGAGTTGGAGTAGGCGGAGTGAAGGGGGGCAGGCGGCGCAGGGTGCAGCCGCGGCGAGTTCGGCGGGCGGCGGGACAGGGGTGCCGGTCAAGAGGAGTCCGGTGGGCGAGAGAGCAAAGGCGGGTTTGGGGGCGCGATGCTCGACGGTGACGGAATTGAACCAGACGTCGTTGTCGAAGAAGAACAGGACGACTCGTTGCGGCCTCAGGTTGGCGCCGAGGCGCTGGTAGAGCAGGTAAGCCTGGTCGGTACTGTAGCCGGCGACGCCGAGATTGAGAGGAATGAGCCGCGGGTGTTGGCGCGCGAGGACGGCGGAGAAGACCTCGTCGTCGCTGACGAGGTAGCCCTCGCAGAACGAGTCACCGAGGAACAGAACGCGCTGAACAGGATCGATGGCGGGGGCGAGTTCCGGTCCGCGGCCGCCGAATGAGTTGGACGTTTCCGACACGCGGCTGCCCATCCATCGGTAGGTGACGCTCGCGGAGGGCACTTTGGTCCAACCGATGGTGGAATCGAACTGCAGGAGGCGGGCGTGCTCAGCGGCGGCATTGGGTCCCCAGCCGATAAAGCGGAGCGCGAGTTCGCAGGCTGCCAAGGCAAGCAGGACTGAAACCACGACGGCGGCGATGCTAGCGATGCGGGTCATTCGATAAGGATGTTCTACCATCGAACACATGCGGGCACTTTTGTTCCTCTGCGCATTGGCGGCCCCCGCACAGGTGATGACCCTGACGGTATTGGGTTTTGACGCGGCAGGCAAGCAGATCTGTGCGGAGCAGGGACGGTTGGCCAACGAGCCCGGCGTGGTGGAAACGGCACGGGCCTGTTTCGTCCGGGCGGAGAAGGTTTTCGCGCGGACCCCGGGCGGCAATGAGTTGACGTTTTCCGCCGTGCGCGGAGAGGACGTGAGCCGCGGCCGGGTGCTCCTGGGTTTTCATTTGCCGACGACGGGGCAGGAGATGCTGTTTTCGGCGCAGCCGGTGCAGGTGCAGACGCGGAAGCCGGAGACGCTGGCCGAATGGAAGAAGGGAATCGATCCGGTGGCCGAGGGCCATCTGCGAGCGGGTGCGCCGTTACTGGACCGAGGCAACGCAGCCGCGGCGATTCCGCATCTGCGGCGGGCTGTGGCGAAGAAGCCTGATTTCGTAGAGGCTTGGTACCTGCTGGGTCTGGCGTATGAGCGGACGGGCGAAACGAACGACAAGATCAAGACGTTTGAAAAAACCTGCGCCCTCGACCCGTTTCACGTCGTTGCCGCGCGGCACCTGGTGGTTGCCTACCTGAACGAGAAACGGCAATTGGAGGCCCAGGCGCTGGTCTTCGATGTACAGAAGACCAGTCCGTTTGTCGCGATGCAATTGCAGAATATGGTCAATCTGTACAAGCTGGAGACAGCGATTTCCGGAGCAGGGCTTCCCGGCCAGCCTCTAAAACAGCAGCAATAGCGTCGACGTCGTAGACGCAGCCGCCCCACGGGCCGCCACTCACTTCCTGGAGCAGGCCCCAGAGACGGGTGTCTTTGGGCAGGAGCGGGTCTGGCTGAATGCCGGGATGGGGTTCGCGATTCGAAAGCATGACCGTGCCGGAGGCGGCGGTGCCGTCGGCGCCGAGGAGGTTAACGTGTCCTTCAAGGGAGTTGCGGTCGATGATGATTTCCAACGTGTCGCCGTCCCGGAGCCTGCCGATGGGGCCTCCGGCGAGGGCTTCGGGAGAGACGTGGCCGATGCAGGCACCGGTGGAGACGCCGCTGAAGCGCGCATCCGTGATGAGCGCGACGTGCTTGCCGAAAGGAAGATGCTTCAGGGCGCTCGTCACCTGGTAGGTCTCTTCCATGCCCGAACCCATGGGGCCGCGGGACATCAGGACCATGATGTCGCCGGCTTCGATCTTGCCTTCCTTGAGGGCGCGGATGGCGGCGGGTTCGCTCGTGAAGACTTTGGCCGGGCCGCGTTTGCGGTAGACATTGTCGGCATCGACGACGGTAGGGTCGATCGAAGTGCTCTTGATCACGCTGCCATCGGGCGAGAGGTTGCCGGTGGGGAAACAGACGGTGGAGCCGATGCCGCGCTCGCGGGCGGAGTCCGCGGAGAATATGACGTTGGTGGGGTCGATGCCGTCGCGGTCTCGGAGGACTTTATGGAGAGTAGCGCGGCGTTCACTTTGCTCCCACCAGTTCAGCGAGTCGTCGAGGGTGCCTCCGGCGGCGGTTTTGGCTTGGAGATTGAGCAGGCCCATCTTGCGGAGATGGAGCATAACTTCGGGGACGGCGCCGGCGAGGAAAACCTGCACGGTGGGGTGGTTGCGAGGGCCGTTGGGAAGGGCGTCGACGAGGCGGGGAACAAGTTTGTTGATGCGGGACCAATCGTCGACGCCGGGGCGGCGGAGTCCGGCCTGATGAGCGACGGCGGGGATATGAAGAATGAGATTGGTGGAGCCGCCGAACGCTGCATGGGTGACCATCGCGTTTTCAAGTGCGGCGCTTGTCAGCAGGCTGCTCATCGTCCAGCCGAGCTTGCCGAGTTCGAGGACGGCGCGGCCGCTCCGCTTGGCCATATCGAGCCAGATGGGATGGCCGGAGGGGGCGAGGGCGGCGTGAGGCAGCGTCATGCCGAGGGCTTCGGCGACCACCTGCGCCGTGGCCGCGGTGCCGAGGAACTGGCAGCCGCCGCCGGGCGAGGCGCAGGCGCGGCAGCCCATATCCGCGGCCTCTTCGAGTGTGATCTGACCGTGGGAATATCGGGCGCCGATGGTCTGCACCTTGCCGGCGTCTTCGCCGTCTTCGGCGAGCAAACTGACGCCTCCGGGGACGAGGACGCAGGGCATGTCGTGCTGGGCGGCGAGGGCCATCATCATGGCGGGCAGGCCCTTGTCACAGGTGGCTACTCCGATGACGCCGCGCCGGGTGGGCAGGCTGCGAATCAGCCGGCGGAAGACGAGCGCGGCGTCGTTCCGGTAGGGCAGCGAATCGAACATTCCCGGCGTACCCTGGCTACGGCCATCGCAGGGATCCGTGCAGGCGCCCGCGAAGGGAACGGCCCCGAGCCGGGTGAGTTCTTCGGCGGCGGCTTCGACGAGCAGGCCCACTTCCCAATGTCCGGTGTGATAACCGAGCGCCACGGGGGAGCCATCGGGACGGCGGATGCCTCCGTGGGTCGAGAGCAGGAGCACTTCACGGCCGCCGAGTTTGGCGGGGTCCCAGCCCATGCCGGCGTTGAGCGTCCAGCCGAAAAGGTCGCCGGAGGGCCGGTTGAGAAGCATCTCGGGGGTTATGGGCAACTGGCCCTTGGGCCCAGGAACCTTGGTGCGGATATCAAAGAGCGACGCGTCGCCGGAATCAAAAAGTGTCGACATGAGCTAATCTGATAGTCTATCGCGTGGAGTGATATGATCGCCGTCATGTCGACTTCTCGCCGGTTTTTCATGGGTGCCGCGACGGCCGCCGCCGCGACACGAGTCTGGGGCGCGAACGATCGCCTCCAGGTAGGATTCATTGGTTATGGCCTGATTGGGGCGCAGCACGTCTTTGATTTCAAGAATCAGCGCGATGTGGATATGGCCGCGATGGCGGAAGCGTATCAGCCGCGGCTTGAAGAGGGCGTGCAGGCGATGGGCGGGAAGGCGCGGGCGTACAGCGATTTTCGGAAGTTGCTGGACGATAAGGAACTGCAGGCGGTGGTGGTGTCGACGCCGGACCACTGGCATGCGCTGATGACGATCATGGCTTGCGGCGCGGGCAAGGATGTCTACGTGGAGAAGCCGATGACGCTGTTTCACGCCGAAGGGCAGTGGATGATCAAGGCTGCGCGGAAGTACAACCGGGTGGTACAGGTGGGCACGCAGCAGCGATCCGGACGGCACTATCAGAAGGCGCGGGACCTGTTGCGCGAGGGCGCGATCGGCAAAATCCATCATGTGCGGATGCAGGCGGCGCGGAACGTGATGCCGGGTTTCGGTTCCCCTCCCGGAGGGGCGGCGCCATCGAACTTCGACTACAACATGTGGCTGGGGCCGGCCCCGATGAAGCCGTATTCTCCGCACCGCGGGATCTATCACTTCCGCTGGTTCTGGGATTTTTCAGGCGGGCAGATGACGAATCTGGCGGCGCATTCGATCGACATTATGTACTTCGCGCTCGCGCCGAAGGGGCCTCAGTCGGTGGTTAGCATCGGCGGGCGGTACGCGCTCGAGGACGATGGCGAGACGCCGGATACGCAGGATGCGCTGTTCGCGTTTCCGGGGTGGTCCGCCGCCTGGCATCATCGGGAGGCTTCGCGTGGGACGCCGCGCAGTGGGTCGCTCGAGTTCTTTGGAACGAAGGGTTCCCTCGTGATCGACCGGGGCGGATTTCAGATCGTGCCGGATATGAAAGTGGATCCGGCGAACAACATTCCGCAGTTCAAAGGGACACCGGGTGGCGGGCCGCAGCGGAGTGCGGCGGCGCCGGAGCCGTGGACGCAGGCGATGAAGGTGCCGGGGTCGTCCGATGAGCAGTTCGACCTGCACGTGCGGAATTTCCTCGACTGCGTGAAGACGCGGCAGCGGCCGGTGGCCGATGTTGCCGATGGCCACGCAGTGTCGACTGCGTGCCATCTCGCGAACATTTCGCTGCGCGTGGGGCGAAAGCTGACGTGGGATCCCGAGAAAGAGACGATTGTGGGCGATGCCGAGGCGGCGCGGATGTTGACGCGGCCGTACCGGAAGCCGTGGGATCAGGTGTTGGCGAGCTACAAACTCTAGTTCGCTAATTGTTCTATAGCACTTCGGTTGTCGAAGAACTGGGCGATGCGGCCTTCGGCGTCGATCAGAACGGCGCGGGGCCGGGATCCTTGGCGGAGCCAGGGGAACTGCGATCGGATGTCAGACTGGGTGACACGGCCGGAAATGAAGGGTTGCGGTTTACCGATCAGGTCCTTCAAGATGGCGTAGCGCTTCTCGTCGCTGAGGGCGAGGACCGTATATTTGGCGGCTAAGCGGGCGGCGAGGTCGGTGTCGCCGAGGGCGTAGAAATACACCAGGACGGCTTTGCCGCGGAAGGAGTCGATGTCGTCCTTTTTCTCCAAGGCTGTGAGCTCGAAGCGCAACTGCGGCATGGGGTCGCCGACGGCGAAGGTGACGAAAGTGTTGATGGGCACGCCGGGTTTCTGCTTAGAAATCCGGATGCCCATCCAAATGGCGCCACCATAGAACACAATGGCTGCGAACAGAGCCGCAAGAGCCAGTTTTTGCCAGTTAGCCAAGGAGTTTCTCTAGCTTGGAGCCGGGGACAATGATGGTTTCATTGCGCTCCGGGCCGACAGAGACACAGCCGACTTCGACGCCGGTTTGGACGGCGAGGAAATCGAGATACTTGCGGGCGGCGGCGGGGAGATCGTCGATGCGCGTAGTGCCGCGGGTGACGGTTTGCCAACCGGGCAAGGTTTCATAGACGGCTTCGATCCGTTCGACAACATCGTTGGCGGCGGGCATGCCTTCGATCAGTTCGCCGTTTACTTTGTAGCCGACGCAGACGGGGATCTCGGCGAGTTCGTCAAGGACGTCCATCTTGGTGATAACCAGGCTGTCGAAGCCATTGACGACCGCAGTGTATTGGAGCAGCGGCACGTCGAACCATCCGCATCGCCGGGGCCGGCCGGTGACAGCGCCGAACTCTTTGCCGGCTTTGCGGATCTGTTCGCCGACTTCAGTATGGTCTTCCGTGGGGAAGGGGCCGCCGCCGACTCGCGTGATGTAGGCTTTCGAAACGCCGATGACCCCGTTGATGCGCGTGGGGGCCACGCCGGCGCCGGTGCAGGCGCCGCCAGCGGCCGCGCTCGACGAGGTGACGAAGGGGTAGGTGCCGTGGTCGATGTCGAGCATGGTGCCTTGGGCGCCTTCAAAAAGGACGCGTTTGCCGCCCCTCATCGCTTTGGCGAGCAGCAGCGATGTGTCGCATACCATGGGGCGGATGCGCTCGGCGAAGCCCTCGTACCGTTCGCGGAGGGCGGCCACGTCGAGTTCCCAAGGGATGCCGAAAGCATCGGCCATCGTCTTTTTGTCATCGGCGAGTGCCGTGAACAAGCTGCGGAAGATCTCGCGGTCGCAGAGGTCGGCGATGCGGATGCCGCGCCGGCCGATCTTGTCTTCGTAGCACGGGCCGATGCCGCGAGACGTGGTGCCGATGGCGGTACGATCCGTCCGGGCTTCGCTCATCTTCTCGACGATGCGATGGAAGGGGAAGATGACGTGCGCGCGATCGGAGATGCGGAGCTGTTGGAAGACCGGCAGTCCGGCCTTTTCGAGCGTCGCGATCTCGTCAAGCAGGGCCGCCGGATCGATGACGACCCCGTTGGCGATCACCGCCTGCACCCCGGGCCGGAGAATCCCGCTCGGGATCAACTTCAGCACGAATTTCTGTTCACCGATAAAGACGGTGTGGCCGGCGTTATGCCCGCCTTGATAGCGGGTGACGATGTCGAAGCGCTCAGAGAAAAGGTCAACCATTTTCCCTTTGCCTTCGTCGCCCCACTGCGCTCCCAATACGATTATGTTACTCATGAGCAAACCAAATCTTTAATTCTACCGCACTATGCTAACCTCGAAAGGATGCAGCTTTGCGATATTTATCTCGGGCTGGGCGAAGCCACGTTCCGGGATCTGCTTAAACAAATCAGCCTCGGGAAGCTTCGGACCTACCAGCTTTTCGAACGGATTAAACTCCGCCTTCGGGTGGCGAAACTGAACGGCGATTCCCTGATGAAAAGTGCGCCCCGCCAGTGGGCCCGCTTGCAGGACGAGCGCGATGGCGACCTGGCGATGGATCTGTCGCAGGCCATCCTAGTCTCGCACGTCGATTCGCTGATCGTGCCGGTGCTCAATTTTCTGGGCGTGCCGCATACCGAGGGTTTCTTCGATAAGGACGCCAATATCTCTTCCCATTTGACCGACGGCTGGCAGCAGCGGGTGTGGGATGAGTACAACGGGAAACTGCCGAATAGCGTGCTGGTTTTCTACTTGAACCACTTGGCGATGGAGATGTCTGAGGGCGCGGAGCTGTTCGTCCCCGCGGGGCAGGAAGGGAAGTAATCATGTCTCCTGCGCAGGCCCTTCACGCCGCGATTAAATCCGGTGACGAGGCCCGCATTGCGGAATTGCTCGATGCCGACGCGTCGCTGGTTAACGGGGGCGGCGCGGCGGGCATGCCGCCGTTAATGCTCGCAGCCTATAGCGGGAAGCGGGAGATCGCAGCGTTCCTGATTGCGCGCGGGGCCGAGTTGGACCAGTTTGCCGCCGCGGCGCTGGGCCACGTCGCGCTGCTCCGGGAACTGCTGGGCGGGTCCGATAAACCCGTGAACATGCATAGCTCGGACGGCTGGACGGCGCTGCATCTGGCTTGCTTCTTTGGGCAGTTTGATTCTGTCGAGGCGCTGCTTGAGCTGGGCGCGAGCGTGAAGACGCGGAGCGCCAATACGATGGGCAACACGCCGTTGCACGCGGCTGCAGCCGGGCGTCATCGAGAGATTTGCGCGCTGCTACTTTCGCATAACGCGGAAGTGAACGCGGAGCAGGCTGCATTGTATACCCCGCTGCACTCGGCGGCGGCCAATGGCGATGAAGACATGGTGCGGCTGTTGCTGGCCCATGAAGCCAACGCGAAAGCGAAATCTGAAAAGGGTGAAACTGCGCTGGATATGGCGCGTGCGCGAAACCATGCCGGGGTCGCGGCGCTGCTGGAGCGCTTAGGGCAATGATCGAAACGCAGCTTTCTGAACTGGCGGCCGCCGCCGAGGCGCGCATCGCCGCGGTTACTACGGCCGAAGAACTCGAAGCGATTCGCGTCGAGGTGTTGGGCCGGAAAGGCAAGCTGGCCGAGGTGTCGAAAGACATGGGCAAGCTGTCGCCGGAGCAGCGCGGGGTGGTGGGTAAGCTGCTCAACGCCGCCAAGCAGACGCTGGAAGAGGCGCTGACCGCGCGCAAGAATGCGTTTGAGCAGGCGGCGCTGGCCGCACGGCTCGAAAGGGAGTGGGTGGACCTGACGGCTCCGGCGGCGGGCGCGGGGCTGGGGAGTTTGCATCCGCTGACGCAGATTCAGGCTGAGATTGAAGACCTGTTCGTGTCGCTGGGGTTTACCGTTCTCGATGGCCCCGAAGTGGAGACCGAGTTCAACAATTTTGACGCGCTGAATATCCCGCCGGACCATCCGGCGCGGGACATGCAGGATACGTTCTGGCTGTCGAATGGGCATCTGCTGCGGACGCACACCTCGCCGGTGCAGGTGCGCGGAATGAAGAAGCTGGGGCCGCCGCTGCGGATGATCGCGCCGGGCCGCGTCTTCCGCAATGAGGAAGTGGACGCTTCTCACGAGCATACGTTCTATCAGCTCGAAGGCATGATGGTGGACAAAGACGTTTCGGTCGCCCACCTGATCTATTTCATGAAGACGCTGCTTTCAGCGATCTTCAAACGCGATGTAACCGTGCGTTTGCGGCCGGGCTACTTCCCGTTCGTGGAGCCGGGCTTTGAGCTGGATATTCAGTGCCTGATCTGCAATGGCAGCGGGTGCCCGGTGTGTAAGCAGTCGGGATGGGTGGAGCTGCTGCCGTGCGGGTTGGTGCATCCGAATGTGCTGCGCCTGGGCGGAATCGACCCCGATGAGTACAGCGGGTTCGCTTTCGGTCTGGGACTGACGCGTCTGGTGATGATGCGCTACGCCATCGACGACATCCGGCAACTGCAAGGCGGCGACCTCCGCTTTCTGACCCAATTCTAAGGAAGCCATGAAGTTCTCCTACAACTGGCTCGCTGAGCATATTGATGGGTTGACCGTGCCCCCCGCCGAGATCGGCAAATTGATCACGATGAAGACGGCCGAGTGCGAGGGCGTGGAAGCCCACGGCGCTCATTTTGATCATGTCGTAATCGCCAAGGTGCTGACGGCGGAGCCGATTCCGGGGACGCATCTTTCGGTGGCTTCCGTGGATACGGGCCGCTATGGCGCGAAGCAGGTGGTGTGCGGCGCGCCGAACTGCCGGGCGGGGATGTTGACGGCGTATGTGCCGCCGGGGCATTTGGGCGTGACGACGGCGAAGCTGCGCGGCGTGGACAGCGACGGCATGCTGGCGTCGGCGAAAGAGTTAGGGATTTCGGCCGAGGACGACGGGATTATTGAGTTCACTGAGGGCGAGCCGGGCGCGGCGATTGCCGGGTGTACGGCGGATACGATTGTCGAGATCGACAACAAGTCATTGACCCACCGGCCGGACCTGTGGGGGCACCGCGGCATGGCGCGCGAGGTGGCGGCGATTGCGGGGCGACCGTTGAAGCCGATATCGGTGGACCTGCCATCGGGCGCGCCGGCCGTGGAGATTGAGATTCGCGACGCGAAGTTGTGTCCGCGGTTTTCGGCTTTGCGGTTTGAGAATGTGACGGTGCAGCCGTCGCCGTTGTGGCTGCAGCAGCGGTTGGAATCGGTCGGGCTGAACCCGGTCAACAACATCGTCGACGTGACGAACTACCTGATGGCGGAGCTGGCGCAGCCGATGCACGCCTATGATGCGGCGAAGCTGCAGGGTGGGAAGATCATCGTCCGAGTCGCCGAAGAGGGTGAGTCGTGTCCGGCGTTGAACGGGCAGACGTATGCGCTGGACTCCTCGCATCTCGTGATCGCGGACGCGGGTGGGCCGGTGGGCATCGCTGGCGTGATCGGGGGTTGGCCTTCCGCGATTAACGAAGAGACGACGACGATTCTGCTGGAATCGGCAAATTTCCATGCGGCCTCGATCCGGAAGACGTCGACGAAGTTGAAGCTACGGACCGATGCTTCGATGCGGTTTGAGAAGTCGCAGGACCCGGTGAACACAGTGCGGGCGCTGGCGCGGGCGAAGGCTTTGCTGGAGCAGGTGTCGCCGGGGATCCGGTTGGTGGGCGGGTTGGCTGACCTGTACCATCCGCTGCCCGAGTTGGCTCCGATCTCATTCGATCTTTCGTGGATGCGGCGGAAGCTGGGCAAGCCGGATTTGGCGGCAGCCGAGGTTGCCGGCATTCTGACGTCGATTGCGTTTGGCGTGACGGAGGTCGATGGCCACTTCACGGTGACCGTTCCAAGTTGGCGCGCGACGAAAGACGTTTCGCTGAAGGACGATCTCGTCGAAGAGGTGGGCCGGATGATCGGCTATGCGAATCTGACGCCGGTGCCGCCGCTGGTGCCGAGCGTTGTGCCGCCTCTACCGCCGGAACGCACGTATCTGCGGGGCCTGCGGCAACTGCTGACGGCGCAGGGCTACACGGAGGTCTACAACTATTCGTTCGTGAATGAAGCGCAGGCGGCGGAGTTGGGTCTGCCTATCGAAGACCATGTTCGAGTTGTGAATCCGATTGCTCAGGGCCAGGAGTTGCTGCGGACGAGCCTGTTGCCGAACATCAAGCGCAACATCAACGACAACGCGCGGGAGTACGAAACGTTCCGGCTGTTTGAGATCGGTAAGGAGATTCATGCGCGGAGCCGGGAACTGCCGGAAGAGATTCCTCATCTTGCGGCGGTGAGTTTTGAGAAGCACGGCGACGGCGTGGCGAACTTGTTTGAACTGAAGCGGCTGGCCGGGACGATCGTGCCGGGTTGCGCCGTGCAACCGGTGGAGGGGCGTCCGTTTGAACATCCGTTCCGTTCCGCGGAGGTCGTTCTGCGAAACGAACCCATTGGGCGGCTCTTCGAGTTTCATCCGTCGCTGGTGGAGACGGGCCGGGCGGCGGTGCTGGATCTCGACCTGACGAAGGTGCAAGCGCTGCGGACGGCGGCCGGGAAGTACAAGCCCTTGCGGCGATTCCCGACGAGCGCATTCGACATCACGGTGCCGACGGCGGAGCGGGAGTTGGCCGGGACGGTGCTTGGGTTCATCCGGGAGCATTCGGGCCCGTTGACGCTGGACGTCCGGTATCTCTATGACTACAAGGGCGATAAAGGCCGGAGCATGACGTTCCGCATCACGCTCGGCGCGGCGGACCGGACATTGACGGGTGAGGAAGTCACCGCGATCCGCAGCCAGTTGATGGCGGCGGTCGCGGCGAAGTATCAGTAAGCACTGGCTGGACTATAAGCCGGTTTCTGTACCTCGCTTGCGCGAGGCGGCAGTCATTCGTCTCGACCTGCTATTGCTAGCAGGCTCTAGCTGCCTACCCGGGGATTGTAACGGGACGGGCCGCCCCTCTCCCCCTATTTGGCATTGCTCCGCGTGGGGTTTGCCCTGCCATCGACGTTACCGCCGACGCGGTGCGCTCTTACCGCACCTTTTCACCCTTACCC
>JBBQRA010000156.1:0-14309 GCA_038215275.1 Bryobacterales bacterium | reverse complement strand
TCCGTTTTGCGATGACGGATGGACTGATCAGCCAGATCCGCAACGGTCTGCTCGAGACGCGCGACTCCTATATCCGGCCAACGAACGCAACCGCACAATGGCAGCAGGTGTGGAGCCCCACGATGGTGAATGAAGTGAAACTGGGCTTCAACCGTTCGGCATTGACCCGCAACGATGTGGGCCGGATTCCGGAGGGCGTGGCGATTCCCGGATTCACGTCGACGCAGCCGACGAGCTACATTATCGAGAAGCCGAGCGCCTATTCGATTGTCGACAATCTGTCGTGGATCCGCGGCCGCCACACGTTCAAGGCCGGCGGCGAGATCCGCCGGATTCACTTGAACGTTGGGAACGGGCCGGCGACGAGCGTGGCGTTTGCGAATCTAGATGCGTTTCTCCGGAACTCGCTGAACAGTGTGACGGTTGGCAGCCAACTGGACACGGTGGGCGTGCGGCGGACATTCCATTCCATCTACTTCCAGGACGAGATCCGATTCAGTTCGGGGTTCACGCTAAACCTGGGGCTTCGCTATGAACAGTACACCGTGTCGAAGGATGTATACGGACGGGGCCGCGTCTTCGATATCTTCCGCTGCCAGGGGTTCTGTGCGCCGGGTACGCCGTGGTTCTTTGGCGACAACGATAACATCGCACCCCGCATTTCGATGGCGTGGTCTCCTCGATTTCTGGGCGGGAAGACTGTAATCCGCACCGGCTATGGGCGCTACACGGGTCCGGGGCAGAACGATGACGTGACGGCGGCGATCGACAGCCTGCCGCAGAATTTCTCCCTCTCGGTGGCCGATGCCCCCGCGTTGAGCTATCCACCGGCGCCATTTCTGAACCAGTTACGCGGGCAGGGGCAGGCGCCTCGGAGTGTGCAGCGGGATCGGAATGAGCCGGAGTCGCACATGTGGACGCTATCGATTCAGCGCGAACTGCCGGGCAGCATGGTGGCGCAAGTCGCTTATGTCGGTAATGTGGGACGGAACCAGTTAACTCGTACTTATGTGAATACGCTGGACCCGGTGACACGACAGCGGCGGCTTTCCACGTTTGGCCAGATTGACGAGAAGCGGTTTGACGGTAATACGAATTTCAATGGACTGCAGAGTTCGTTGATGCGGTCCTTTTCGAAGGGCTTCCTCTTTCAGGCGCAATACATGTGGGGGCACGCGATCAGCGACAATGCCGGCTCCGGCGAAGGTGGTCAGATTCAGAACGTGGCCTGCCGTGCGTGCGACCGCGGCGATGCCGACTATGACATCCGGCACACCTTCACGGCCAACTCGGTTTATCAACTGCCGTTCGCGCGCAGCAAGTGGTACGGCGGTTGGGATCTAAGCGGGATCTATACAGCGCGGACGGGTACGCCGTTTTCGGTGACCATTACGCGGGCGGCGGCGACGGTTCCTTCGGGCCAGACGCAGAATCAACGGGCCGACTATCTGGGCGGGGACACCTATGCCGCCAACAAGGGACCTGGGTTGTGGCTGAACCCGGCGGCTTTTGCTCTGCCGGCGGCCGGGACCTACGGCAATTCGGGGCGCAACCGGTTCCGTGGGCCGGGACTGTGGCAGGCGGACCTGGGTCTTTCGAAGACGTTCCGGCTGACCGAGCGGATGAACCTGGCCTTCCGGACAGAGATGTTCAATGTCTTCAACCGGGCGCAATATGGCAACCCGGTGAACGCCCGGAACAATTCGACGTTTGGCACTATTCTAGTTACAGCGAACGATGGTGCTACGGGTACGGGGACTTCGCGCCAACTGCAATTCATGCTGCGGCTGAACTTCTAATGCTTCTTATCTTTTTGACGATGGGGATGCTCGCGCAGGTCGACGTGGCGGCGTTGCGGGAGACAGTCTCCGAGGCCCATCAGACGGATGATCCGGCCGTTTGGGTTCATCCGAGGGACAAGAAGCAGAGCCTGATCTTCGGGACCGTGAAGATGGCGTCGCCGGACGGAGCGATCGCCGTCTACCGGATGGACGGCTCACGGTTGATGACAGTGCCGAACGTGGACCGGCCGAACAACATAGACGTCGCCTACGGGTTTCGGGTGGGCGGGCGGACGGTGGATATCGCGGTGGCCACGGAGCGGAACAAGAGCCGGTTGCGCGTATTTGAGGTGGTGCAAGGGGTGGGGCTGAAGGATCTGGCCGCCTTGCCGGTGTTTGCGGGAGAGAGCGGAGCGATGGCGCAGCCGATGGGAATTGCGCTCTACAAGCGCAAGGCCGACGGGGCGTTGTTCGCGATTGTGAGCCGGAAGAACGGGCCGACGGAAAGCTACCTGTGGCAGTACCAGTTGACTGGTGAGGCCGACGGCGCCGTGCGGGCGGAGAAGGTGCGGGAGTTCGGGGCGTTCAGCGGCAGCAAGGAGATTGAAGCCGTAGCGGTGGACCGGGAGCGGGAGCACGTCTACTACTCGGATGAAGGGGCGGGGATCCGGAAGTATCATGCCGACCCGGCGCACGCGGCGGCGGGGGAGCAGTTGGCTCTATTCGCCGACAGCGGCTGGAAGGGCGACCGGGAAGGCATTGCGATCTACCGGAACTTTATTGTCGCGACGGATCAGCAACATCCGAACACGGAGTTCCATGTCTTCTCGCGGGATACGCTGAAAGACTTGGGTGTTTTCCGCGTAGGCGCGGATACGACGGACGGAATCGACATCTCGCCGGCGGGGCTGTTTGTGGCGATGAACGACAGCCGCCACAATTTCATCCTGGTGGAGTGGAAGGCAATTGCCAAGGCCCTGCGTTTGGGCCGGTAAGGACGCGGCACAGGGCGCTGCTGAAGATGTTCTCTTGAGTTCGCGATCGAACTCGGTACATCGGAGTCGAATACCAACTTTTCGAAGGCCGAAGAGCAGGTTCGGATTCCAGCGGCCGATTTCGGCGGCCCATTCGTGATCGGGGTTGCCGAGGTGGGCGGCGATGAGCTCGAGCGTCGAGACTCGCATGCAGTCCGAGGAGACGTTCATGGGTCGGCGAAGTTGCGACGGTTGACGATGCCAGTGTGGAGCATGATGATCATGTCAGCGGCGAACAAGCTGAGCGTGGCGAAGAAGATGAGCAGGCGCAGTATGGAGCCCCCCAGTAACCTTGCGCTATTTGGTGATGGATACAAGTGCGCGACTCGTGTCCTGGGCAGCGTTGGCTCGGAAAGCAACGATTGTGGCGGGGGTTAACCCGGCGGCGACGATGAAGAACGCGATGGCGGCGAGGACCCAACGTTCGCGGGGAGCGGCGTCAGTGACGCCGTGAACAACGGTGGAACGCGCACCAAGAAACATTCTCGAGAAGAGGCGGAAGAGGCTGACCGCGTTCATAGCGGTGGCCACAGGGAGGAGGAGGCCAATTTGCGGATGGCTGACGAGAGTGCCGTGGATGAGGAGGTCCTCAGAGCAGAATCCGAGGGTGCCCGGGAGGCCGACAAGGGCGAGGCCGCATACGGCGAAGAAGACGGCCAGGCGAGGGGTGTAGCGGGCAAGCCCGAGATAGTGATCGGCGGTGAAGGAGCGGCCGAAGCGGACCTCCATGAGACGGAGAACGCTGAAGAGTCCAGTCGTGGCGACGGCAACCACGATGCAGTGGACCAGGGCGCCAGTGATCCCCTCCGGGGTGGCGCTTTCTAGACCGGCGAGAATGCAGGCCGACTGGCTAAGAACCAGGAGGGCGAGGATTCGCCTGGCACTCAATTCGGCGACGGCGCGAACGGCGGCGTAGAGGGCAGTGAAGAGGGCGAGATCGGAGAGGATCGGAAAGGCGCCTTGAGCGGAGAGCGGAAACTCCGGAATGACCACGCGAGCCAGAATGAAAGCTCCGAGGTGGCCGTTGATAAAGAGGCAGAAAGGTAGGACGGGACCCGCCTCAGCGGCGTCTTCAATCCAGGCGTGCGCGGGGAAGATGCCCTTGCGGCAAACGATGGCGGCGATGAGGAGAGCGAAGGCGGCGGAGCCCCCATAGTTGTGACCCTGAAGTGCGGCGAGGGAGAACGGCTGAGGAGCGCCGTCAGAAAGCGCAGCGACCGCGATGACGCCGATGGCGCCGACGAGAGCGAGGCAGGAGAGGGCCAGGCCGACGCGGGGCCGCCAGGTCTCATTGAAGGTGAACGGGCCAAGGACGAAGGGCAGGGCGGAGATGATCCAGCCGGCGGCCAGGAGCAGGACGTTGTCGGCGCCATAGGCCGCCAGGGTGGCAGAGAGGACGAGCAGGGTGGACCCGTTGATGGAGGCGTTCGTGTCTCGACGAGGAGCTACGACGAGGATGCACAGGGTGAGCAGCGAGTAGAGGACTAGGAAGGTGGCGTTCAGCGTGTCCGCCGCAAAGAGGCCGAGGGCCCAAGGTTCGGCAAGGCGAAAGCCGCCGGCGGAATGGACTTCGCGGAAGAGCTCCAGGCAGCAGAGCGCGGCGCCGGAAGCGGCAATCACGCTGGCGGCGCGAGTATGGGCTTTGCGGAAGAACGCAACCGCGGCACCGGCGAGGGGAATGACAACCGCGGCCGTGAGATATGGGAATGAGAGATCAGCCATTGATGACTCCTTGTTTGGCCAAGGGCTCGATCTGGCGGATCACGGCAGGAGTTCGATTGGAAAGGCCGAGACGGTCGAAGCGGCCGAGGACCAGCGAGAGGCGCAAGAGCGGCTGAATAATAAGCCGCTCGAGCAGCGTATCGAGGTGGCCACGGTCAATGGCTAAGCGGTAGAGCCAAAGCCGAAGGGGCGGGGGAAAGATGGTTTCGAGATGTTTTCCAGTCTGTTGGAGCTGCCCACCGGCCGCCGCGTGAACCTGGTGGAAGTCGTGGAGGGTGGACGGCGCGCGGAGGAACTGGAGAGTGCGGACCATAGCGTGACCGAGAATATGCATTACCGGGAGCCAGGTGAGGCCGGCCCCGATTTCAAGAAAAATCACGCCGACCTGAGCCAGAGAGGCATAGGCGAGGGAGGTTTTCGCGTCGGAGGAAGCGCGCCCGACGATGGTGCCGAGCACGGCGGTCATCAGTCCTGTGAACATAACAGCGGAGGAGGCGAGCGGGGAACCAAGAATGATCGGTTGGGCGCGGAGAAGAAGGTAGGCTCCCGCATGAACAGAGATAGCGCCATAGAATATGGCGCTAGAAGGAGTGGGGCCCTCCATGGCGCGGGGAAGCCAACCGGAGAACGGAACCTGGGCAGACTTCCCGGCGGCCGACAGCAACAGGAGCAGGCCGACAACCGTGGCGAGTCCGCCGGCCACCGGCGGCATGCCGTTCGCAAAGCTCGATACATGGCCGACATGGTGGAGGACGAAGGCGGCAGTGATCAGCCCGAGGTCGCAGGCGCGATAGACGATGAAGACGCGGAGGGCGTTTTCGACCGGGCCGGAGCGGAAATGGAAGAACGAGATGAGGAGTACAGAGGTAATGCCCACCAGTTCCCAGCCCCCGATGATGAGATCGAACGACCCTGCGGCAAAGATCAGCATGGAGCCGAAGGCAAAGAGGTGGAGCAGGATAAAAAAGCGGGCGAAGCCGGGATCGCGATGCAGGTATGTGGCGGAGAACTGGCCAATGACGCCGACCAGCACGACGGTGAGAGCGAGAAAGGGGAGCGAGAGGTGGTCACCGAGAAGAACGAGCGGAAACTCATATTCATGGACGGCGAACCAGTTGCCAAGGGACACAACAACCGGATGGTCCCCGCCGGCGGCCACGCACCAGATGAGCCAAGCGACAGCGGTAGTGGCTAGGGAGTAGACGAGCCCGGTGATGCGGCTCAGGAATCGTTCGGGCGCCTCCCAACCGAGTAGCCACAGGAACGAGAAGCCGAGGAAGACGGCTCCCGGGGTGACGACGACGGAGAGCAGAATCCACTGCTGGAGGGTCATGAGTCTCCTTTGATCACAGCGAGCGGGAGATGGTCAAGGTGGCCGCTGTACCAGTGGTGAGAAGAGGCGACAACGGGCAATGGGGCAGGGACACCATCGAGATCCTCGTAGCCTTGATCCCGGCGCAGTTGGATGTGGCCGGATTCCGGATGCATTATGGCGAGACGGATCCAGCGGTTGACGACAAATTCATTCACCGTTGGATTGGCGGCAAGTACTTTTTCGAGAGCGACCGCGGTGGTTTCGATCACGAAGAGGATGCGAACAGGTTCGTGGATTTCGACCATCTGGAGAGGGAGACCCGTACGGAGGTCACTGCCCTGACCGTCCATGACGCCGACGAGACCCGTGACATTGTGGGGCAGCTTGGAGCCACAACCGTAACGTTCGTTGTCGACCGAAGAGAAGTAGTACTCCAAGTTGATGCCGGCGCAGACGGGAACGACGGCGCCAAGAAGACGGGCGAGATTCTGAGAATCGGCGTCGTGAGCAGGATCGTAGGAAACAAGGAAGGCGCGGCGGTCGAGGAAGAGCCGGCGGGTGATTTGCCGGCGGCCGACGATGCAGACGGCATTGGTGGCGTGACCGCATTCCTGACGGGGCTGCGCAAGATGTTCTGAGCGCTCTTCGACATGATGAAGAGCTTGAGCGGGCGAGACACCGGTAGGGCAGGATTCGAAGCGGCGCGCGCGTTCCCGGGCATTGGCGGCGCGAGCCAGATCGAGAGAGGCGCGCAGCGTGGCCACGTCGGAGTGATGCGACGGGGGAACTCTGTCGAGGTCAAAAAGCTCCACGGCGTCGCTACAGGTATCGTGGTCTCCGCCGACGAACCACGTCTTGTCCGGAATCTGGATTCCACGGGCGGCGAGGGCGGAGCGGATTGCGGGACGATTGGCCATCTTGGCAAAAATCCGGGCGTTGGGGCCGCCGCGGCGGCCGCCACAGGCACCGCAATCGTAGGCCGATTCGTGAGGATTGTTCAAGGAGGTTGAACCGTGACCGAGCAGGACGACCAGGCGCGCGAAGTGGCTGGTCAGGCCGACGGGGCCGAGAACACTCGCGACGCGATCTGCCTTCTCAGAATCGGAGAAGCCGAGAAACATCCCTCCGACGGCCTCTTGGAAACGGGTGTCGTCCCGCATGAGGACGAGTTCGGTACGCGGTTCCGGGAGGAAGGCGCGATTGAGGGCATCGCGGAGCTTTCCATATTGCCGCGGGGCGAGGACGCGGGTGATGAGAGGGACAGCGGACAGAGTGCCAAGAACAGCGGTAGAGAGCGCTCCACGAACCAGGGAACGAGAACCGATTGAGAAGCTCCGCACCATTCGCGCCCATACGCGGCGCCGCCCTTCGCGTTTCTCGTGAAGGTGGCTGTCCTCGCTGGTCGGATGTTCGCGCACCGCGTGCTGGGGTTTAACCACGACGGGGCAGAGGGCTACACCATGGGCGTCGTCGATGCCTTTATAGTCGACAGCGACGCCGAAGAAGCCGGCGGCGCCGAAGGTTTCGATGCGAGGGTCGATCTCTTCCAGCGCGCGACGCATGGATTCTTCGCGCTCGTCGAGGCAGAAGAACACTTGCACAGCAGGGGGAATGCGGGGAGGCGCCAGCGAGACGTCGCGGCGGTGGCTTACGAGGCCGAGGAGAACGTGCTGCTCATGCCAGCGTTCGTACGCCATGTGGTAGACGCGACGGCGTTCGAGGGGATCAAAGGCCTCGACTTCGCTCACAAAGCGGGACCAGACCGATTGAGGCCACGCCGTGACGGTGGAGGCGTTGAGGCGGGCTAGGCGTGCGGCGTCATACAGCGTGGCGGCACGAGCCAGACGCAAGGCTTCGGGGCCGGGCTTGGGGACGGCAGGTTCGGCGTTGAGATGGGCGTTGGCTACAGCCACCATGGTGAGGCGGACTGCCAGGAAGTCGAGCAGGGAACAGGGAACGGGGCAATGGGGGAAGAGCGCTGGATCTCTTTCCAATTGGGAGAAGAGCCCGGCCCAGCCGGGCAGGGCGAGGAGTTCATCCCGCAGGGTGGTTTCCCAGGTGGCGGGCTCCGATCCGAGCAGTTCCAGGACTACGCCGTGGGAATTGAGGTTCCGGGCCAGTTGCTGGCGGAAGGCGTGTTCGAGGCCGGCGATGGCGGGCGGCAGCAAAGCCGCAGGTTGTATGAGTAGTTCGCGCACAGCCCCGTAAAAGCCCTGCTCCCGGCTCGGCATGGGCCAGTACGAGAGGCCCTGGTCGAGGAAAGCGGCGGAAAGCCGGATCAGCCACGGATGGATGAGATCATCGACCGGGCGCTGGGACTTTTGAGAGGGGCCATGAACGTCTTCGGTGCGCTTGGCGACAGCGTCAAAGAGGGCTTGGTGGGCGGGCGAGCGAAAGTCAGTTGCGAGGTCACCTTCCTCAATGCGCCACGCCACGCTGGCGGCATCGAATGTACGGATGCCTGGCAGCAGCAGGCAGAAGCGTAGTTCCCGGCGGTGGAGGCCGGGAACTACTTCAACACCCGGTCCGCGCGACACGACTGCGTTGAGGTCCTCGGCGCGAATACGTTTCCGGTTTATGGCGTCGCGATACAGTTCCTCGGAAAGGTACGGTTCGGCTTGAAAGAGCTGGGCGGCTTCGCAGACGGCGGTTTCAAAGGGAAGGTGCTGGAAGGCGTGCAGCGTGTTGTGATGAATAAAAACGCCGATCGGCCCCTGCGCGGGGAGGAAATGCGCAAGGTGGCGGACTATGTCTTCCAGATCCGAGTGGGACATCAAGCCACCCCTGCGGGGCGCGGCCGGCGGCGAGCAGCCAAGTGATGATGGGAGCTTGGCTCGTGGCCGTCGAGGCCGATGAGATCAAGGCGGCGACTGGTCCAACTGCGTCCGATGGTGTGGAGCTTATCGAGGACCGTGTGGTCGACCACCCAGGCATTTTCGAAGTCAATCACGACGGTGTGGATGCTATCGTCGAGGTTCTGCAGGCGGCGCTTTATGCCGAGGAAGTTGGTATAGATCGCGGCTTCATGAACTCTTAGGAGGAGTTCACCGCCATTGCGTTCCTCCTCCACGATAGCCCGGAAGAGCGAGCGGAGCCGGGCGCCGTTCTTGAGGTGAATAGCGACTTTCAGGAGCATACCCACACCGACACCAATGAGCAGGTCGGAAGCGAGTGTGACGACGAGGGTGACGACAAAGAGCAGGAGTTGCTCCGGACCGATCTTGTAAACGTGCGCGAACTCCTTCGGCGAAGCGAGACGGAAGCCGGTGTAGATGAGCATTCCGGCGAGGGCGGCAAGAGGGATCTCTTGCAGGAGATTGGGGATGAGGGCGAGCGAGAGCAGGAGGAACATGCCGTGGAAGAAGTTGGACCAATGGGTTTTCGCGCCATTGTCAATGTTCGCTTTGCTCCGGACGATTTCCGAGATCATCGGGAGGCCACCGAGGGCGCCGGCGAGGGTGTTGCCGATGCCGGTAGCGAGGAGATCCTTGTTCATGTCACTGGACTGTTTGCCGGGATCGAGCGAGTCGACGGCGGAGACGCTCAGCAGCGACTCGATGCTTCCGACGAGAGAAAACATGACGATGTACTTGAGGGAGACAGCTGAGAAGATAGCGGAGAAGTCCGGGAACGAGATGGTGCTGGCCAGCGAGCCGGGGAGGCGGATCAGAAAGGCTGGGCCCACGTGGAACAGGTGGTTCGAGAGGACGTAGTTGTGTTCGTGTTCGAGGTCGAAGTACAGGCCGAGCGGAACTGCGGCGAGGAGCACAAGCATGGGGCCGGGAATGCGGCGGATCCATTTCGACTTGAGCAGCGGCAGCCCAAAGAGGATGAGGAGCGACAAAATACCGATGAGGCAAACCTCGGGGTTGAGGTTGAGGAGACTGTGGGGGATTTCCGCCAAGAGATGGAGGGGCTCCTTGGCGTGGGGAACGACGCCGAGGGCAACGTGGGTCTGTTTCGAGATGATGATGACGCCGATGGCGGCGAGCATGCCGTGGACGACGGAGGGCGGCATCAGGTCGCCCACTGCCCCGGCTTTACAGAGGGCGAAGAGGACTTGGATGAGGCCAGCGGCCATGACGACAGCCAAGGCCCGCTTGTAGCCCAGGACGGTGTCGCCCGCTCCGAGTTCGGTAACGGCTCCAAGCGCGATGACGATGAGTCCGGCCGCCGGGCCCTTGATCGTGAGGCGGGCGCTCCCAACGAAGGAGACGATCAGGCCGCCGATGATGGCGGTCAGGATGCCTGCCGTGGGCGGGAATCCACTCGCCATGGAGATACCCAGGCAGAGGGGCAGCGCAATCAGAAAGACAAGAAATCCCGAGCCGAGGTCGGCCTTCCAGGTAGCAGGTAACATCGATGAACTCTCCGTGAGTACCAGCTTGCGGTTCCAGGCCCGGAAAACCCATCCCCTCGGGGGGGCAGGCAACCTACCGATTCTGGGGGGGGGAGCAGAAAACGGAGATATCGCCTTTACTCTGGATGGAAGACCTATGGCATCTTCTCAATCGGCTCTACTTCTGCTCTTCCTCCAGTCCGTCACGGTTTTGGCCCAAAGCGACCGCGGCCCGCTGAATACCCATCTACCTCCTTGGGTAACCCTAGGCGCACAGGTTCGATTCCGTGCCGAGGGGCTAACGGGAGCCGGATTCAAGGAGGGCAACAACCAGGGCTACCTTCTGGAGCGATACCGGCTGGACCTGGGACTGCAGCCGCTGGGATGGTTGGGGGTGTTTGGGGAATTTCAGGACTCCCGCGCAGCGCACCGGCCTCACCCTGATGCGGGAATTAAGGACCGGGCTGATATCCGGCAGGCGTACGTGCGCGTCGGCAGGGAGGACGGCTGGTGGGATGTCAAGGCGGGGCGGCAGCGCCTGGCCTTTGGGTCGGAGCGGGTGATCGGCGCGGGGGAGTGGGGCAACACCGCTCGAGCGTTTGATGCGATCCGGGTGGGCGTCCATCACAAGAAAGACCGAATTGATTTCTTCTCCAGTTCGGTCGTGGTGAATAGCACCGACACCTGGGACCACCACAAAGACGGGGAGGACCTGCACGGGGTCTGCGGATCGTTCGGATCGTGGTTGGCCGGGGCGAAGGTAGAGCCGTATCTCTTACGGCGGACGGGACTCAACCGGAGTTGGACCTATGGGCTGCGGACAGCCGGAACGGCCGGTCCGAATTGGAGCTACGAGTTGGAGGCACTGGGGCAGAAAGGTCACGAGTGGGCCGGGACGGCGCAAGTCCGCCGGCAGTTTAGCGATTTGCCGGGCAAGCCCACGATCCTGGGAGAGGCGAACTATGCCTCGACGAACCTGGATCAGCTTTACCCGACCAACCATGGAATTTACGGTGTGGCGGATCAGATTGGGCGGCGGAACACGCAGAACCTCCGCAGCGGGCTCTGGATTCAGCCGCGAAAATGGTTGACGCTGAAGGGAGAGGGCCACTACTTCTGGCTGGCGAATGCACGCGCCGGACTCTATGCGGCCAGCGGGGCTCTGACTGTTCCGGCGGTGGCCGGGGGCGCGAGCCACACGGACGTGGGGCCTGAGGTGGATCTGTTGGCTGAGCTGCGTCTGTCGCGCCATTACGATATCGGTGCGCAGTTCGGGCATTTGTTCCCAGGGCAGTTCCTCAAGGAGCGGAACGCCGGCGTGGGGCGGACGTTTTGCGCCCTCTTCCTGGATGTTCACCTGTAGACTGGAGCCATGCCGCAAACCTGGCTTTCGCAGCAGAACGTGTTGCGCATCTTAGCGTTGGGCTTCGCGGCGGTGGTGTCGCTGGTAATCGGCGCAGCCTATGTCGGCTATCAGGGCTCGCGCTCGATTCATGAGAACGCTCAGGAGTTGGTACGGGGACACTTTGTAAGTTCGGGTCGCGGGGCGGAGTTGGAAAGCCGGATTGAGGAGCAGTCCCAGCTATTGCTGGACGAGTTGGAGATCGTGCTGGGAATTTGCCTGGTGATGGCAGTGGCCTGCGCTGGCATCACGGTGTATACGACGCGGCTGGCGTTCCGCCGCCTGGAATGGCAGGCGGCCGAGTTGGAGCAGGTTTCCTGGCAGATGCTGCAGGACCAGGAAGTTGTAGCGCGGCGGTTTTCGCATGAAATGCACGATGAACTGGGGCAGTCGCTGACGGGATTGAAGAGCATGCTGAAGCGGATGGATGGTCCGGGGTTTGTGGAGGGCAGGACGGAATGTGTTTCGATTCTGGAGGAGGCCCTGTCGGGCGTGCGGGAGTTGTCACAGTTACTGCGGCCGGTGATTCTGGACGACTTCGGACTGGAGGCCGGTCTTCGTTGGCTGACCGAGCGGTTCTCCGAGCGAACGCGAATCCTGGTGGAGTATACATCCCGTTGCCCGCGACGGCTGGAAGAGGTGCAGGAGACCCAGCTTTTCCGAATTGCGCAAGAGGCTTTAACCAATGTGGCGCGGCATGCCGGCGCAACCGAAGTGAAGGTGGAATTGGATGTGACCGGCGACCGGGTTCTGCTGCGAGTGACTGATAATGGTCGGGGGATGACAGACGAACGGCCAATGAAGCCCAGCTTGGGGCTGGTGGGAATGCGGGCCCGGGCGCGCCACATTGCAGGCACCCTTACCGTGTCGAAAGGGAATGAGGGCGGCTTACGGGTAGAGGTGCAGGCGCCGGCGCAGTACGCAGAGGAGGGTAGCGCAGATGCAACCGGCAGTTAGTCGAATCCGAATCTTACTGGCGGACGATCACACCGTAGTTCGGCGAGGGATCCGGATGATCTTGAGTGCCCAGCCCGATATGGAGGTGGTCGCCGAGGCCAAGAACGGTTTGGAGGCGGTAGAAGAGGCGGCGAAAACGCTGCCCGACGTAGTGATCATGGACGTCAACATGGAAGGGCTGAACGGGATCGAAGGGACGAGACGGATTGGGGAGATCTCGCCGCGAAGCCGGGTATTGGCGCTGAGCATGCATCGGGACGCAGTGTATGTGCGGGAGATGCTGAAGGCCGGGGCGAAGGGTTACCTGGTGAAGGACGCCGACGACGACGCGCTGCTCGACGCGATCCGGGCGGTGGCGCGGGGCGAGGCGTACCTGAGTCCGTCGGTCGCGGAATCCGTGCTGGACGATTACCGCAGGCATGTTACTAACCCGGTGGACCTACTGACCGCGCGGGAGCGGGAGGTTCTGCAGTTGATTGCGGAGGGCAAGACGAACAAGGACATCGCCAATCAATTGACTTTGAGCGTCTACACCGTGGAGGCGCACCGGGGCCGGCTGATGGAGAAATTGAACCTGCATTCGACCGGCGACCTGGTACGGTTCGCGATGCGGAACGGGTTCATCAGCTAGCCTTCAACCGGGCTACGGCTGCTTCTGGAGCACCTTCCAGAGGGTTCCGTTGAAGATGTTCTCCTGGGAGGCAGGGGCGACGCCGCAGGCGGCGAGGAGCTTCTTGTAGAGGTCGAGTTCGCGATCGAACTCGGCGATTTCGCCGCCGAAGACATCGGAGCCGAAGACCAGCTTTTCGAAGGCGCTGACGTTGGTTTTGGGCGTGTGGGGGCTGACGACGTTGTCCCACCAGAAGATGGACTTGAAGAACGTCAGGTCGGCTTGTTTCTTGTAAAGCGTGGAGCCGGAGACATCGAAGAGCAGGTTCGGATTCCAGCGGCCGATTTCGGCGGCCCATTCGTAATCGGGGTTGCCGAGGTGGGCGGCGATGAGGGTGAGCTTGGGGAAGCGACGGGCAATGAGGTCGAGCGTCGAAACCCGCATGCGGTCCGAGGAGACGTTCATGGGCTCGGAGAAGTTGCGGCGGTTGACGATGCCGGTGTGGAACATGATGATCATGCCGTACTTTTCGGCTCGCTCGTAGATGGGCCAGTAGCGGCGGTCGTCGAAGGAGTACTCGGGACCGGTGAGCTCGCCGAGGCCGCGGAAGCCGGCGTTGTGAAACTCGTCGACCTGCTTGATGGCATCGGGATGGTCGAGGGACATCTGGCCGAGGCCGTAGAAGCGGCCGGGGTGCGCGGCGGTGAACTCCTTGATGGCGGGGACGTCCTTCGGCTGGGCGATCAGGAGGGCCTGGCCGTCGACGGATTCCAGTTTGGCGAGGAACTTCGTGAGGAACGCGGGGTCGCCGTTGTAGTGGACGTGAGCGTCGATCAGCTTCGGGCGGCGGGAGTCGGCGGCGAACAGGCTGAGGGTGGCGAAGAAGACGAGCAGGCGCAGCATGGAGCCCCAGTATACTAGCGGTGTCTATTGGGTGGATAGAAGTTTTCCTTGTGGTGGGCGAAGGCTTGCCAGGTGGCTAAGGCAAGGGCGAAGACGAGGTCGTCATGCTCGGTCTGGGCTCCGTCGCTGCGGAAGTGGATCAGTTCGTTGACCAGGTCGGGCACCCCGGGCGTGGCGTCTGGCAGGCTTAGCTTCTCGTTGCCTAAGGCCGTTCTTAGACGGGTTAGTAAGTCGGGTCTGGGGATT
>JBBQRA010000155.1:0-14464 GCA_038215275.1 Bryobacterales bacterium | reverse complement strand
AAGATGGACCTCGACGTCACTGGCGTGAATCGAATAGTTCAGGAAGAACTCCTTGATCACCTTGCCGCGAAACCCAAGACATAGAATGAACCGCTGAAATCCGTACCGGGAGTAGCACTGCATGATGTGCCAAAGAATAGGATGCTGCCCAAGCTCGACCATCGGCTTGGGGCGGAACTCCGTCTCTTCTTTCAGCCGCATCCCCATCCCGCCACATAGGATAATGACGGGAACTTCACTTAGCGGACTCGTGCTCTGCATCCCTTAAACAACTCCTTCGGTATACTCGTTCTCGCCAGCGCCCAGGATCGCGCGGACCTCGTTCGCCGCGCGCTCGCCGCTCAGCATCGATTGGTCCGTCCAGTGATATTCCCAGTCTCCGTACCGCCCGCACCAGTAAATTCCCATCTGGCTGAGATAGTCGTGAACCATCGCCAGATTGGCTTTGCGGTCAAAATCGAAAATCACGTTGGCGTACTTGATGTCGCGGATGTCCAGCATGTCGATCTCTTCGCGATTGTGGAGGATCCCGCAGCGCATCAGACCTTCGACGGTCAGGTCGGCAATCGACTCCTTCGCGGGGAGTGCCTTGTACTTCGAATGGACAATTTCAACCTGAGCGCTCGAATATCCTTCCGGAGCGATCCGCCCCGAGTACTTCGAGGGGAAACTGATTCGCGAGAACGGGATGTCTTCATCGTAGACATACATCCAATACGCATCATTGAGAGCTGGCCGCTTGACTCCCACGCTGACCAGAAGGTGGGAGGAGCAACTGAGTTTTTCAGCCGCCTCTTGGACCGCGGTAGGAGCCTTCGGGATGCGAGTGATCAGGTCGGGCAGCGGCATTGACGAGATGAGGTGCTCGTAGTGAACATCCGGGCCGGACGCGAACGTGATCTTCTTCAGCTCAGGATCGATCTCGATGACTTTGCGGCTGTACTCGATGCGGCTCCGTTTGGTTAACAGGGTGTTGTACTCGCCAAACCCATTGTTTTTGGGGTAATGGAATTTGGACATGTAGTAGTGCTGACCGGCCGCTTCGCTGAGCGCACCATCCAACACTTCTTCGAGCTTCGGCGCATAAATTCGTGCTGAGACCCAGTCGGTCGTCAGTTGCTCCATCTCCAACGTCCAGTACTTGCGGGTGTACAGCCGAGTGAAAGTCTCGCTGATCACTTCGCCGAGGCCGGCATAGCACCAGTCCTTATAATTGCCAATCTCGCTCCGCTCTCCGTATTGAGCTTTCACGAACGAGGCGATTGACCGGCTGATCAGGTCGGCGGGCAGCCCACGGAGATTGCATTGAACCGGGTGGCGAACGATGTGGCCCTGGTAGTAGTTCGTCGCGATGCTCGGATGGGTATTGAATTCGCCGTCCACGCTGGAGGCGAGAAACTGCCGCACCCGATCGTTCCCGGTGAAAGAGACATGTGGGCCTTCGTCGAAGGTGTACGGCCCGAGCTGAAAACTCGAAGCATGGCCCCCGCTGTGCCTACGGGCTTCAAAAATCGTACAATCCTGATCCCTCAGGGTGTTTCCGGCGGCCATGCCAGCCATTCCGGCCCCCAGGACGGCAATCTTTACTGAACTCATGAAATTTTTGTTGTCCTGCAAATTTCGCCCCGAATACTTAGGGCTTGCCACGCACTAGGCAAAAGCTATTGTCCTGACAGTCTATAATTTTACTCGAAACCCTCGCAAGTTTTCGGCTTTTTTGTTCCTTTCGTACTGCACCTTTGAGAGCAGAGACTGCTTGCCGCAGCCGCGTTCGGGAGATACTACTGATGGAATTCCCATCTACTCTACCGCGGCAAGTGTCGGGAAATGGAATGCCCGAATCACTGGCCGAGTGAACCGGGCCGAGCCCTTAACCGTGCCGAAGCCGCCGACGATTAATGCCATCGAATCTTCGATTCGATGTTCGGGCATAACCAAAGCGGTGATGCGGTGGCTCCCAATCTCGCGAACCCACCACTGGAACTGCTGATTCTGTAGAAATCCGATACCGTAGCCCCTGCCACTTCCGTCGGCTGACTCCTCGGCAACAATATCGGCCCCCAGGACATAGGTGCCCTTTTCCAAGCTGATCCCTGTGACGGCGGCTGATGAGATTTGGCCCGAAGAGCCCAAGCCAATCCACCCTGCTCCTTTACGGACGTTCACCGCGCCCGGTGACGGATCCAGAGTGACCACTCTCCAACCGTCAGTGTCTATTCCCGGCAGTTGAACGAACTCGGCTTTCGCTGATCGAGCCGGCGAAACTGCGTCGCTAACCCGCCTCAGGGAAAGGTCGCTAAATTGTGCCGCCCCCTGCGAGAACCCGTATCCACCCACCAGGGTGACGAGACGGAACTTACCTCCTTTGGTGATCGAGAACATGCTCTGCCCGATCTCGACTCCAGCCACTTTGAGGTTGATGATCGAGTCCGGGTGGCCTTCGAGCAAGACTGCGTATCCCAGCCCGGGCCCACTCGACGGCACGGAAGCCTCAATCCGCGCGCCCAATAGGTAGGTTCCTGGCCGCAAGTCGACCACCATCCCGACCCCGCTCGAAGTTGGTTTTGCGCTCGTTAGGCTCAAGGCAGACCCGGAAAGCGAACGCTCGCTCAAATCCTTTGCTCCATCGTAGCTTACCAGTGCCCAGGCGGCATCACCCCATGGCGCCAAATGGACCGGAGAACTCCCCGTTGAGTTTACCCAGTGTCCTGCCGGCTTCAGTTCCAATCGCGTTACTACCGTTTCTCCGACGACCGTGCCGTAGCCGCCCAAAACCAGGCCGAATCCGCGAGGGCCTGATTTAGGGACCTGAATCAGCCTTCGGACGTTGAACCGACCGGCCGTTCTTTGCCAAGATTGCGATTCAGGAAGATCGAGAAAGCCGATGCCAAATCCCCGGCCGGTACCAGTTAGCGCGGACGGAATCGTGGCGGTCGCCTCCAGTTCATACCATCCAGCGGGCAGGTTAAGAACTGTCTCCAATCCTCCAGAGGTGGCAATAACGGACGTCAGCTTTACTCCATTTGCATCAAATTCAATCGTCGGCGGCGTTCTGCTTCCATCAAACTGACGAGTCTGCCACGCGTTCGACTTCCCTAGTAAGGGGAGCAGATTCATACGAGGACCCGACTGCGTTACTAATTCGTCCGCAGCCGCCACTAGCTGGCGGCTCCTCTGCTCATCCCGTACCAGCTCGTAGTCAGAGACGAAAATCCTTGCAGCAGTCTTCAAGACCGCTCGGGATCCTCCCTTCTCGCAATTAGTTGCCACCTGAAAAATGAACTCTCCGGCCCTCAAGTGGAAGGTTTCCAGTTTGGGAGCCCCACCCTGGCCGATGACTGCCGTTACATCTCCGCCTTCAGGAGCGAACCCGTGAATCGCGACACGGTCGCCAGTTTTGCAGCCGGGTAATGCCAGCTCGCTCTGCGGCCCTAGTGTCTTGGCAGGCGCGTCAGCGAGGCTGAGGTATACCTGATCGGCAGCTAGTTTCGAAATGGAGAATCGTTCATTCTCCCAAAGCACCGTCCCGGTCAGATTCCGAACCTTCTGGTAGTTTCTATCGTCTACCGCAATGGGGGTGCCGAGCGAGAATACCTCGCTTATCGGCGTCCCTGGCGCTAACACTCGACGAGGATATAATAAGAGCGATGTGGTAACGTTTCTGGCAAGCGCAATATCGTTAACCGATAAGATTGGCTGTCCATGTGGAACGATTCGATTCAAGGCGTCGACGAAGTCCATATCGGTCCTCGTGATGTACATGCCATATCTCGGCTGATTTACACGTAAGGAGGTCTTTGGAAAGCGACTATAGTAATGAACTCCTTGCGCGAAGACGACTGCGGTCAGCACTGCCGCCAAGGGCATGGTGATTTTCCGCAATCTATCGGCTGAGCCGGACGCTCCCAGGTACATTAGCAATCCCGCAAATGGCAGGAGATACTGAGTCAGCTTAAACTGCCCCCACGTTCGGAACTGCGGACTCTCGAAACTGACTTGGATATAGACTGCGAGAGCGAGGCCAATCGTGACTGTTATTGGTAGAATTACGCGTCGGCCTTTGCCGCTTTGCCGTACTCCGAGAAAGAGCAAGAACGCCGCCGCGGAGAGGCAGAAAATCGATGTGCTGTGCGCGAGGAGATGCCAAGAGTGATTGGCGTATTGAGCCACATAATCCTTGGTGGGCGGCAGGGGCAGCACGCCAAGCCAGGAGCCGAGGAAATACACCAAATGATCCACTGCCTGCTCGGCACCGCCTGTTCTCCTTGCCAGCTGGATCTGAAGCAGCATGCCGAGTACGCCACGATAGATTCCAACAGGACTAAGGAGGATCGCGGTTCCGATCATGACGCTGGCGCCGCACAGGAGTCGTTTCCAGCGTATCGGGTTGTTTCGCACGACCGTAATCAGGTAAAGCCCAATCGCGGCTCCGGTGATGGGCAGTAGCTCGTTATATCCCACGAAAAGTGCGCAGAGCAGCAGACCCATCAAGGCACCAGGGGCGACGAGCGACCTTCGTCCAACGAGCAGCGGACACAGCGCCATCAGCGAAAGCATCATACTAACGCCGACCAACTGCGGCATGAATGCCGCGAGGCCGACCCAGTTTACGCTCGGATGGACCGACCAAAGCAGGCCCAGCCAGAAAGCTGGCCGCTCCCCTAGCCGCAACTGGGAAGCAAATACCGTGAGGGAACAGCCTGCCAAGCCAATTAGGCAGCCGCAGAATACGTTGAATATGAAGACTGCGCGCTGCCCAGCGATCACGCTGCTACTGGCCAAAAGGTGGGACGGCCCATACCGGAAGCTGGACGACTCATAGTATTCCGTATACAGGAAGTGCTGAGGGTACTCCGTGCGGGCGGCCGAGTAACCGTACCCATGGTCCGCCAAGATATCCGCGTGAGTTACATAGGTAAGCCAGTCGCCATTCTCTGCCGGGGACGTCGTGAGCACTCCTTCCTTTACAAGCGACCAGCTTTGAGTGGATACGCCCAAGCTGACAAACAACAACACTACCCACCCCGAGCGGTACGTACGCAGTAATTCTACCGTCTGTTTCGGCCGGAACAGAAGCGGGACGAGCGTGGCCGCGAGCGCCCAGTACCAACCATGGCGCACGCTGACCCCCATATAGCTTAGGTTCAACACGAAAATCATATGCGTTGCCATGCCGCCGATGGCTATCAGCGGCCAACGTACCGCAGGTTGCATTAGTCCCCGAAGCAGGAACACTTCCACCCATAGACCGCTGACAATCCAGACGCCAAACCACAGCGCAGCGACTCTTCCAATCTCTAGGGCGACTTTGAATTGTTCCATTCTGTTAGTGGTAGCCGTTAAAGGCTGGCGAGCAGGAAATCCCTGAGAGAAGCGATGAACTCATTGGGGCACTGCGGAGAGAGTGAATATCAGGCCTTCCAACCGGAGGGTTCCGGACCCGAGCGCCCAACCGCCAAGGCCGAAAGCGAGTGTTTCGGAAATAGGAGTGCTCGACTCGAAGGGCGCTTCGAAGACGGTGCTCTGGTATTCGCCCGGGGGGATATTGATCAGCTTGCTTTTGCCGAGGATCGACAGATGGGCTGCTCCAGTAGGGGCACCTGTCAGCGTCCCGCTCAGTTGGAACCGGATTCGATAGCGGCCAGCAGGGAGGCGTAGCGGCTTGACCAAGCTAGCATCGACCATCTTTGTGGACGACACGGTTACGGATTGGGAATCGAGAGTCACACCCGGAAGAGGACCGGGCCACGGAGCCCAATCGCGAGCGGTTAGATCAAACGGTTGCGCGTCGACTCCTTTGTACCCGCCACACTGCAATTCGTCCAAGCTGGACAACAACACATAGCCGAGAGCTTCGGCTCGGTCTTGCCGTGGAGCCAGGAGTCGTTTTGCCGCAGGTCCAAGAAGCAGTGGTTTGTTGGCATTCGGAGCTGCCTCAGCTTTAGAAGCAGGACAAACGCCTGAGGCTAGGCGCGCTAGTGAGTCGAAGGAACTCTTGAAAGAGGAAAGTTGTTGTGCAGGTAGGTAACCTCCCGGTCTGATGGGAGTGAAGTCCATAAAAACAAGATGGCCAGACAAAGCTGCCAACTCCTGATTAGGTGGTGATATTCTCACCTCGCTAGAAAAGGGAAGGTCTTGGAGGGATCGCACGAGATTGGCGAGTTGAGGGTCCCACTTCACGTACGCGCTCTTGAGGAGAGTTATCGTCAATTGTGAGCTGAAATAGGTGGCATGCAGAAAGCTCAAAGCTACTCCAAAAAGCAGAACATCGCGAGACCGAGTCCTTGATTGTTCGATAAGCCAAGCTACTGGAAGAACGCCGACCAAGACACCCATCAGGCGGACGAACATCGCCGATTTCATGGCAATCTCCATATGCGGCACCGCACAGAGGAAAGCCAAACCGGGAATGAAGAGGACGATAAAGGATCTCCAATGGTTCCCTCGAAGCCAAGCCATGCCTATTCCTACGATAAACAGAGCCGCGAAAGGACCAATAGCGATCAGTTGCGTCATCCAACCGGCCAGGTCGAACACAAAGTCAAGCGCTACGCGTTCGGAGCCTTGGGCCCAGCCAAAGGCAATTAACGCAAAAGGAGATGCGCAAATACCAAAGACGACGAGCATTGAGGTCGCCGAAATCAGGCGGACTCGCAAAACGTGTTCGTTACCATACCACCAATGAAAAAGGAATAGAACTAAAGCGGCGAACACCGCGTGCGGGACAATGGCACCGCTCGCCTGGACGGCTCCCGCCAGCAATAGACCGCAACGGACCATCCCGGCCATCCGTGTAGAGCTCTGGCTAGCTGCATGCCAACCGGCGAGAATGCATGTCACTGAAAAAACATGGTTGGGTATGAAGACGAAGTAAGTGAAGGGGTCTTCAAACCAAGGTAGCCCCCCGAGTCGCTTCGCCATCGCCAAGGAGGCTCCCATTGCCGATGCCGAGGACATGAGTGCCGCGGTATAACCACCGACAAATGTGGCAAGGGACAGGGCGGCCAATACGGATGTCCTTGAAAGTCCCAAACGTCGCCCTGCGGCAGCGATCATCGACAAGAGCAAGAAAGTTGATACGATTGGCAATACTGCGGCGGTTCTCAGTACTCCGGTGGAAGAACCTAATGCCGCCGCGATCGCCGCGAAAGGTGCGTAATAGGAAGTCTGGTAAGCGAAATCGGCTTGCGGCAACCAGGGGTTCACTACCGGGAACTGGGTGGATCGCGCACACGCCGATAGTGCGCTGATATGCTTCGGCAGGTCAAAAAGCTCTGGCAGTTGGTTCACCCTACCGGCATCCCGCAAAAGCGGATAGAACTCGGCGGCTACAACAGCCGTGAACGCCATACAGAGTGCCATGGCGGGCAGATCTTCGATAAGTCGGCCGCCCTTCATTACCCCCTTCCTCAAACGTCGAATGCCGAAGTATGTGCACAGAAAGCAGTATGCGGCCATGCCAGCGATGGCCGAAAAACCGAGCCACCAGCCCACACTAATCAACATACCGCTTAGGACTAAGCCAAGACACGCACCGGAAGGTTGCCAGAGCGGTTTATCCTCAACATCCGCAAACGCAAATCCCGCGAGGACAAGCATGATTGCAAATGTGAAAGCCAAGAACATAAGCCATCAGGATAAACCATTTCTCGTCGAGATTGTTCATCGGATGGGCGGCGCTGGCAGAGAACATAATCTACCAGCGCTCTTGATCCTTTTACTTCATTCGCTTGGCCGTGAACTCTCGAGGCTCCCCGCGGCCGCCAGCGCGAGTAAGTTTCATCTCGTCGCCGGACACTGTGCCGGTGTAGGTCCACTTCATCTGGTTGCCGTTCATCTCCCGGGTCATCGTGAACGAAACGTTTTCTCCGTCCACCTTACCGTCCGCAATCGGGGCCGGCTCGCCCATTCCCTCTACCGTTCCCGTCAAGGCAGCGCCGTCGGCCTTGAGATTAAAAATCTGTTCCCGGGTTTCCCCGCCGCGGCCAAGCACTTGCGCTGACCACTTTCCTGTCACATCTGCAGCCACCAAGGAGGTGGCCAGGAGCGTAAACGCTACAAGGAGTTGTTTGACCATGCATCGAAGACGACGGATACTAGGGCGATGTTTCGCGCTGCCCAATATTTAAGTGACAGAAGAATCTCGGTCGCTCCCTGCGTCCCTGTCACCCCCTCCGCCGACGAGGTCCAAATCCAGGTTTCGCACTGCGGCATCTGCGGAACCGACCTCCACCTCTTCCATGGCAACATGGACCACCGAGTCACCCTCCCCCAAGTGATCGGCCACGAAAGCTCCGGCACCATCACCGCCCTCGGCGAAAATGTCGTCGATTGGGAGGTCGGCGACCGCGTCACCGTACGCCCCCTCGCCCCTTGCGGAAACTGCCCCACCTGCCGCCGCGGACACTCCCACGTCTGCCCAAGCCTCAAATTTATTGGGATCGATGCCCCCGGCGCGATGCAGGGCCTTTGGACCATCCCCGCCCACACGCTCCACCAACTCCCGAATGAACTGTCGTTACCGGACGCCGCGCTCATCGAGCCCATCGCCGTCGCCTGCCACGACGTCCGCCTTGG
Source organism: Bryobacterales bacterium (assembly GCA_038215275.1). Classification (GTDB taxonomy): domain Bacteria; phylum Acidobacteriota; class Terriglobia; order Bryobacterales; family Bryobacteraceae. Next base: position 5,887 of record JBBQRA010000155.1, on the reverse strand, counting down.
CCGTGTCGTTCCAGGGGAACTCGCGGTCGTCATCGGCGGCGGCCCCATCGGCGCGCTGGTCGCCCTCGTCGCGCGGCAGCATGGCGCTCGCGTCATCGTCACCGAAATCAACCCTTTCCGGATTCGGCTTCTGCGCGAGATGGGGCTCGAGGTGCTCGATCCCTGCGCGGCGGACGTCCCGGCCTATATCGCTGCGGAGACCGGCAATGATGGCGCGGATGTTGTGTTTGAAGTTTCTGGCTCGGCCCCGGGCGCAGAGCTGATGACGAAGCTCGGCCGGGTGCGGGCGCGGATCGTCGTCGTCGCTGTGTTCCCGAAACCGGTGCCCGTCGATCTCCATAAGATGTTTTGGAAGGAGCAGGAGATGATCGGGACGCGCGTTTATGAGCCGGTGGATTTCGACGAGGCGATAGCCCTGCTGGCCGCGGCTGAAGTGCCTTTTCGGCGGCTGATTACTAACATCTACTCGCTCGACGATGTGCAGAAAGGGCTGCTCGAAATGGAGCAAGGCGCGGACGTGATGAAGATTCTGGTTGACTGCTCCTCGTAACCAGATATAATCGCCCAACGTATGGGCACTCGTTACCTAACCCTTCTTCTCCTTGCCGCCGCTTGCGCTTTGGCCCAAAATGCCACGCAGGCCGGAAAGTTTCACGTTGAACATCCGACGTTGCTGAACCTGGGTTTTGAGTGGCCCATCACCGGCGACGCCAACCGGAACGCTACCGTCAGCGTAGAGTACCGGCCCGTTGGCGAGGCGAACTGGAAGAAGGGCATGCCGCTGGCGCGCGTCGGCGGCGAGAATGTCTATCGCCGGAAGGAGAACCTGGATTATACGGTGCCCCACGGATTCGCGGGCAGCATTCTGAACCTGACGCCGGGCACTGAATATGAATGCCGCTTCGTCATGTCCGATCCGGATGGCGCGAGCGGACAGACGACGCAGGTCGTCAAGGTGCGGACGCGCACGGAGCCGAAGGCGTACACGGGCGGCCGCACGCTGCACGTTTATCCGCCGGACTATTACGGCCCGCGGCAGCAGCCGGCCTTTACCGGCATCCTGCAGGCTTACTACGGAGCGGGGCTGGGCGACTGGTCTGTGGTGTGGGAGCGGCGCGCGCAGCCCGGCGATACGCTGCTGCTGCACAGCGGGCTATACCGCCCGGAGCGGCTCGACTACGTGGACCCGATGATGACGCCGTTCGACGGGTCGATGTCATTAACGTTGAAGGGGACGGCGGAGAAGCCGATCACCATCAAGGCGGCTGGCGACGGCGAGGTGATCCTTGACGGCGACAACAACCACCGGCTGTTTGACGTGATGGCGTCGCATCATCACATCTTCGAGGGATTGACGTTCCGCAATACCGACGTCGCGATCTTTGCTGGACAGAAGGAAGTGATCGGCGCGGTCGGGTTGACCGTGAAGAACTGCCGGTTCGAGAACATCGGCTTTGGCGTGTGGACCGAGTGGGCCGGCTCCAATGATTTCTATATCGCGGACAACTTGTTTATAGGCCGCGACGACCGGTTCCGCCTGATTGGCTGGGGCGGCCGCCAGCGCGAGCCGGGAGGCAACCAGTGGGCGGAGCCGCCGTTCAAGTCGCATCGCATGGTGAGCTACTACGCGATTAAGGTCTATGGCCAGGGGCACGTGATTGCGCACAACGCGATCGCCTACTTCCATGACGCGATCGGCATTTCGACTTACGGCACGCCGCCGACGGACCCGGACATGCGGGCTTCGGCGATCGACATCTACAACAACGACATGCACATGCTCAACGACGACTACGTCGAGACCGACGGGGGCGTCCACAACGTGCGCGTGTTTAACAACCGCGGCACCAACTCGGCGCAGGGTGGCTATAGTTCACAGCCGGTGTTCGGCGGGCCGGTCTACTTCATTCGGAATACGTTGTACCATACGCCGAGCGGCGTCGCGTTTAAGTTTTCGGCCAAGCCGGCGGGGCTGTTTGTCTATCACAACACGATCATCGGCGAGAACCTGATTGGCGATCCGTCGGCGAATATGCATTTCCGGAATAACCTCTACCTGGGGCGCGATACGCCCGACCGGGGGATTCTGCGGCTGGCGAATTCTGTCTCGACGAACACTTCGGACTACAACGGCTACCGGCCGAACAAGGGCGTGACGAGCCAGTATTCGTGGTTCGCGCCGCCACCGGGGCAGGGGGTCTACGAGGCGAAGCCGGGCGACTGGAAGACCTTCAGCACGCTGGCCGAATACAAGGCCGGTTCGGGGCAGGAGGCGCATAGCATCGAAGTGGACTACGACATCTTTGAGAAGATGACTCCTCCGGATCCGGCCAAGCGCTTCGCGGTGTATCACGCGATGGACATCAACTTCAAACTGAAGCCGGGCAGCAAGGCGGTGGATGCGGGCGTAGTGATTCCGACGGTGAACGAGAACTTCGTGGGCAAGGCGCCGGACCTGGGCGCGCACGAAGTGGGCGCGCCGCCGATGCACTACGGGCCGCGTTGGCTGACTTGGCAGCCGTTCTACCGTTAACCTAGGCGATTACCGGCTTGACGACGTGGCCGGCCACGTCGGTGAGCCGGTAATCCCGCCCGCTGTAGCGATAGGTGAGGCGGGTATGGTCGAGGCCCATCAGATGCAGGATGGTGGCTTGGAGGTCGTGGACGTGCACCTTGTTCTCGACGGCCTTATAGCCGAACTCATCAGTGGAGCCGTAGGCCATGCCGCCTTTCACTCCGCCGCCGGCGAGGACCGTGGTGAAGCCGTGGACGTTGTGGTCGCGGCCGTTGCCGACGCGTTCGAGGCCGCTGTTTTGAATCATCGGCGTGCGGCCGAATTCGCTGCCGATGACGACTAGAGTATCGTCGAACATGCCCCGTTGCTTCAGGTCTTCGAGGAGCGCGGCGATGGGGCCGTCAGCGGCTTGGGCGAGTTTGGAGTGGACGCGAATATCGTCGTGGCTATCCCACGGCTGGAAGTTGCCGAAGTAGACCTGCACCATGCGGACGCCCTTCTCGGCGAGGCGGAGGGCCATGAGGCAGCCGCGGCCGAACTCGTGGTCGCCGTAGCGGCTGCGGACTTTTTCGGGTTCGTTGGTGATGTTGAAGATTTCCGGCGCTTCGGTTTGCATGCGGAAGGCGACTTCCATCGACGCGATGCTGGCTTCCATCTGCGGTTCGTGGCCGAGTTGCTGGAGGTAGCCGGCGTTGAGGCGGTCGAGGAGGGCGAGTTGGCGCTCCTGTTCCCCGAGGGAGAGCTTGGCGTTGCGGATGTTCTGGAGGATTTTCTCGGGGCCGCTTTCCTTGGTGAGCAGGTGAGTGCCCTGGTAGGTGGCGGGGAGGAAGGCGGAGTCCCAGAGTTGCGGGCCGAGGACGGGATAGCCGGGGCAGAGAACTACGAAGCCGGGGAGATTGCGATTGTCGGTACCGAGGCCGTAGGTGAGCCAGGAGCCCATGGAGGGGCGGCCGGGGAGGTTGTGGCCGCAGTTCATCATGAGCAGCGACGGGCCATGGTTGCCGTTGTCGGAGTGCATGGAGCGGATGACGCAGAGGTCGTCGGCGCGCTTGGCCAGTTGCGGGAAGATTTCGCTGATTTCGAGTCCGCTCTGGCCATGGCGGGCGAAGCGGAAGGGGGACTTCATCAGGTTGCCGGCGGCGCGGTCCGTCTTCAGCGCGGGGCCGGGCATGGGTTCGCCGTCGCGTTTGTCGAGGACGGGCTTGGGGTCGAAGGTGTCGACGTGGGACATGCCACCGTTGAGGAAGAGGAAGATGACACGCTTGGCTTTGGGAGCGAAGTGGGGGCCGGGCGCGGCGGCGTGGGCCATGCCCAACATGCCGAGGCTGCCGCCGATTCCTTTCAAGATATCTCTGCGAAGCATGGTCAGTTCACCGCCGTGAATTCGGTTGCGGTCATCAACACCTGCGCGTACTGCGGCCAGGCGCCGCCGCTTTGCTGCAGGAAGGTGAGGCCCATGTTGACTTCGTCTTCGCGCGGGGCGCGGAGGTAGAGCGATCCATAGGCTTGGTGGATCTTGGCGCGGTCGTCGCCGGTGAGGCGTTGCGTGAAGGCTTCGGCTTGGCGGGCGACGAACGAGTTGTTTAAGAAGTACAGGCGCTGCATGGGCCCGAGGGTGACGGTGCGCTTTTCGGCGGGGTTGTTGGGGTTGGGGAAGTCGAAGAGGGCGAGGCTAGGGTCTGGCTTGGTGCGGCCGACGTAGCCATAGAGGGTGCGGCGATGGAAATCGTCGCCGAGGGGCTGGGCGGGGCCGCCGGGGGTCCGGTCGAGATGGCCGGCGACGGCAAGGAGGCTGTCGCGGAGCGACTCGGCATCGAGGCGGGGCTTGAGGTTGGTGCGCCAGAGGAGTTTATTTTCGGGATCGATCTGCGCGTTGGCGGCGGAGTAGGCGGAACTCATCGCGTAGGCGTCGGTGAGGACGATGCGTCGATGGAGCCGTTTGAGGGACCAGCCGTCGGCGACGAACTCGGCGGCGAGGGCGTCGAGGAGAGCGGGGTGGGTAGGGCGTTCGCCGAGTTGGCCGAAGTTGGAGGCGCTGGCGACGATGCCGGCGCCAAAATGGCCCTGCCAGACGCGGTTGACGATGACGCGGGCGGAGAGGGGGTGGCGAATGATTGCCTCGGCCAGTTCGGCACGACCGCTGCCTTTAGTGAACGGGCTAGGTTCGTTTTCGCAGAGTGCCGTGAGGAAATGGCGCGGGACTTCTTCGCCGAGGTTCTGGTCGTCGCCGCGGATGGCTACTTTCGCGTTGGCGGGCTTGTCGACGTCCTTGAGCGTGTGGAGGAACGGGTACTGCTTGGGGAGAGTGTCCCGGAGGTCTTTCAATTCGCGGCGGAGGCGGCCGTGCTCGGCTTTCCAGAGGGGCGAGAGCCAACGGTCGATATCCTTTTCGCCGAAGTAATAAATGCCACCGGCGAAGGAGAAGAAGTCCTTGCTATAAGGGTCGGAGGCGAGGTCACGCCAGAGGTAGTATTCGAGAATGGGCAGCGATTCGAGGTTGGTCCATTGGCGGGTGGATTCGTCGCGGAGGCCCTTGGTACCGCCGAGTTTGACGAAGTTTCGCTCTTCCATGCCGCGGCGGTCGGCGAAGATGCGGTTAACGAGAGCTTGGAACTTTTCGGGCGTCGTGTTTTCGAGGAACGGGTGATCCTTGGCGGGACCTTTCAAATAGGCCTGCCAACGTCGGAAGACTTCGGGGTCGAGGCCTTCGTCGGTCTTAGCTGTGAGGTACTTCGAGGTTTGGCGGGCGAGCAGTTCGGCTAGGTCCGCGGCCTGGAGTTGGACGAAGCGTTCGAGAGCGAATTTGGCGTCATCGATGCGCTTCTTGTGATCCTGGTAGGCCTTGACGGTGGCTTCATCGGCGAGGGGCGATTCGTGGACCTTGCTGCTTTTGAAGACGCCGAGGAGGGAGTAGTAGTCCTTGGTGGGGATGGGATCGTACTTATGATCGTGGCACTGGGCGCAGGCGACAGTGAGGCCGAGGAAGGTTCGCGTCGTCACGTCGAGTTGGTCGTTTGCGCCGTGGCCGAGGGCTTGGAAGCCGAGAGCAGGGAGGTCGGCGGGGGTGTCGGCAGCGATTTGGGCTTGGACGAATTCGTTGTAGGGGCGGTCGGCGTTGAGGGCTTGAATGACCCAGTCGCGATAGCGGTAGGCGTTGGCGTAGGGGGTGTCGTTGCTGGCGCCGAGTTGTCCGTCGGCGTAGCGGGCGAGGTCGAGCCAGTGGCGGGCCCAGCGTTCGCCGTAGTGGGGGGAAGCGAGGAGGCGGTCGACGACTTTGGCGAAGGCTTGGGGCGAGTTGTCGGCTTCAAAGGCGGCGAGGTCGGCGGGAGAGGGGGGGAGGCCGGTGAGGTTGTAGGTGATTCGGCGGAGAAC
>JBBQRA010000154.1:0-14481 GCA_038215275.1 Bryobacterales bacterium | reverse complement strand
GTTGCTAGAATTTTCGCCACTTGATCCGGCTTCGCACCCAGCGAAGTCAGCAATTCTTTCATATCGATCGAGAAGACGACATCGAATTTCTTCGCTGGGTCGCTCGAGTTCACATTCGCGCTCGCCGTCGAGGACATCGACTTGATCTTGCCGTGGAACTGTTTGCCCGAGACGGCGTCCAAGGCCAGGAACACGTCTTGTCCTTCGGTCAGGTTCGCCCGGTCGAGTTCGCCAACGCGTCCCAACACTTCCAGCTCGGAGAGGTCAAGGACGTCCGCAATCGGCATTCCCGGCTGCACCTGGTCGCCTTCGCGGATATCCGGAACGTCAAAGCCAATACCCATACGGCTCGTCTGGTTCTGCCGGATAGCCACCAGACCGCTCATCGGCGCCAACACCTTTACCTGGGTCAAACGGGCGCGCTCACGACCCAACTCCAAAACGGCCTTCTGCCGGCGCTCCCGCAAAACGGCCAATTCCGCTTCGGCCTGTTCCTGCCGCGACTTGATGTCGCTTTCGAGCTGCTTCAGGCGGCGCTTCGATTCCTCGAGATTGAGTTCGTTCCGCTTCGCGTCAATCGGAGATAACAATTCGTTCCGCTTCACTTCCAATTCAGAGCGGCGGACCGCGTAGCGCGCCCGCAACAATTCGACCTGATCGGAATTGTTCCGAATCGCCAAGTCGGCCTGCGACTTCTTAAACTGCTCATCAATCTGGTCGATTTCGAGCTGCTTCTCTTCGAGACGGCTCAACAGCTCGGCGTCATCAAACTCGATGACCAGATCTTTTTCCCGAGCGAAGGAGCCAATCTCGGCTAGCTTCGTCACTTGAACCGTGCCGAACAAATTCGGCGCCGTCAATGTCGCCGACCGCACCGCCCGGAGTTCGCCGCGGGCGAAAGTCTTTACGACGATATCTCCCTGCCGAACCTTGGTCGTCGCCACTTGCGACTGCCGCTGCGGGAGTTGCTGGACAAATCGATAGCTCGCCCATGCCGCAGCCACTACCGCCACCAGAACAATCAATCGAATCAGGAGCTTCTTCATGTCCACTCGCTTACAGTTTCTTGGCTCGCTTGGCCGCTTCATTGGGGTCTTCCATTGCAATGGTGTCCCCCGGTTTCAGACCGCTCACAACGACCAGGTCGCTGTCATTACGCTTCCCAACCTCAATCGGCCGGATCTCGAAACGATCGCCCTTCTGAATCCAAACCGAAGGTTTACCCTTGTGCAGGAAGCTCGCACGCGCGGGAATCAACATCGAATCCTGTTCGCTTTCAATGATGATCTCGGCCGTGCTGCTCATCCCCGGTCGCAACCGCGGATCCACTTTGGCCAGCGTCGCCCGGGCGGGAAATGTTTTTTCCGTCAAACCCATGCCCTTCCATACGATCGCCGCAATCGGGCTGATCCAGTCGAGTTCGGCGTCGAATTCCAGGTCCGGAATCGCGTCCACCCGCACCCGGAGCTTCTGGCCCAATTGCAACTTGCCGCGATCCACCTCATCCAGCTTCAGTTCGACGCGCATCGACGACAGGTCAGGGATTTCAGCAATCGCTGCGCCGGTCCATGCCCGGTCTCCTTCCTTGAACGGAGGTGGCGACGAACCGAAAGCACCGGAAGTCCGGGTGTTCGGAAGCACATTTACGATGCCATCGCTTGGAGCCCTAATCGTCATCATCGAAAGGTAACTCTGGGCACGGCCGGCATCACGAACGGTCTTGTCCTTCTTCTGGTTAAGGCGTTCCATGTCGGCTTCCTGCGTCGTCTTTCTCGCTTTCAGCGTGGTCTTCACCTGGTCCAGATCACCCTCGGACGTGGTCACGTCGATCCGGTTCTTCTTCCCTTCGATATCTGAAAGAATTTCGGCCTTGGAGGCCTCTAATTTCGCGCGTTCAACGTTGTAGCCGGCGGTCATGAGATTCATGCCGTCCATCTCGTTTGTAATCCGATGAGAGGCCTTCAATTGGACAATCTCTTTGTCCACCGTCCGAACGCTGGTCGCCCGGTCAAGGTAGGTCTGCTCCTGCTGTGCCCCGTCGAACTCGACAATGACGTCACCTTTACGGACCGGCTTGCCTGTCTCTGCCAGACGCACAATCCGAGGGTCCGGAATCTGCGGCACCGTGATCGTTACGGATTTCGAGGAGCGAACATCGCCCCGCGCCTTTACCGAGATTACGAACTCACCCTTACGAACTTTAGCGACCGGCACTTCGACCTTTGTCGGATTGCGTTGCTGGTAATAGTAGTAACCACCACCCGCGGCAGCCAAAACCAACACGGTCGTGATAATGTTCCGGCGACGCAGAGACTCTTTAGTCTGCCCGAGACGGACCTTCGGCTTCATATCTTTGGACGACATAATTTCCTCTCTGCTCTTGGACCGGGTTAACTCGACTCTGCGCCTGAGGAGGGGCTGGGTGGTTTCTCTAATGCGACCACCTCACCAGCTTTCAAGCCCGCCGTCACCGCCACATGGGTAAAGCTGGCCACTCCAAGCTCTACTTGACGCCGCTCCCATTGACCCTTTCCAGAGCGAACCAGAACAAACGCTTTGCCGTCCCCTTCATAGCTTTGGACGGCTTCAAGTGGAGCCACTGCGGCAATATTCTCTTCCTGTTCCAGAATCACATCGGCGCTTGCGCTCAAATCCGGAATCACACGGGGATCCATTTTTTCAAGGCGGAATCGTACCACCACGTCTTTCTTAAATTGCGCTCTCATGCCGCCCGTCTTGGTGATGGCGCCGATCAGGTAGAGCCTGCCAGGAAGCTCCAAGCCAGGAAATGCGTCGAAGCGAATCTTGGCGCGCTGGCCGATCCGGAGCGATTGCACGTCTGACTGATTGACGGTCGCATTCACTACCATCGACGACGGATCGACAATCTGCATAAATACGTTGCCGGGATACACCTGATCGCCCTGTTGGATCGGGCCGAACTCGCCCCCTCGGAACGTGTTCTGCATTACGACCAATCCTTCACGAGGTGCCTTCACCAACATCCGGTCGGCGTTGGCCTGCGAACGGCGGAACTCAAGTTTCGTTGCCTGCAACTCCAACTCCGCAGAACGTACCTGCGCCTTCTCGCCGATGTCCAGGTACCGTCGCGCTTCCTGCATCTGCTTCAAATTGGCTTTCGCCTCCTCAAGAGCAAGTCGTATCCGCTCGCTGTCAATGGCGCTGCGCACGGGAATGGTCTTGACGTCGAGCTCGGCCTTTTCTACTGCGTTCTGAGCAGTCAAAACTTGCTGTTCATAGGTCTTGCGGGTAATCTGCAACTCCGCGATCTGCTTCCGAAAGTCCGCTTCGGACTGCGTCACGGTCGCCTGGAAATCATCGAGCCGCTGCATCATGTACTGCCGATCAAACTCGGCTACAACTTCGTCTTTTTTGACCATAGAGCCGCTCTTGGCCAAACCCTGTAGTTGCAGCATGAACTCACTACCGCCACGGCCGCCGCCACCACCGCCACCGCCACCGCTGCCACTACCCACTAAGGCTCCCGAAGTCGATCCGAGACTGGTCGACGAGGACGAAGCGCGCGTCGTCGTTGTCGAGCGAGGCGCCGCTACCGGCGCCGCCGCACGGCCAGATGCCGTTCGAGCGGAACGCAAAGCCGTGGGGGCGCCGCCACCAGCGCCACCAGAGGTCGACGCCAATGTTTCAACAGACGGCGCGCCTGTACTGGCTCCGGTGCCAGAGGCCGCGCCGCCGCCGCCACCACCGCTACTACCCCCGCCACCACCGCTATTCCCGCCACCACCGCCGCCGCGTCCGCCCATCATCGACATACCACCGGGGCCACTAACTACATTAGCGCTACCGCCACTCCGTCCGCCGCGCAAGGAGGGCGCAATCAATGAGGAATAATTCTCCGAAGCCGTCACGCCCGTCAAACGCAGCGTCTTTTCAATCTTTCCACTCTGTACCGACGCGGTACGCACTGTAATGGCCGTCGCCGATTGCGCACTTTGTTCCCGGCCCTGCCAGTACCAATAGCCCGCCCCGGCGCCTAACGCCAAAACGGTCAGCCAAATCCAGGTCCGGTTACCGCGGGGCGGACGTTCGGGAATCACCGCTTGCGGCCCAGAAGCACTGGGCGAAGGGGTTGTAGGAGAAGGGATTTCCGGCAATGCGGCGTTCGACATATACAGCGGGTTTGTATCCATCGGCTGAGACGACATAGGCGTGAATGTCCTTTAAGGACTTCTACAACGGTTAAGACGAAAATTTACAGCGAAAGGTTATGCGAGCTCCTTCCGTGATAGTGAAAATCCTCACCCACTCATCGAGGCCAGAAATTCAGCGTTGCTTCGCGTCTTGCCAAGCTTGTCCTGCAACAGCTCCATTGACTCCACTGGAGACAATGGATTCAACACTTTACGAAGAACCCAAACCCGGTTCAGCTCTTCTTTCGGAATGAGGAGCTCTTCTTTCCGTGTGCCGCTCTTGTTGATATCGATCGCCGGAAAGACCCGCCGGTCCACCAGTTTCCGGTCCAGATGGACTTCCATATTGCCCGTGCCTTTGAATTCTTCAAAGATCACATCGTCCATCCGGGAACCCGTATCGATCAACGCCGTCGCAATGATCGTTAGCGACCCACCCTCTTCAATATTCCGCGCCGCGCCGAAAAACCGCTTCGGACGCTGCAGCGCATTCGAATCCACACCGCCTGAAAGGACTTTGCCCGACGGAGGTACGACCGTGTTGTACGCTCTAGCCAGCCGCGTAATCGAATCGAGCAGAATTACGACGTCCCGCTTGTGCTCCACCAACCGCTTAGCCTTTTCAATCACCATTTCAGCAACCTGCACGTGGCGGGCCGCCGGCTCGTCAAAGGTCGAACTGATCACTTCGCCTTTCACGCTCCGCTGCATGTCCGTCACTTCTTCGGGCCGCTCATCAATTAGCAGCACTATCATCGTGACATCCGGATGATTCGTCGTCACCGAGTTGGCGATCGCCTGCAGCAGCATGGTCTTGCCAGTCCGCGGCGGAGCGACGATTAAGCCGCGCTGCCCCTTGCCGATCGGCACCATCAGATCCATCACCCGGCCGGAGAAATTGTCTTTCACCGTCTCCAGCTTGATCCGCTCTTGCGGATACAATGGCGTCAGATTGTCGAAGAAAATTTTGTTCCGGGCCTCTTCGGGCGGCTCAAAATTAATCGCATCCACTTTAATGAGCGCGAAGTATCGCTCGCCCTCTTTCGGCGGGCGGATTTGGCCGCTGATGGTGTCGCCTGTGCGCAGGTCAAACCGTCGGATCTGCGACGGTGACACGTAAACATCGTCCGGCCCCGGCAAGTAGTTGTACTCGGGCGCCCGGAGGAATCCGAACCCGTCGGGCAGGCATTCCAGTACGCCTTCAGAAAATATCAGGCCGCTCTTCTCGGCCTGCGCCTGCAAGATCTTGAAGATCAGTTCCTGCTTGCGCAGTCCGGCGGCCCCGGCAACGCCAAACTCCTTGGCGATGACATTCAGCTTCTGAATGCTCATCTCCTTAAGCTCTACCAGGTCAAGAGTATTCGGATCCCGTTTGCTGGGTTCCGCCGCCTCGCCAACAACTCCATTGGCAGCCGCCCGTTCCACTTTAGCGGCCTTCGGCTTGGGTTCCGCCGGAGTCACTTCGGCTCCGGTCTCTTCCGGCGTCACCGGCTGGTTGATTTCTTGATCGCTTGCCAAATTTCCCTCGCTCCCTGACCTGTGATGGCCGAGAATGGCACTAGTTCGCCCCCGGTGATTTCCTTCCGGATGTCGGCTAGGCCATGATGCAGTTCTGACTGATTGAGTTTGTCTACTTTGGTCGCTACCACGAGGTAGCGCTTTTGATGATGTTCCAGCCACTCCCGCAGGACGCGGTCGTGTTCCATCCAGCCCCGCCTGCCGTCAAGCAGCAGGATACAAAGACCTAAAGTCTCGAGACGCAGCAGATAGGTTTCCACCATCGCCAGCCATGCGTTTTTGATTTCTAAGGGAACTTTTGCGAAGCCGTAGCCAGGAAGATCGGCGAAGATGATCTCTCCACCAATGCGGAAGAAGTTGATGGACTGTGTTCGGCCCGGTTGTGAACTGGTGAAGGCGAGTCGTTTACTCCCCGCCAGACAATTCAACAAACTGGACTTTCCCACGTTACTGCGGCCCAGGAATGCAACCTCCGGGGTGTGACCCTTGGGATATTGCTCTGGGATGGTTGTACTTAGTATAAACTCTGCGGTGGGTTTCGTGGAGGGGGGCACTGCGGGTTCTAAAGAAGGGGCAGTTGGGCACTGCCCCCGTCCTGTTGCTTAATGCCTGATGTCGTCCGAACCCACAGGAGCTTCGGGTTGGGACGTCGCCGGAGGAACAATCGGCAGAGGGGTCACTTCTCGCTCAAGAGCGATCTTCAACACCTCGTCCATGCTCTCGACGAAGTTGAGCTTCATCTCTTTCCGGATCGTCTCCGGAATGTCATATAAATCTTTCTCGTTGTCCTTTGGCAAAACGAGTTCGAAAATACCCTGACGGTGCGCCGCCAGCATCTTCTCTTTCAATCCGCCAATCGGCAACACCTTGCCGCGCACTGTGATTTCTCCGGTCATAGCGATGTCGCCCCGCACCGGAATATTCGTCAATGCGCTGCACATACTGGTCGCGATCGTAATACCCGCCGACGGGCCATCCTTCGGGATAGCTCCCTCCGGAACGTGCAAGTGGATGTCCAGGTTCCGGTAGAAGTCCCGCGGCAAACCGAGCGAATTTGCCCGGCTCCGCACGTAACTCATCGCCGCCTGCGCCGATTCCTGCATCACGTCACCCAGTTTCCCGGTCAACGTCAGCTTTCCGCGGCCTTCCATTACCGTCACTTCCGTCGTCAGAATCAATCCGCCGACCTCCGTCCACGCCAACCCGACCGTCGCACCAATGTCGTTCTTCTTGCTTGCCTGCGTATCCCGGAAGCGCGGCGGCCCAAGCATCTCCAGCAGCGATTGCGCCGTCACCGAGACTGGCGGGAGTTTGCTTTCGACAGGTTTGGCGTCCCCGGCATCCTGCACCGCTTTCGCTTTCTTACCCTTCTTGGCTGGCTTCTCGGCCGGTTCCTCAACGAGCTCGCCTCCCTGGGCGATCACTTCCGGCTCATCCTCTACCGACGCTTCGACAACCTTCCGCGCTATCTTCCGGCAGACGTTTCCAATCTCGCGCTCCAGGTTCCGAACGCCGGCTTCCCGGGTGTAGCTTTGGATCAGGCTCGCAACGCCGTCCGGCGTGAACTCGACTTGGCTCTCTCCCAAGCCAGTCGCCGCCTTCTGCTTTGTGATCAGGAACCGCCGCGCAATCTCGGCCTTTTCAAGCTCGGTATAGCCGCTCAAGCGGATCACTTCCATGCGGTCCTGCAGCGGTGCGGGAATCGTGTGCATCACGTTCGCCGTCGCCACGAACAACACTTCGCTCAAGTCGTAATCGACATCGAGATAGTGGTCCATGAACTTGTCATTTTGAGCCGGATCGAGCACCTCCAGCAGCGCCGCCGATGGGTCGCCCCGGAAGTCCGTCGACATCTTGTCGATCTCGTCCAACATGAAGACCGGGTTTTTCGTCCCCGCCTTCTTCATCATCTGGATCACTTGGCCCGGCAGGGCGCCAATATAGGTCCGCCGGTGGCCGCGCACTTCGGCCTCATCCCGCACGCCGCCCAGCGACAGCCGCACGAACTTCCGTCCGGTCGCCTTCGCAATCGACATGCCCAGCGAGGTCTTGCCCACGCCCGGAGGTCCGACAAAACAAAGTATCGAACCCTTCGGATTCTTTACCAGACGCCGCACCGCAAGGAACTCAAGGATCCGCTCCTTGATCTTCTCCAGTCCGTAGTGATCGCTCTCGAGCACTTCCCGCGCAAACTTCAGATCGCGGATCTCGCGCGTCTTCTGCTTCCACGGCACAGCCAGCAGCCAATCGAGGTAGTTCCGGGATACCGTGGACTCGGCCGACATCGGCGGCATCTGCTCCAAGCGCTTCAGCTCGGCCATCGCTTTTTCGAGCGCGTCCGCCGTCATCCCCGAAGCTTCGATCTTCTTCTTCAGGTCGTCGTATTCGCTCTTCTCGCCCCGGCCCAGTTCTTTCTGGATCGCCTTGATTTTCTCGTTGAGGTAATACTCTTTCTGAGCCCGCTCCATCTGACGCTTCACACGGCCCTGGATCGTGCGGTCCACCGAAAGCTTTTCGATCTCGATGTCGAGCATCTCCGCCACACGCGTCAACCGGTCAATCGGATCGAAGATTTCCAGCAGTTCCTGCTTCTCTTCAATCGTCAACTGCAGATTCGCGCCCACGGTGTCGGCCAGCTTACCCGGATCGTCCACCTTGATCGTCGCGATCATGGTCTCGTAATTCAGGTTCTGGCTCAACTTGACGTACTGTTCAAACAACGTCGTCACGCGGTTGGTCAGCGATTCGAGCGAGACGCCCGTGTCCAGCTTGGTCGCGAACGTTTTCACCGTCGCCCGGAAATACCCGTCTTCCGTGCTGACGGAAACCACTTTGGCCCGCTCTGCGCCTTCTACCAACACCTTGATATTGCCGTCGGAGAGCTTCAAGCTCTGTACGATATTGGCAATCGTACCGACACTATAGATTTCGTCCGGCCGCGGCTCGTCGACGCTTGCGTCATGCTGCGTGGCCAGAAAGATCTTCTTTTCGCCCGCCAGCGCCTCTTCGAGCGCCCGGACACTGCTCTCCCGTCCCACGACGAACGGGGTCATCATATGAGGGAAGATGACCACGTCGCGTATCGGCATCATGGGAAGCCGTTTCGTTTCGGATTTCTCTCTGGTACTCATGGGTTATTCTATCTTGATTCGCGCCAAAGCAAAAAGGGTTCACGGTTCCCACCCGCAAGGGCGGAACCGCGGCCTGCTCCGGCTTCTTTTCGTTTTTTCTAGCCCGCTTTCTCGAGCAGCGCGAGGTTAATCTTCTGCGAAAGCACCATCTCTTTGGTGACGTGAAACTCTCGCACTTTCTTGTACGACGGCAGGAAGTACATCAGATCCAACATCAGGTCTTCGAGGATCATCCGCAACCCGCGGGCGCCAACCTTCCGATCCAGCGCCAATACGGCGATCGCCTCGAGAGCATCATCGGAAAATTTCAGCCGGACATTCTCAAATTCGAACAGCCGCTGGTACTGCTTAATGATCGCGTTCTTCGGCTTCGACAAAATCTGCACCAGCGTCTCTTTGTCGAGGTCGTTCAACACGCCCACCACCGGTAACCGTCCGATAAACTCGGGAATGAAGCCGTACCGGATCAGGTCCATCGGCTGCACTTCGTGAACCAGCAACTCATCGTCCCGGCGGATCGGCGTGGCCTTGGCCTGCTTTCCATCCGCCGAGGGCGCCGGAGCCTGGTCGTCCATAAAGCCCATCTGCCGTTTGCCAACCCGGCGCGACACGATCTTATCGAGACCAATAAAGGCCCCGCCGCAGATGAACAGGATATTCGAGGTGTCCACCGGCGTGAACTCCTGGTGCGGATGCTTCCGTCCGCCCTGCGGCGGCACATTCGCAATTGTCCCTTCCAGGATCTTCAGCAGAGCCTGCTGGACCCCTTCGCCGGAAACGTCCCGCGTAATCGACGGGTTCTCGTCCTTCCGGCAGATCTTGTCGATTTCATCGATGTAGATAATGCCGGTCTGGCACCGTTGCACATCCCAATCGGAGTTCTGCAATAAACGCAGAATAATGTTCTCGACGTCCTCGCCAACGTAGCCGGCCTCGGTCAGCGTCGTCGCATCGACAATGGCGAACGGCACGTCCAGAATCCGCGCCAGCGTCTGGGCCAACAACGTTTTTCCGGTGCCGGTCGGCCCGATCAGCAGAATATTCGATTTGGCCACTTCCACATCCGCGCCCCGTTGCCGGTTCATCTGGATGCGCTTGTAGTGGTTGTACACCGCTACGGCCAACTTCTTCTTCGTCGAGTCCTGACCTATCACGTATTGGTCCAGGTACTCTTTCAACTCTAACGGTTTCGGCAGTTTATGCGGCGTTGCATGGCTCTGCTCATTCCGGTCGTCTTCAAGAATCGAGTTGCATACGGCGATGCACTCGTCGCAAATGTAGGCACGGGGGTAGTCGCTCGGCGAAGAGATCAACTTGCCGACGACGTCCTGACTCTTGTGACAGAACGAACAACGAAGGGAATCATCACTACCTGTACGCTTCAAACGTCGACTCCCTGTTGGAAATTTTTTGAGGACCGGAAAACAAGTTCGTTCCTACTGTCAGTATACCCTTCTGCTGGGATTGCAACCGGGACGTAACAGCGAATTTTGCTCACGGCTTCATCATCTCACCCGCCAGCAGCATCGCCATCGCCCCACCCCGGGGATCCTTCCCCCATACCGCCGCCCGGTCAAAGTAGGCCTGCCGCGACGTCTGCTTCCCCGTCGACTCGCAAACATCCATCACGGTCCCGTCCGTCCCCGTCCGAATCAGCACCGCCCGCCAAGCCTTGTCCACAGCCGGCTGATACTTCACTCCCTCTAACCAGCCCGCCCGAATGGCCTTCTAAAAGGAAGACGCGATCATCGCCGTCGCCGAAAACTCGGCGTACGACTCGGGCTTGTCGATCACCTGATGCCACATCCCGTCTTCATCCTGCCGCGCTAGCAATGCCGCCGCCAACGCCCGGAAACTCCCCAGCACCCGTTCATCCGGCTGCGCCATCGTCTCCAGCAGCAACGCCTGGCCCAACAGCGCGAACGCGTTCCCCCGGCCCCAAGCAGCCTCGTCAAGCGGAGAGTGACGGTAGATCCCGTCCTTCCGCAGGCACAGCTTCTCCATGAACCGCAAATGCTCTATAGCTTTCTCGTACTCCCCCGCCGCACCCAGGATCGGGCATGCCATGAACACCGAATCGCTCATCTCGTTATGCATCGGCGCAATGATCGCCGCGGCCGCCTTCACGCGGTCCTTCTTCCCCAACGCCGCGAACAGCAGATGCCCGCTCCCATGGCTCCCCGTCGCCTTCGCCAGCGAATCCTGCCTTCCATTTAAATAAGGCGCTACCAGCTTCTCCACCAACTTATTGTTCCCCAGCGCCAACTGCCCCATGACGGCGAACGCCGGAATATAAACCACGCTATTCAGTTCCCGCCCGTACACCTCACCCAACTGCTCCAACACCTGACGCGGCGTCCGCGCCAACCGCTCCTCCATCGTCAATCGGAAAAACGACTTCTTCGGTTTATCGAACGGCGCCCCCCGCGTCACCGGCGCCTTGCCGCGCAACGCCTCCACCAAACCCGGATAGTCCCCCAACATCACCACCGCATCCGGCGCAATCAAATGGAGCGCCCGCCACACGCGATGCGCCTCCCCATTCTCTTTGTACGCCACGCCTACCGGCGGAAACACCGGCGTCCCCGTCACCGGAACATCCACCACCGTGTACAACTTCACCAACTGCCGCCGCATCTCCTGCACTCGCGGCAACTCGCCCACCACCGCGACCACCGGCCGCTCCTGCGCCGCCAGCGTCATTACCAGTCCGCAAAGAATAAGGGTCAGTTTCACAGTGTTTCCAGCGTATCCTATCGATGACGTTCTCCCTATGCGACTTTTCTCTCTGCTTTTGTTCACCGTCGCGCTTGAAGCCCAGCCGCTCTTCTTCCGCGGCGTCTCCTTCACCGCCGAACGCGGAGTTCGCTATGAGTCCCCTGACTCGGTCGCCATGCTCGACCAACTCCGCGGGTATCACGTCGACAGTGTCGCCATTATCCCCTTCGCCTTCACCCCCCGCGGCGAGACCAAAATCGTCTTCGGCAGCGCCCGCTCCTGGGAGTCTGACGCCGGTATCTCCAAAGTCGCTGCCGCCGCCCGAGAGCGTGGCATGAAAGTGCTCCTCAAACCCCAAATCTGGCCCAACAAACCAGTCGATCTTTCCGACGCCGCCCTCCGCCGCGAATGGTTCGCCCAGTATCGCGCCATGCTCGTCCACTACAGCAAACTCGCCACCACTATCCAGGCCGACCTCTTCTGCATGGGCACCGAACTCGCCTACGCTACCGAACACGAATCCGAATTCCGGTCCCTCATCGCCACCGCCCGCACCCACTTCAAAGGCCCTCTCACCTACGCCGCCAACCACGGTCCCGAGTTCGAGCGCATCTCCTTCTGGGGCCAACTCGACTACATCGGACTCGACAACTACTACCCGCTACCGGACTCGCTTGACGCCCGTCCCCTGGCCCAAAAACTCGAAGCGGTCCATCGCAAGTTCCGCAAGCCAATTCTGTTTACGGAAGCCGGCTACGCCGCCGCCCCCAACTCGCACCGCACCCCGTGGGAAGACCGCTCCGAACGCCCCGTTCACCTCCAAACGCAAGCCGCCGCCTACGACGCCCTGCTGAAGACTTTCTATTCGAAATCCTGGTTCGCCGGCGTCTTCTGGTGGAAACTTGGCACCAACGGCTTCGGGGGGCCGCAGGATAACACCATGACCCCCTGGGGCAAACCCGCCATGGACATCGTCAAACGGTGGTATCAGGGCCGCCGTGCCACCAAGCCCACCGACTCCCGCCCATCCAGGTAGAGACTCGCCGGCAACCCATGCCGCCGGTAGTATCCGCAAAACTCAATCTCCCAACCGCCAAATAACCGCCGCAGCACCCCTTCATCGAGCAAATGAATCGAAGCCGGATATTGGTGCAGCCGCCGATAATCCGTAATCGATCGCGTCTCCGCTACCCACCCCGGCCACTGCTCCCCCGCCGCCACCCGCTCTTCAAACTCCCCCACAAACGCCGCAAACGGTCGCTGAAATGGGGTACTCGCCTGCACGAATACCTTCCCTCCCGGGGCTAGCCACTCCTCCATCCGCCGAACGCCCTCCTCCAACTCCGCGGCGGTCAAAAAATGCAGCACGTTCGAAGCATGCACCGCCCCTAATCTCCCCGCCCGAAACGCCACCTCCGGAAACCGCCCCACCACGCGGTCCATCCCCGCCGGCAACCCCGCCACATGGCTGATCTCCAGATCCACGGCAACCGCCCCCGCCGGAATCGCCGCCACCCCGTACGCACAGCCAATGTCCACGACCGGAAGCCCGCACTCCCGGGCAAACGCGATGAACTGTTCACTCATCTGCCCCGGCACGGCTGCCGTCCAACCCATCCCGTTCTTCGTCCTAAATTTTTGTCGACGCGAAATCATCTTGACAGAATGTTGGATTAATTATACGATCAGATCCGATCGATGACGAATTCCAAGGTCAGCTCGACAAATTCACTGTTCAACCGCATCGGCGTCATGCGGGCCGAGCGCAGTCTCAGCCGTCAGGAACTCGCCGATGCCCTCGGCGTCCATTATCAGACCATAGGCTACATGGAACGGGGCGACTACAACCCTAGCCTCGAACTCGCCTTCCGGGCCAGCGAATTCTTTGGCCTCCCCATTGAAGCTATCTTCTCCCGGCAACCCTTTCGTCCGTTGAGCGAACAGCTTTACGGAATCACCAAACCCGCTCCAGGATAACCATCATGAGAGAAGATCTTCTAATCGCGGGCATCGACTTCCGCCGCCGCAGCAAACGCCGCTTCGCCTGTGTCGCCACCTACCTAGGCTACGTTCTATTCATCGCTGCCCTGCTTGGAGCCTACAATCTCAAGTCAATCGCCTTGGCCCTCGTCGCCGCTCCCGGCGGCCTGCTGCTGGCGTACGGCTGGAGGGTCCTGAACCAGGTCGCCTCCCTCTACTCCGCACCGCAGTCCGACGAACGTCAGACCCAGGTCCGCAACCAAGCCTTCTTCCGCGCCTATCAAATCATCGCCGGCCTTTCCGTTATCTACCTCTTCTACCTCGATGAGGCCCCCCGCAACCCGGCCAGCACTTCCAGCCCATCATCTTCGGATACCTGCCCCTCACCATCACCCTGCCCCACGCCTTCATAGCGTGGCAGGATCCGGACTACCTGGACGTCGATTCGCCAGCGTAACCACCGTCGCCCCCCAACCGCCAGCCTCCATCGGCGCATCCCCAAACGCCGTCACAAAGGGAGTCCGTGCCAATACCTTCCGGACGGCCTCCCGCTGTACCCCAATCCCCTTCCCATGAACAATCCGCAGCGCTGTAAATCCCCGCTCCCAAACCTCTTCGAGCCACGCCTCCACCACCGCGGTCACGTCCCGGGGCGGCACCGTATGCAGGTCCAGCGTGTCCGTTATCGGCCACTCAAAAATCGGATCCTCATCGTCGTTTTGTTGACTCGCCGTCATCAGATTGCTATGGTCGAGTGTAGGCGATTTTTGTCCGATGGTGCGGTAGCCAAGTGGTAAGGCCAGAGTCTGCAAAACTCTCATTCGTCGGTTCGATTCCGACCCGCACCTCCATCCTACTTCTTTGCGCCCAGCTCGCTTGGGCCACAGACCCCGCCGAACTGCTCGAAAAGGCCCTCCTGGCCAAGCAGGAACTCGCCCCCAAAATCAAGGACTATTTGGGCC
>JBBQRA010000153.1:0-14631 GCA_038215275.1 Bryobacterales bacterium | reverse complement strand
TGATGGCCGCCGGCGACTACCTCATCGTTCTCGGCCCGCCTGGGCAGTTGCGGCGGCTCGAAGATATGCTGAAGAGCGCAGCATGACGAAGGTCCTCACCGCCGCCGAAATGCGCGCCATCGACGCGCGGACCATCGAGGCCGGTCTGCCCGACCTCGTGCTGATGGAGAACGCGGCCCACCGCGTCGTCGAAGTGCTGGAGCGCCATTTCGCGTCGCTCGCCGGGCAGCGCATCGTCATCTTCGCCGGCAAAGGCAACAACGGCGGCGACGGCCTAGCCATCGCCCGTCTGCTCTTCAGCCGCTTCGCGCCCCGTGCCCTCGACGTCGTCCTGGCGGCCGAACCCCACGCGCAAGTCGCCCTCCTCCGCGCCAGTGGCTTCGGGTCCATCCACGAGTCGATACCAGCGCACGCCCGTCTGGCCACCATCGTCATCGACGCCTTGCTCGGCACCGGCGTCACCGGCCCGGCCCGCGAGCCTTACGCGTCGTTGATTGCCGAGATCAATACCGGCTTCCCTCTTGCGAAAATTGTCGCCGTCGATCTGCCATCGGGCATGAACGCCGATACCGGCCTCGCCGATGGCGCCGTAGTCCGCGCGGACCATTCCGTCACCTTTACGGCCCCCAAACGCGCCCATCTGCTCGGCCACGGCCTCGGCCAAATCATCGTCTCGCCCATCGGTACGCCGCCGTCCTTCATGGACGAGATCACGCTCTGTCAAAACGAACCCAACGCCTGGCGCCATCTGCTCGCCCGGCGCTCATCCGAAGGCCACAAGGGAACCTTCGGCCACGTCCTCGCCGTCGGTGGCGCGACGGGTAAAACCGGCGCCATCGGCATGACCGGTCTCGCCGCCCTTCGCATGGGCGCGGGCCTCGTCACCGTCGCCACCAGCGCGCCCATGCTGCCGACGCCTGAACTGATGACTGCGCCACTCGACGGCGAATGGCTTACCGCCGGCAAGAACAGTGTCGCCCTCGGCCCCGGCCTCGGGCTCCATGCCCGCGTCCCGGCCTTCGTTCGCGACTGCCCCCTGCCCATGGTCGTCGACGCCGATGGCCTCAACTCGCTAGCCTCCGCCATGCCGGCCGCTTTCGCCGGTCCCCGCGTCTTTACGCCCCACCCCGGCGAAATGGCCCGCCTCCTTGGCCGCCCCGTCAGCGACCGCATCGCGGACGCCCAGTCCCTCGCCATTACCACCGGCGCGATTGTCGTCCTCAAAGGACACCGTACCGTGATCGCGTCCCCCGACGGCCGCGCTGCCATCAACCCTTCCGGCTCCCCCGCCATGGCCACCGCCGGCAGCGGCGACATTCTCACCGGCCTCCTCGCCGCCCTTCTCGCTACCGCACCGCCGTGGGACGCCACCCTCGCTGCCGTTTATCTTCACGGCCTCGCCGGCGAACTCGCCGCATCCGAACTCACCGAACGCTGCGTCATCGCGACGGACCTGCTCCGCTTCCTGCCGGAGGCCATTCGCCGCTGTGCCTAGCTGCTACACGTGGTCCCCCGCCAACGTCGACGAAACCCGCGCCGCCGCCGCCGAACTTGCCGCCCTGCTCCCCCGCCGCGCAGTCGTCCAACTCACGGGCAACCTCGGCGCCGGCAAAACGACGCTCGTCGCCGCCCTCGTCGAGGCGCTCGGAGTCGCCCCCTCGGCCGAGGTTTCGAGCCCCACCTTCTCCCTCATCCACGAGTACGGCGAGCCCACGCGCATCTATCACATCGATCTCTACCGACTCGAACAGCCGCGCGAACTCTTCACGCTGGGCCTCGAAGAGATCTTCGAGGCGAACGCCCTCGTCCTCATCGAATGGGGCGAGAAGTTCGCGCGTTTCCTGCCCCCCAACCGGATCATCGTCACCCTGGAACACGGCGACGGCGACCATCGGCACATCACCGCTACAGGAGATCTTCTTTCGAGCCGTACATCTCCTGAATCCGGTCCGAATACTTCTCCAGCACCTTCTTCGTCCGTACCTTCATCGTAGGCGTCAGTTCGCCCGCCTCAATCGACAGGTCTTTCTCCAGGATCCGGAACTTCTTGATGGACTCATAAACTGCCAGTTCCTTATTCGCCCGTTCGACGGCCTTCTTCACCGCCTTCTGCACCACAGGCTCTTTTGCAAGCTCCTCCATCGTCTTGCCCTTCATGCCTTCGAGCGCCTCGGCGGCCACGGGATTCAGCGTGAACAGCGCCGTCACATACGGCTGCTGCTCCCCGGCCAGCACCATCTGACTGATCAACGGTTCGGTCTTGAACAACGCTTCGACGCGCGACGGATAGATCTTCTTGCCGTTCGAGGAAACGATCATCTCTTTCTTCCGGCCAACGATCGAAACGAACCCATCGTCAGAGATGCTGGCCAGGTCGCCGGTGTGCAGCCATCCATCCTGGAAGACAACCGCGGTGGCTGCCGGATCGTTGAAATAGCCGGTGGCGTTAGTGGGCGACGAGATCAGCAGTTCGCCATCGTCGGAGAGCTTCATCTTCACGCCCTGCAGCGGCTTGCCGATGGTGCCCAATCGCGGCTTATCCGTCGGATTCAGGCAGTTGATGCCACCTTCGGTCAGCCCAAATCCTTCAATCAGCGGCATGCCGATCATGTCGTAGAACAGGCCCAGATCTTTGCTCAGCGGCGCCGCGCCCGAGATGGGCAACTTCAACTCGCCGCCAAAGCGGTCGCGGATCTTAGCAAACACTAGCTTGTCGAACAGCAGCAGCGGCAGGGAAAGACGCTGTGGCACCGCCTCTCCCCGTTGCCGCAACTGCGCGGCCTCCTGCCCCATGCCCAGCGCGGTAAACGCCAGTGTCCGCTTGATTCCTGTCAGCTTCTGCAACTCGGTACGCACGGTGGAATAGACCCGCTCCCACACCCGTGGCGGCGCCAGGAAAAACGTCGGCTTCACACTCTTGAACTCGTGTGGCATCCGCGCCAGACTCTCGCTGAACCACACCGGCACGCCCATCCGCAGCGACACGAATTCCAGCGCGACCCGCTGTGCAATGTGCGCCGACGGCAGGAACGCCAGCATCCGGTCCTTCGGCCCCACCGGGATCGCGGCAGGCCCCATGTCGGCATTGGCCACCAGCGCCGCATGCGACACCTCCACCATCTTTGGGTCGCCCGTCGCGCCGGAAGTGAGATAGAGGATCGCCCGGTCCTCCGGCTTCACCATCACGCGGATGCGTTCAAAATAATCGCGGTCGTCCTTCATCGCCGCCTGGCCCCGCGCCCGCACTTCGGCCAGCGTGGCGACTCCTTCTTCAAAGCCCGTCAGCAGAATCCATTGCACATCCAGTTCCCCGCCCCCAGAGGCTTGCAGCGTCTTCAAGTACTTGGGATCTTCGAGGAAAACGATCTTCGCGCCGCACGTCCGCAGCGCCTTCACCTGGTCGCCCGCCAGCGAATTGGCATAGAGGGCCGCAGCCGTTGATCCGTTGGTCATGATCGCCAAATCAGTCAGATAGAACTCGGCCCGCGTCTCGCTGCCTAGCGCCACAATCTCGCCCGGCTGCACTCCCATCGCCCGCAATCCGCACGCGATCTCCCGCACCGTATCGCGATATTGCGGCCAGGTCCATGTTTGGTAGCTGCGCACATTATCGACAACCACCGGCTGGTGCAACGCCACGGCTTCGCCATACTTGCTGACGGCCTCTTCGAGGAGGGAATACACGGTTCGCAGGCTCATCGTTAGATAATAGTCCAAAGATGAATTACGAACGCGAAATCGCGGCAATGCGCCGCATCTCGAAAGCCAGCTCCTCGCTCGCGATGCGCTACTTTGAGCAGGGCATCCAGATGGAGGACAAGAGCGACGACTCCCCCGTCACCATCGCCGACAAAGAGAGCGAAAAGCTGATCGCTCGGATGCTCGAAGAGCAGTTCCCCGAAGATGGCCAGCGCGGCGAAGAAGGCGTCGCCAAGCCCTCCCGCTCTGGCCGCACCTGGATCATCGATCCCATCGATGGCACTCGCGACTTCGTCCGCGGCAACATGCTCTGGGGCGTCCTCCTCGGCCTCGAAGAAAACGGTCAGCCCGTCGCCGGCTGCGCGCATTACCCCGTCATGGAAGAGACCTATTTCGCCAGCGTCGGCGGCGGTGCGTGGTGCAACGACGTCTGCTGCAAGGTGTCAAGCGTCGAGCGCCTCGACCGCGCCGTGGTCTGCTTTAACGGCCTGCAGAACAACAAGAAGTGGTCCTATCGCGATCAGGTCATGGATTTCTGTGCCAACTTCTGGGCTGTCCGCAGCCTGAGCGGCGGGCCGGACTGCATGATGATTGTCACCGGCAAGGCGGAGGTCTGGGTCGAACCCAGCGCCCAACCATGGGACCTGTGTCCGCTGAAGGTTCTCGTCGAAGAGGCCGGCGGCAAGTTCTTCAACTTCGCCGGCACGGACTCCATCTACGGCGGTAACGCGCTTATCTGTACCCCAGCTTTCGAAGCGATGCTGCGCCAGGCGTTTGTGAAGTCAGAATAGGGCACCAGTCTTTGGTCACATAGAAGCTCGCGCCCCCGGAGCAACGGACCACGTTGAAGACGAATCCCCACTCCGGGCGCGGCTCCGCATCGCCCAATACGATCGTCCGGAGGCGACCCCATCGCCTGTATGCAAACTGCGTCTGCGTGCCATATAGCAGCAGGTAGCCCGGCCAAAGCGCCGGCGCACCCTTCAGTTTGCGCGTAAATACGCGCATGGCCTGCACCCGTGCGGGCACCCAAGCCGGGATGGTCTCTCTATCTGGCGCCCAGCCGAAGATCGACGTCAGCCGCCCCCACAGACCAGAAACCAGAAACCTCGTTACCCGCCACAAGAAGGGCAACAATACGGCCATGCCCATCAGCAAAACCAACAGCACCGGTAGCGCGACCCACGGATATTGAAACACGAGCGCGAGCAGCGCCACCACTCCCACGTCCTCGGCGATGCTCAGCGCCGAATGCGTCGCCGGCTCGGGTGTCGTGTGCGCCATTAGCCGCACTCCCATCTTGCTCGAATGGGTTCCCAGCGCAACGGTGCCAGCCGCTAGCATGGCCAGAATCCGCACCCGCGGGTCCATGTCACCAGTCGCGCCCAACGCCAGCAACGCCGCACCCGCCGGCCGGATAAATGTATGCACCCCGTCCCAAATCGGCGTGAAGAACGGCACTTTGTCGGCGACAAACTCCGCCGTGTACATGAGCCCGGCGGCTATCAACACCACTGGATGCGCCAGAATATGCAGTTCGGTTGGGAGTTTAGTCAGCCAGCCGTAGTAGATCCCCAGTCCTGTCACCAGGACGGCCGCGTACAAATTGAGCCCGGCGCCGATCGCCAGGCCCAAGACGTTGGTAATTACACCGACCGACAGCATCGATCTAGCTCTTAGAACGAATCATCCGGAAGGCGAACAGCAACAGCATCGCCCCGACGACGGACATGAGGAATCCGGCAGGTTGGCCAGCCGTATAGAAGCCGAGGGCCTGCCCGGCATAACTGCCAATCATGGATCCAGCGATGCCCAACAGAGTTGTAATAATGAAGCCGCCCGGGTCGCGCCCCGGAAACAGGAACCGCGCCACCAATCCGATCAGAAAGCCAATAATGATCATGTAGATCATGGTGCGAACACCTCCAATTTGTAGATCCGTTTACACGGCGCCGTGTTTCTTAAACCAAGCCTGTAATTTTTGCCAGCCGTCCTTCGCCGCCGCTTCATTGTAGGTCGGACGGTAATCCGCGTGGAAGCCGTGGTCGGCCTCGGGATACACATGAATTTCCCCCGGCTTGCCCGCCGTCTTCAACGCCGCCCGCATCTTTTCCACTGATTCGAGCGGAATGCCCCGATCCTTCGCTCCGTACAAACCCAACACCGGAACGCTAATCGACGCCGCAAGATCCACCGGATGTTTCGGCGAATTCGCCGTCGCATCGCCCACCAAGCGGCCGTACCAGGCCACGCCCGCCTTCACTTTCGGGTTGTGCGCCGCGTAAAGCCAGGTGATCCGCCCTCCCCAGCAAAACCCCGTAACAGCGAGTTTCTTCACGTTGCACTTGCCGGTCTTGCCCGCATACGCCACCGCGGCGTCCAAATCCGCCATCACCTGACTATCCGGCACCTGACTAACGATCTTGAAGATGTCCTGAATGTTCTGCAGCTTCGACACGTCACCCTGCCGGGCGTACATCTCCGGCGCAATCGCAAACCATCCCGCCTTGGCAAAACGGCGGCAGACGTCCTTGATGTGTTCGTGGACGCCAAAAATTTCCTGCACTACCAGGACCACCGGGAGCTTGTTGCCCTTGGCCGGCATCGCCCGGTACGCCGGAATCTCCCCGCCCGAGGCCGGAATCTTCACTTCTCCCGCCGTAAGGCCTTCCGTGTCCGTCGTGATGGTGGCAGCCGAAACCGGCTGTACCGCCAAAGCAAAACCCGTCGCCAACGCCGTCACGAAGAATCGGCGATTGGCCGGTTCGGCGGGCGGCGTCAAGCTGAGTTCATCGGCAGAAAAATCGGATTCAAGGTAGTAGAAGGGTTTTGATTGTTCCATCGCTTTGCCGCGATGGTAGCACGTTCAACTCAGGGATTCTCCCATGGTCAGGCCCGACAGGTCAGTTGTTTCCCTTACAGACATGTAAGTAAGTCATCCTACTTATCCAGCTAGGGCAATATTCTTCCTGCCTTTTGCACTCTGTCTTTGAAGTTTCATAGTAACTTCTGGGTATGGCTATTGTCCGGCAGTGCGCTATTCTGTTGTGCCTCGTCAGCGCCCCCGTGAGCGCAATCACGATCCATAACACCTCGTCGCCCGGCTACTTGACCGGCGACAGCGCCTTCACCGGCGTGGCCAGCATCTTTGGCACCTACACCGCGGGCGGTTCTTTCGGCTGTAGCGGTGCGCTCGTCTCTCCGACGGTCATCCTCACCGCGGGCCACTGCGTCGCGCCCGCCAACAGTTGGAACGTCAGTTTCCAGACGGCCTCCGGCTTCGCCACGAGAAACGTGAGCGGTACCGAAGTTCATCCGCTCTTTGCGAACCGCGCGTCCAACACGGCCATACAGCAATACGATATCGCCATTCTGCGCCTGGCCACAGTGGCCCCGGGGGACGCCTCCATCTATACCATCGCCGATGGCGCCGCCCCGCTTATATTCAGCGATACGAGCGGCACCGTAGTCGACATGGTTGGCTACGGCATCGGCGGCAACCCGTCCGGAGCACTCCCCGGCGGCACGCGCCGTGCGGCGCAGAACCGCCTTCTCGGCATTCTTGGTGGAGAACTCGACAACCCCTTGCTCACAGCGCATAACTTCGCTTCCGCCGCCGAGCCGGCCAACTACGGCATAATTGCGGCGGGCGATTCCGGAGGCGCGATGTTTGTGAACAACGTCATCATCGGCATCGCTTCGGCCAGCACTATTCCGAGCCTCACCTCCGGAACTTACGGGTCAGGAACTTATTATGGGCTGCACGCCAGCCTCTACGACGAAGCCACTCGTAACTGGACTGGTTCCGCCATCGGCGATATCCCAGAACCAGGAACCTATCTACTTTTCGCCAGCGGCCTGACTGCCTTGGTCCTACTCCGCCAGCGCCGGGGAGCCCCCAACAGTTCGCATCGCGGCGCGAAGTCGTCGTAGTGCCTACGGGCGCAAACGAACGAATTGCGCCGAAACGAACCCCACCATCCAGATCCTCCGCCTTACGTCAGCTCAGACGGCGTGATCGTCCTATTCAGCAAGGCGACCGGTGCCCGCTCACCCACGGCGGCGTAAAGCAGGACGAGAGCGGCTGCCGGTACACTGGTCTCTGGAAACGGCCGCGCCAACGGCTCCATCTCCACCAGCGCCAAATACTTTAGCAGGCCATAGATATCGACCTGCCCGGGCACGGAAAGCTCGCACTCTTGCGTCCGCAGCTTCACGCCGAGCCCACGCCGATTCAACTCAAACGATTGCGTCGCTACCGCGCGAATGGCTTGCTCAAACGCTCCAGTCCGCCAACCTCCCAGGTCTAGCCACAGCTCCACGTCCTCCAACTGCTCCACGGCGAACTCTCGCAAGTACATCTCCCCATGCCGCGCCGACGACCGCCAATCAATATGCCGCGCATCGTCTTCAAAGCGGTACGGTCGCAATTGGTGAAACTCCGTCCCCCGGCCCTGTCGCTGCGCCTCCGCCTCTGCCAGCAGTTCCACGAACAGCGGATCCGTCAATCGATGCTCCTCCAATTCCGGATACACCAGCACCTCCGCCAACAACGTCACCCCGGCCCGGCGCTCTGCAAACCCAAACGGAAATCTCGACGAAAATTCAAAGCCGTTCTCCCGGTACCGCCCGCGCTGCGCAAAGCGCACTTCGGCATAAAAACTCACGACCTCGCCCGGTCCGATTAACGGGATAAACATCGGCCGCCGCAGCCCGTTTTCGTTCGCGCTCGAAAGGCGCAATGCAAAACTTGGGAACCACGATTTCGTGTTCCGAATTGAGATCCGCCCCGAAGCGTTCTCCTGCGCGAAAAGATGCTCCGGCGGCTCAAACTCCACTTCCAATCCCGCCAGCGTCAGCCGGTTCAAATTGCCACTCACGATCAGCGTCGCAAGCAACGCCGAAAGAATAAGAAAGATTAGATTGTTGGCCGAAAGAAATGCGCCCACGCCCGTCAGCAGGATCGTGATCGTAAACCACAATCCCGCCCGCGTTATCCGCTGCGCAATCCGCGGCCGCAGAGCCTTCTTCAATCGCTGCCAGAACCGGCGCATGGCTTCAGGATGACACAGGCCGCAGCGGCAGACGCCACCAATATCCCACCAACAGCACGGCCACCACGATCAGCCCCACCGACAGTCCGGCCCACAACCCTGCCGCGTCCATCCCGCGCTCAAAGCAAAGGTAGTAGCCCAGTGGCAACCCCAGCACCCAGTGCCCGGCCAAGTTCGCCACCATCGGCAATCGTGTCTCCGACGCCCCGCGGAGAATTCCTGTTGCCGCCACCTGCAGCCCATCAAAGAGCTGAAAAATCGCCGCAATCCGCAGCAGTCCTACCCCTATCTGCAATAGCTCAGGATCTCTCGTAAATGCACCCAGCACCACTCCCGGCGCCAGTGCGAACACCAGTCCCGCCAGCGTCATAAAGCCGCCCGCAAACCCCAGCGCCACCCAACCGGCCCGCTTCGCTTCCTTCGGTTCATTCCGGCCCAACGCCTGCCCCACCGCCACCGCGCCCGCCGACGAAATGCCCAGAGGCACCATAAACGTCATGCTCGCCATGTTCAGCGCGATATGATGCGCCGCCAACGACGCCGTCGACAGCCGCCCCGCCAGCATCGTCGCCGCCCCGAACACCGCAATTTCAAACCCGATCTGTCCGGCCGCCGGAGCCCCCAGCCGCAACAACTCCCGCAGGTCCTCCGCCCGCGGCTTCACCCACCGCTGCCCCTTTTCCCACAACGCGGTGACATCGTTCAACCGCGTCGCCACGATCAGCACCGCCGCCAGAAACACCCGCGAAACGGCCGTGGCCCACCCCGATCCCGTCACCCCGAACGCTGGCAGCCCCCACGCTCCATGAATCAAGACATAGTTCGCCGCCGCGTTGATCAAGTTCGCCGAAACCAGCGCGACCATCACCGGCCGCACCCGGTCCGTCGCCTGCAAGAACCGTCGAAACGCAGCATAGAGCAACAGCGGCAACGTCCCTGTCGACAACGCCAGGATGTATGGCTCCGCCAGCACCCGCACCGGCCCCTGAACCCCGATCCACTGCATTAACGCCGGCAGACTCAGCGCCATCACCATCGTCGGCGGCGTCAGAAACAGCGCCAGCCATACGCCCTGCCGCAGATACCGGTTCGCTTCCGCCGGCCGCCCCGCACCGAACGCCTGCGCTACCAGCGGGTCCAAACCCAGCAGCAGGCCGAGCGAAAAGATGCCGAACGTGTCATAGAGTATGTTGGCTACGCCCACCGCGCCAATCGCCTCTTTTCCCAGCGGACCCACCATCAGGGTATCCACCAGTCCCATCGACATCCAGCCGAGTTCGGCAACAATTATCGGCCAAGCGAGCGCGGCCATGCGGAGCACATGGCCGCGGACGGAAAGCATCTTTTCAGAGTACCAGCCTAGAAGAATCGAACCGAATAGCTCACCGAAACGCCGCGGCCGATCTCCGGCGCGACGTCTTTAATGAAGGAGAGATGGTTCCTGTAAAGCCGGTTGCCGGTGTTGAAGAAGTTCACACCGAACAAGTGGATGGTATGCTGCGTCGTCAACGTATAGGCCCCCCGCAGATTGAACACCGCAAAACCCGCCGTCTCAGTTTCGGTCGTATAGATCCGGTTCTGCTGGTTCGACATCACCACCTCAGGTAGCAAGCTCCACCGCCCCGCCCGCAGATCGAGACCAACCCGCCCGCGAACTGGCGGAATCCGTGGCAGCGGCGTCCCGAGTCCGGTTAACTCCGCGTTCACCGCATCAAATCCCAGGTTCAACCACACATTCCGATGCAGACCCGCCTGCACCCGCCCATCGACGCCAGTGTACCGCGAGTTCGCCTGCGCATACTCCGCCACCGGAAGCCCATCCTCCCGCTCGCCGGTCGGCGCCAGGAACACGAAGTCCCGCATTCGGTAGTAGAAGTAATTCAACTCCGCCTTCACCCGGTTCGTCGTATGCCGCAGCGAAAGGTCCAGCCCGTCACCCCGTTCCCGGCGCAGGTTCGAACTGCCAATCTCGAAGGTCAGGTTACCCAGGTGCGGACCGTTCGCATAAAGCTCCTCGATCGCCGGAGCTCGGTAGGAGTGGTTGTAGTTCACGACGAACACTCCACCGTCCCAAATCGAAGCGTTCACACCGACCGATCCCGACGCCCCGGTAAAGGAGCGGTTCCGCAACCCGTCCGGCCGGAAGCGGTTGTTCTCGAGCCGCCCGCCGAACTGCATCCGCACCCGATCGGACAACGTCAGCGTCTCCACCGCAAAAGCAGCTAACGCATTCTGGATTACTGGCGGAGTAATCGCCTCCACGCCAATCGCCTTGTAGTCGCGACGCAGACCCCAGCCCCCGAAGCTGCCCGAGAGCCGACCCGAACGCCGCTGCTCGAACACCACCCGATAGTCGGACTGCTTATTGAAGAACTGGTTCTCAATCTCCCCGCCGGCCACTTCATTGTGACGCCAGTCGGTATAGTTGTAGCTGTATTGAACCCCTTCGATCGGCCGGTTTAGATTGCGGAATCCGCCCGCCAGCCGGACACCCTGCCGGGTGAAGGGAAGGCGCACCGATTCATGCCCGTGCCCTTCCTCCTCAGGCTCTTCGCCGTCATGCTCGTCCTCATCGTCGTGCTCTTCTTCTGACCCCGCATTTGGCACCTGATAAGTCCCCCGCTGCGTGTTGTAGGACAGGTTGAACCAGGAACGCTCCCCATACCGCGCCACCCCACCTTGACCCGAGTACGTCCGCGTAGCAGAATTGAAGATCCTCTCCACTGGCGTCCGATAGTCCGAAGTCCTCTGGCCACCCGAGCCCATCCGGAACACCCATCGGCCCACACCATAATCCAAACCGGCGCTGCCGCCGTGCAGGCCATTGTTAGTTCCCCCGATGGTCGACAAGTAGCCGTGCAACCCTTCATGCCCCGCGTTCTGCGCTTCGTGATGGCCTGTGATCATGTTCACAACGCCACCAATAGCGTTCGACCCATATAGAAGAGTGGCCGGACCTCGCACGATTTCCACTCGCTCCAACGACTGCGGGTCTAGCGGCTCCCCATGGTCGCCCGACTGGCTGGACAAAGAACCCGTCCGCACCCCGTCCTGCATAATCAACACCCGGTCGCCATCGAAACCGCGCAGCACCGGACGCCCGGTGCCCGGCCCGAAGCTCCGCTTGGCCACTCCAGGTTGTCCATCCAGCACATCGCCCAGCGATGCCGCCGCTTTCGGCGCCAAGTCCAGCGTGTCGAGAGAAGTCACGGAGCTAAACGCCTCCAGCGTCGTCTCTGGCCGCCCCGACGCAGTCACCGTAATCTCCTGCCGCAGGGGCGAGATCCTGAGGACAAAATCTGCCGTTGCCGTAGCGCCGGGCGTCACCGTAACCGGCAAACGGTCCCCGCTCAAGCCGTTCACACTCGCCACCAACGTATATTTTCCCGCCGGCACGTTGGAGAAGCGGTAGAGCCCATCATCATCAGACTCGACAACCCTTCCCAGGGGAAGCAAGAGAACCGACGCATGGTGCAGGGGATTCCCGGTAGCGGCCAGGGTAACTTTTCCGCCGATACTGCCGATAGACGAGGAGGACTGCGCAAATAGTAGAGTTGCCGGGAGGAATCCGGCTACAAGAATTCGAGAGATGACCACACGAGAATGATAACACAGTATCGCCATAGCTTGTGTTTCAGTTTTGTGTTGGAATCCGCGGTAAGCTGTATTAAAATTTGAAAGCAGTAATGAAAGCGAGTGGCAAGTATATGAAAAGTCATAGACTTGCGCGCAAAGAATATAGAATTCAAGAGGTCAAATGAGAATTAAACAGATAACCTCGTTGTTGGCTCTGGCAGTGCTGGGCGCAAGCTTGGCTTTGGGCCAAGTGGCCACGGGATCCCTTGGCGGCACGGTAATCGATGCTAACGGAGCGAGCGTTCCGGGAGCCAAGGTCACTGCCACCAACGTAGCAACGAACCTGAAGATTGAAACGACGACAACGGACGCGGGCTTGTATGTGTTCCCCACGTTGAAAACCGACGTTTATAATATTGTTGTGGAAAAGGCCGGGTTCAAGCGGTTGAACCGGACGAACATTGAAATCCGTATTGCGCAGCGTCTCGACCTCGACCTCCGGCTTGAAGTCGGCGACGTGCAGCAGACCATCGAGGTGACGGCGGATGCGCCGTTGCTCGAAACGTCGACCAGTGAACGCGGCACGTCGTTTTCCCCCAAGTTTATGGCGGATATCCCGCTGTTTACCGGCGCTATCCGCAACCCCCGCGCCTTCGTCTCCTACATGCCTGGCGTAAATGCCGGCGCGGAAGTCAGCATTTCTGGCTCCGGCGGGCGGGCGCAGGAAGTTCAGATTGACGGCGCTTCGCTGATTATTCCCGAGTCCGGCGGCACGGTTTTCAACATGCCTTCGGCGGAAATGTTCGGTGAGTTCAAACTGATTACCGGTGCCTATTCAGCGGAACTAGGACGGTTTGGCGGCGGTGTCGAGACCTACGTCACCAAGAGCGGCACCAACTGGTACCATGGCACGGCTTTCTTGAACATGCGTCGCGACATTTGGAACGCGAATGCGTGGGCCCGCAACGCGCAGGGTTTGGCCCGGCCGAAAGAGCGCCAGAATGAAGTTGGGGGCGCCGGCGGCGGCCCCGTCTATATTCCGAAAGTCTATGACGGACGGGATAAGACCTTCTTTTATTACACCTATACGCAGCGCCTGCTGCCTGCCAACGTCTCCTTCCCGCTCAGCACGGTGCCAACCGCGCGAATGAAGCAGGGGGATTTTTCGCAGTTGGGCAATCAGCTCATTTATGACCCTGCCACCACCTCGGGCGGTGTTCGCCAGCCGTTCCCCGGCAACATCATTCCGCAGGACCGGTTCAGCCGGGTTTCTAGGAACCTGATTCCCTTGCTTCCGGACCCGACCCGTGCGTCGCTTCAGCAGAACTATGACTTCGTCAACCAGCAGGTGATTGAGCAGAACATTTGGAGCATCAAGGCGGATCATGCGTTTACACCGATGAACCGGCTATCGTTCTTCCTCAGCAAAGAGGACGGCAACGTCGGCAGCGTCACCAACTTCGCGGGTCTGATCGACCAAGGACTTGGATCGAGCTTCCAGCGTCCGTACAATGTCCGCTTCAACCATGACTGGTCACTGCGGCCTACCTTCCTGATGCATACCACGGTCGGTTACTCGGCCACGCGGCAGGGCTGGGACAATCCGGCGCAGCGCGGTGGCGCTACCAAACTCGGTATTCCCGGCGTGCTTCCGGACGGGGACGCGACTCCGCGGATCGCGTTTCGCGGTCAAGCTGGCTTGACTCCGTATGGGGTGCAAGACGGCAAAGTAGCAAACGGCGGTCAGAACAACGACACGCTCATGATCACGCAGGGCTATACCTGGGTGAAGGGCAAACACGAATTCAAGTTTGGCTGGGATCACCGGAAGCTGTCCACCTTCGGCTTCGACCTTGCCGGTTCGAATGGCCGTTACTTCTTCAATCGCGCCCAGACCGCTGTGCCTAATAGCACGACGGGCAGCGGTCACGAATTCGCCAGCCTCCTGCTCGGCGCGGTCGATGAGGCAGACAGCACCCTGTTACCCGTTCTGTTTCCGAACCTCGCTTATCGCTACACGGCTGGCTATTTCCAGGACAACTGGCGAGTGAATTCGAAGTTGACCTTCAACCTCGGGTTCCGCTATGAGGTCCCGATCGGTTTCCACGAACGCGACGGCAACTACTCCGGTCTCGATCCGAACAAACCCAACGTTGGGGCGGGCAATCTACCCGGTGCTCTAGTCTTCTACGGCAATGGCCCGGGCCGGACTGGCTCCCTCCGCCCGTTCCGGACGGACTACTCCAACATCGGACCTCGGGTTGGCTTCGCCTACCAGTTGTCTCCGAAGACCGTTCTCCGC
>JBBQRA010000152.1:0-14650 GCA_038215275.1 Bryobacterales bacterium | reverse complement strand
TGCCGCTGAACGAGATCGTGCTGGACTTTTACGACCGCTTGAAGTCGGCTTCGCGGGGCTATGCTTCGCTCGACTACCATTTGGCGGGCTTCCGGGCATCGCCGATGGTGAAGCTGGACGTGTTGGTGGCGGGGGAACCGGTGGACGCGCTGTCGATCATAGTGCACCGGGATGTGGCGTTTGAACGCGGCAAGGCGCTGATAGAACGGTTGCGGAAGCTGATTCCGCGCCAGATGTTTGAAGTGGCGCTACAGGCGGCAATTGGGAGCAAGATTATTGCAAGGGAGACGATTGCGGCGATCCGGAAGAACGTTTTGGCCAAGTGCTATGGCGGCGACATCAGCCGAAAGCGGAAGTTGCTCGAGAAGCAGAAAGAGGGTAAACGGCGGATGAAACGGGTGGGCCGGGTGGAAATTCCTCAGGAAGCGTTCCTGGCAGTGCTGAAAGTGAACCAAAGTTCGGACGACGACTAGGACCTACCCTAGTTTTGGTACAGATCCCCCTAAAGGATTTTCGCTTAGGGTTCGATAAGTGTTCTAGTGCCGAGACTACGACAATCCGCCTTGCTGGCCGATGCCGCCGATGTGCTGAGCGATCAGTTACATGCGCAGTTGGAGGAGTCGGCGCGGGAGTTGGGGCCGCGGATTGCGGAGGCGGACCGGCGATTTCTGAAGTCGCGGAAAGGGGATGCCCGGATTGGAGTTGCGCTGCTGGCGACGACGGCGGGAGCGGCGTTCCGGCTTCTGGAACAGGGCGCTGCGATTTCGGCGTTCTTTGAGCAGGTGGAGTATAACGGGCGCCGATTGGCGAAATTAAACATTCCGCCGGCGACGATTATTGCGGCGCTGGACGAATATGCCCGGCTTCTGCGCCCGGAATCCAATTTGCACTGGGTGGTGCAGCAGTTGAACTTCTGCGTCATTCTGACGTTGAACAACGCGTTTTATCAGGTGCGGGAGGCCGAGACGAAGGCTTTCTACGATTTGTTCCGGATTGAGTTGGAGTCGCGTTCGCTGGACGAGTTGCTGTCGCAGATTCTTGTAAGCCTGGCCGAGTTTTGTGGGGCCGCCAAGGCGCGCATTTTCCTTCTCGAAGAGAAAGAGGGTACGACCGGGGCGGCGTGGCAGTTACGGGCCGAAGCCCGGGCGACGGGGCCGGTGAAGCACCGGGGTCTGCGGATTCCGAATACGCCGGCATTGCGGAGGGCGGTATCGCGGCCGGTCTTGGCGAGTGGATTCGATGAGGATTGGTCGCGCAAGGGCGGATCGGTTTGGTCGGTGCCGCTGGGGGGCAAGCTCGCCTCCGGGGTGATTCAGTTTGCCTTTGCGCGGGAGTACGAATGGCTCCCGCGGGAGCAGGAGTTGTTGACGGCGGCGGCAGAGCGCTGCTGGATGGGGATTGAGAAGGCGAAACTGGTGGAAGGTTTGGCAGCGCGGGAGGAGCAGATTCGGCAGTTAGCCGAGCATATGCTTCACGTCGAAGAGGCCGAGCGGCGGCGGATTAGCCGGGAGTTGCACGATGAGGCGGGCCAGAGTCTGCTTTGCGTGCGGCTGCAGATGGAGATGTTGGAAGGGCGGCTGCCCGAGTCGCTGGCGGCCGAACGGGCGACTCTGCGAGAGACGCGGGAGGCCGTGGAGCACACCATCATCGAGACGCGGCGCTTGATTAGCGCACTGAGCCCCGCGGTGCTGGAACAGTTGGGATTAGGTGCGGCGATCCGGCAATTGGTCCAACGATTCCGGCAGGTGCACTCGGTGAAGGTGAAGCTACAGGTCCACCGGTTGGAGCATTTGCCGAAGCGGACGGAGAGCATTGTGTACCGTCTGGTACAGGAGTGTTTTCACAACATTGCGAAGCATTCTTTCGCTAACACTGTAAATATTTCCGTCGGAACCGCCGATGGATATTTAAAGCTGGTGGTTGTTGACAACGGCATTGGCTTTGACGTTGAAGCGGCGTTTCGCAAGCAGGATTCCTTCGGACTATCTGGAATCCGGGAGCGAGTAACCTTACTCGGCGGAAGATTTCAGATAGAGAGTAACGGGACCGAGGCTAAGCGAGTAAACCCTCGCAAGGCATTGGGCACCAGGATTGTGGTCGAATTGCCGATTCCTAGAGAGGCTATTGAAGCAGGGGCGAGGAATTCCCGGACCAAAGCGCAGGAAGCGCCTCCGGTATTCGTTGCCAGCCGCTAGCCGGGAGCAGGAACCGACCGTCGTTGAGAGATGTCGATGGGCCGCGCTGAGCCATCGACGGCATGAAGATCAGCTAGTAACAAAAATTTAGAACAACAACGGTAAGCACTATGGCCAAGATTCGCATCATGTTAGCGGACGATCATACCCTGTTCCGCCAAGGTATTCGCACACTGATCGCAGCAGAGACCGATATGGAAGTTATCGGTGAAGCGGCGAACGGCGGCGAGGCGGTGGAACGCGCCAATGAAATCCGGCCCGATGTCGTGCTGATGGATATCGGCATGCCAGGTCTGAGCAGTTTCGAGGCGACGCGGCAGATTAAGAAGAATCGTCCGGAAACCAAGATTTTGTTTCTCACGATGTATGACGACGAGGACTATCTCGTCGAAGGCATGGAAGTGGGCGCAGGCGGCTATGTTCTGAAAGATAGCCCGGCGCAGCAGTTAGTGGCGGCCATCCGTGATGTTGTTCGAGGCGGCAGCTACCTCAGCCCCAGGATGCTCTCCCAACTCGTGGACGACTTCCGGTCTCGCATAAAGTCCGCCAATCGGCTTCCCCGGTTTGCGACTTTGACGACGCGGGAACGCGAGGTCTTGAAAATGCTGGCGGAGGGTCAATCGGTGAAAGAGATCGCCTGTGACCTGAACCTGAGCGTCAAGACGGTGGAGGCGCACAAGTTTAATCTGATGCGGAAACTGGACATCCATAACAAAGCACAACTGGTCCAGTACGCCATACAGAAAAAGATTATCAAGATTCCGAATCTCGTTTAGCGGGGTTCGAACCAGTTCTTCTGACGCCCAATAGGGTATTCTTGGCCGGGCTGGCCAGCAACAGGGATGTTGATGGCTGGGCCGGTCCTTTTTTTCGTTCGCGCAGCCATTCTGTGGACTTGTATTGCAGTCTGATTCCTGCCCGGTGAAAGTTTTATCGTACGGACTTGGCGCTCTCAATTCAACGGATTGCGCCACGCCTATTGGCCCATCTGTGTGATCCGCGGTGGGCGGGACCTTGGCTAATCTCTCGCGAGTCGACGTCATGTTATTGCAGAGCACCTGTGGGGTGAACCTGACGCTTCCGACGATGGCTCCGATAGCATCGAGAGTGTAGCGAAGTCGAACTTCCGCGTTGAACTCCAGAACCTCTTCGGTGCGGATGCCGGGGAGACGTGTTGGCCATCGATCTCGCGGGCGGGGACGCGAGTCGGCTCAGCGAGCAGGGGCGAACGGCTTCAGTCCAGGAGAGATCGGCCAGGAGTTCACGAGAGAATCCCTCGCCGCCGGGCGAGGTTGGTATTATGAACCAAACTTATGCCGAATTTTGCGATTGCAGTGCTGCCGGGTGACGGAATTGGTCCGGATGTAGTGGCGGAGGGGCTGAAGACCCTGCGGGCGGTGGAAGCTAAGCTGGTCGGGGTGACGTTCTCGACCGTGGAGTTCTCGGTGGGGGCGGGCGAATACCTGCGCAGCGGGGACCCGCTGCCCGAAGCGACCTTTGCTGAGATCGCCAAACACTCGACGATCCTGCTGGGGGCGATGGGGATTCCGAACATCCGCTGGGCGGACGGGCGGGAGATGGCTCCGCAGATCGATATCCGCGAGAAACTGGGGCTTTACTGCGGGCTGCGGCCGATTTTTCTGTTTCATCCGAACGATACGCCGCTCAAGGGGAAGACGGCGATCGATTTTGCGCTGGTGCGGGAATCGACGGAGGGGCTGTTTGTGTCGCGACTGGAGCCGTATTCCCTGGAGGCAGACCACGTGACCGACCAATTGCGGATTACGCGGGCGGGGGCGGAGCGGGTGATCCGGTCAGCGTTTCAGATCGCGGCGGGGCGGCGGAAGAAAGTGACGTTGGTGGATAAGGCGAACGTGCTTCCCTCGATGGCTTACTTCCGGAGTATTTTTGACCAGATTGCGCTGGAGTTTCCCGAGATAGCGACGGAGCGGGTTTACGTGGACGCGTGCGCGTTGTATTTGGTGCAGCGGCCGGAGAGCTTTGATGTCTTAGTTACCGAGAACATGTTCGGCGATATTTTGTCGGATTTGGCGGCGGCGTTGATCGGCGGGATGGGGATGGCGCCTTCGGCGGATATCGGCGAGACGCATGCCGTGTTTCAGCCCTCGCACGGATCGGCGCCGGACATTGCCGGCAAGGGGATCGCGAACCCGGTGGCGACGATTCTTTCGGTCGCGCTGATGCTCGATTGGCTGGACCATCCGGAGACGCGGCGGGGGGCGGAGATGATCCGGGCAGCGGTGCGTGCTGTGTTTACGGATGCGGCGGCGCGGACCGTAGACATGGGCGGGAAGCTGACGACGACAGAGATGGGCGACCGGGTGGCAGCGGCAATATGAGGCCGTTGGGAATCGGATTGCTGGCCGCAGTAGGGCCCGCACAGATGGCAGGCTTTATCGCGGTTGCAGCGCGGCCTGCTGGGGACGAAGACCCTCAGTAAAGTGGTGGCAGGCCGGTACATCTCTGGCTTTCCACGGGGCCCTGACACGGCCCAAGCTGGAAATCGGGCGATTATCAGTGCATTACGGTACGGGATGCAAATGGAGCGGTAAGGCGTTAGAAGTGGAATTTCAGGCTCATCCGGACCCGGAGGGACGCGATTTTGTCGATGTCGAGATGGCCCGAACGGTTGTGGCGGCATGGCCGGACATGGCCCACCGACTGGCGGAGCGGTTTTGGCCGGGGCCGTTGACACTGGTGCTGACGAAGTGAGACGCGGTGCCGGACGGGGTAACGGCGGGGGTGCCCGTGGCGGCGCCGAGCGTCAACGAGTTAATGGGATTTTCGCCGAAGACGGCGGAGCATGTGGGGGAGGGGCTGGGCGACGCGGTGGATCTGGTGGTGGATGCGCGCCCTCCGGGTGGGTGGTGGAAATCCGGAGGGGCTGGGAAATGCGAAAGACGCTGACGATTGAGCGCTAATGATCGGGGCACCCGTTCGCCAGACCCGAGGAAAAATCGTGATTGCGTTCCGGAGGGAGAACTAGCGGACGAAATAATCCGCGTTCTTCTTGGTGAAGTCGTTCCACTTTTCGGGCAGATCGTCGAGAGCGAAGATCGCAGAAACAGGGCATACGGGTACGCAGGCGCCACAGTCGATACACTCGACGGGGTCGATGTTCAGGATCTCGACCTCTTCAAACCGTGCATCGTCCTTTTTCGGGTGAATGCAGTCCACTGGGCAAGCATCAACGCAAGCGGTATCCTTAGTGCCCACACAGGGTTCAGCGATTACATATGCCATGTTTGATTTGTACCACAGGGAATTGGCCTCCTACAATTTGGGAGCGGTAGAGTGGGAGAAAACCGGGATGAAGAGCGAATAGGAGCGTTTGAATGAAGATTGTCGTGCTGGATGGATATTGTCTGAACCCGGGGGACCTTTCCTGGGCACTGCTCGAAGGACTGGGCGACGTGACGGTCTACGACCGGACGCCGGGGGAACTGATTCGGGAACGAGCACGGGGTGCGGAGGCGATCCTGACGAACAAGACGCCGTTGAGCCGGGGGACCCTGTCGGAGCTGCCGGAACTGCGCTACATCGGCGTGCTGGCGACGGGATACAACGTGGTCGACGCCGGAGCGGCGCGAGAACAGGGCATCGTGGTGACCAACGTGCCGACGTACGGGACCGAGTCGGTGGCGCAGCTAACGATCGCTCTGTTGCTCGAACTGTGTCACCACGTGGGAGCGCATGGCGAGGCGGTACGGGCGGGCGAATGGGAGGCAAACAAAGACTGGAGCTTTTGGAAGACGCCGCAGGTGGAACTGGCCGGGAAAACGTTCGGTTGTGTGGGCTACGGCCGGATAGGGTCGCAGACGGCCCGGATTGCGGAGGCGCTGGGCATGCGAATTATGGTGCACAGCCGATCGCAGGGTGTACCTCTCGAGACCTTGCTCGAAGAGAGTGACGTTGTGAGTTTGCATTGCCCACTGTTTCCGGAAACTCGCGGCATGATTAACGCATCCCCACTGCAGCGTATGAAGCCTTCAGCATTTCTACTCAACACATCCCGCGGTCCGCTGGTGGTTGAGCAGGATCTTGCGGATGCGCTGAACGACGGGACGATCGCCGGTGCAGGCGTGGACGTTCTGAGCGTTGAGCCGCCGGCTGGAGGCTCGCCGCTATTCACGGCCCGGAACTGCATCGTGACGCCGCATATCGCCTGGGCAACACGGGAAGCGAGGGGCCGTCTGATGCAGATTGCGGCGACGAATTTCATGGCATTTACCGCGGGCGCGCCCGAGAATGTGGTGAATTGATGCTGGCGTTGTTTTTCTTATTTTCGATGCCGTGGTCGGCGGCAAACGAATTTGACGCTTATGTCAAGAAGGCCGAGGCGCAGCCGTCGATGGCAGCGGGTGCGACGGTTGAAGTGGAGGGTGGGTTGATCCACGATTGGTCGGCGGAGACTGTCGTGAAAGACCGTACGCCGGAACAGGTGATCGCGGTGCTGCAGAGCTATGAGCGGTACCGAGACATCTACCCGGAGGTTACGGCGTCCCGGCTGATATCGAAGGAAGGGAACCGGTTTCGGGTGGCTCTGCAGTTGAAGCGGAAGAAGTTTTTGACGGTGATCCTGAACACTGAGTCTGAGGTCCAGTATCAGAAAGTGGGCGAGGGCCGTTGGCGAGTGGCTTCTCGCAGCACGAAGGTGGAGGAGGCCGACGGCGGTGACAACGGCTTCCTGTGGCGACTGAACGCCTACTGGACCATCACCGCCGAACCGGGTGGGGTGCGACTGCAGTGCCGGTCCATTTCGCTGACGCGGGACGTACCTTTGGGGTTGGGTTGGGCGGTGAAGCCACTGTTACGAGAGATGCCGCAGGAGTCGCTGACCGGGATGCTGACGGCCACCGTGAAAGCTCTAAAGTAAGGGAAATGGGCCCGGTGCCGCCCCATGGCCTGCAGGACCCGCTAGCCGGGGTGCCGCTCTGCCGCACCCGACCGAGACCCTGGCGTATGGGCCGTCGGGGTCGGCTTTGGCATAAGGCGGACCCTGTTCCCGTCATAAACGGACCGGGGGCAAGCGCATTCCGGGATGAATGAAGCGTTCGTTGTTGATCACCATTTTGCGGCATCGTATCCCGATAGCCTGCCGGGGGAGGTGGACGAAGGCGGACGGCTGGCCGAGAGTCGCACGGCAGTCTGGTGCCGGAAGTATTTCGGGTTGGCGGCGGCGCCTGACATCGCGGCGGTTCGGATTATCTAAAGCCGATGCTGGCTTGTCGCAACACATATCCGAATGGCCAAAGCTGGTTTATTTGCGGCATTCCGAACGAGTCCGTCGGGCCGTTTGTGCAGGGGTTGCTGCTTCGACGGCACATCCTTCGATGCGAGGAAATGCGTCCAGCCGAACACGCCTTTTTTGACTCGAAGTTTTAAGAAATCGGCGAGCGATTCTATTGTCGAATTACCGTTCCTTTTCCGTCATTAAGGGGCTTCCCTCAGCGCCAGGGGAGGGAATAAGATCCTGATTTGCGCTGGCATCGGGACTGCTACCCGGCGTTGGTCTGGTTCGCAACAATGGGTAGGGGGAACTAACTCCGGAATCCCCAGGCAAACTCTGGCAGAATGCTGGACAGGGGGGTACTGTGGCCTCTGCCCGACTTTAGTACTGCGAGATCCGTGGAACACCGCATGATATTCTAAGGTCCCAAGGATTGGGAAGTTTTTTTCGGAGGAACGAGAGCATGCCGGTATGGGACAGACTTTCGATAGGCGCGTTGGCGCTTACTTTTATCGCGACTGCGAATGCAGCGCCGACCAGCAGAAACGCGCGCAATGGAACTATGGATGGAAAGTCCATCCTATCGCCGGAAGCGATTCGGGCGGCGCAGACAACCTTGGGGGACCTGCCCCATCGATTTGAAGAAAACCGCGGCCAGTTTGCGCCGGAAGTGCGTTATGTCGCACGGGCCAACGGTTACGAGATGTACCTGACCGACACGGAAATGGTGATGGTGCTTTACAAGGCACGCGGACGCGAGCCCAAAAATGGCATGGACTATACGACTTTGCGGATGTCCGTGCGGGGGTCTCAGCCAGCGAAGGGTTGGGAGCGGGGCAAGCAACTTCCCGGGCTATCGAGCTATTTTCAAGGGAAGGACCCTTCGGGCTGGCGGCGGAACGTGCCGGGATATGAGTCGGTGACCGCCAAGCAGGTCCAGCCGGGTGTGGACATGGTTTGGTACGGGAAGGACCGGAAGTTGGAATATGACCTGGTGGTGGCGCCGGGCGTGGACCCATCGACGTTGGAGGTTGCCTGGAACGGCGCGCGTTCGATGAAGGTGGACGACGCGGGAAACCTGGTGCTGGATACGGAGTTTGGGCAAGTGGTGCAGCAGCGGCCCTATGTGTACCAGATGATGAACGGAAAGCAGGTGAAGATCGAGGCGCGATACTCCTTGCGGCCGAACGCGGGCGCGCGATTTGAGCTCGCCAAGTACGACCGCACCAAACCGCTCGTAATTGACCCGGCGGTGATGGTTTATTCGACTTTTCTCGGGACCCAGCCGACTTCGGGCCGGTCGGTTTTTGCGGATGCCGCTGGCA
Organism: Bryobacterales bacterium; assembly: GCA_038215275.1. GTDB lineage: Bacteria > Acidobacteriota > Terriglobia > Bryobacterales > Bryobacteraceae. The sequence continues at coordinate 5,879 of JBBQRA010000152.1, read as the reverse complement.
ACGTCTACCTGCTCGGCCAGAGTTACTCGGCGGCCTTTCCCTTTGTGGCCCCGTTCCGCACCGGTCAGGCGTTGGCTGAGATTTTCCTTGCGAAGTTCAATCCTGCTGGAACGGCATTGATCTATGCGACTTACTTGGGCGGAAACTCCGAGGATGCACCGTATGCGTTAGCGGTAGATGGCGCTGGCGCGGCTTATGTTCTAGGAAGCAGCCGGTCGACGGACTTCCCCTTGAAGACCCCGATCCAAAATTCGCTGGCGTCGACGAATCCGCTTTCCGGCGACGCGACGCTAACGAAATTCACTCCGGCCGGGAATGATATCTCCTACTCGACCTATTTTGGCGGCATCGATGGATCTCGTCCCGGCTCATTGAGCCTGGCTCCGGATGGCGGCGTCTACATCGCGTCGTATGTTGCCGGCGCCGTTACCGTCAGTCCCACACCGCAGGTACTGAATGCCTCGACTTCTTTCCGATCCGTCGTGGCGAAGGTTCGGCCGGCTGGAAGCTCCTTTGAATGGGTGAGCTACCTAGGGGACATCATCGTGTCAGACATCAAATCAGACGCGACGGGCATCTATTTCGGCGCAGATAACCGGATAGGACGGCCGGCCTATGCTGCGGTCAACGCGCCCGCAGGGCTGGTGCAGAACCGGAGTGACGACGCCATTCTGGGCAAGCTGAACCCAGGTGGTACAGCGTTGCTATACTACACGCACATTGGAGGCAGTGAATACGATCAGATTGATGCGATTGCCATAGACAGCACCGGCGCCCTTTATGCCGGAGGAACCACGAAATCGCCCGATCTCCCCGTGCAGAATCCTCTCCGGTCTTATGTGGCGCCCGCGGGAGGCGGCAATTTTCAGGATGGGTTTGTCGTGAAGCTCGCGCCAGCCGGCAATAGCCTCACCTATTCAAGCTACATCGGCGGTTCCGGGGACGATTTCATCTTCGATGTCGACGTGGACAGCGCAGGCGGACTGCTGCTGGTGGGCAACACGTTCTCTACAGACATCCCCCAGGTCGAGTCGCTGCAAACCACAGCGCGCGGTCAACAGGACGTCTTCATCATGAAGCTGAAGCCCGCTGGCAACGCTCTGGATTTCTCGACCTACCTGGGCGGCACCGAATCCGACCTCGGCTATGGCATTTTCTCCGGAACGGGAGGATCCATCTACGTTACGGGTTTGACCTCCGGACCGTCTTTCCCTACCGTGAACGCCTTCCAATCGGCGCAGCCCGGCGGTTTCATCGCGTTTCTGACCAAGTACACGCTGACCGGCCCGTCCCAGACGCCTACCGTGACGGCGCTGAGCCCGATCGCAACGTCGGGAACGCAGCAGACGTTTAACTTCTCGTTCGCCGACCCGGACGGCGCCACCGATTTGGGCGTGGTGAACGTATTGATCAACAACTTCCTGAACGGAGCGGGCGCCTGCTACATCGCCTACGACCGTCCGAGCAATTTCCTCTTCCTGGTGAATGACGCGGGCAACGACCTGACGGCCTTGGCCTTGAACGGCTCTGGCTCAACAGCGAACAGCCAATGTACGATTCTGGGCGCGGGATCCTCGGCGACCGTGAGCGGGAATACGCTGACACTGACGTTGGTGATCCAGTTCAACACGACGACGTTCTCCGGCCGCAAGGTGATGTACATGGCGGCTCGCGACGCGCTGCAGAATAACTCTGGTTGGCAGCCGATGGGTACCTATTCGGTAGGCGCGGTTCCGGCGGCGAACCCGATGGTCGTCAGCCTGACGCCGAATTCGGGCAGCGGGAATAGCGCAACGCTCAGCATCACCTATCGGGATGCAACGGCCGGGGGAAATGTCCAGGCCAGTCAGGTACTGATCAACAGTGCGCTCGACGGGGGCAACGCCTGCTACATGGGCTTTGACAACGCCAGCAACGTGCTGTATCTGCTGACTAATGCCGGGAACGACCTGCTCGTTCCGGGCATCGTCCCCGGAGGCGCTTCCGGATTTACGGAGAATAGCCAGTGCCGCGTGGATGCCGTGGGCTCGGCGCGGTCCATATCTGGCAACACGTTGACGCTAACCGTGAAGTTGACTTTCAAGACCCCCTTCAACGGGCGCAAGATCGTCTACGGCGGGGTGCAGACGACCGGCGGCAACAGCGGCTGGCATGCAATGGGGGCGTGGGTAGTCCAGTAGGACTAACCCACCAACTCCTAACTTAACCGTTCAAAGTCGATGACCTGATCGACCGGCGTGATCGCCGTGACGAACAGACAAGGACCGGCCAACTTCGGCAGCGCCCCGCGAACTTCGAGATAAGTATGCGGGGCGCTGCCGGGTCCGATCCGGATCTTGTCCTGGCCAAGCGAATAGGTCGCATGGCCCTGGCGCAGCACCCAAGAATCGGGGAAGGTGGGATGCTTTTCAGCGCCCGTGATGGTGCCCCCTTCGCGGAGATTGATCTCTATGGTTAGTGGCACTTCGTTCGTGCCGGTCGCACGGATGCGGAGCCGGAAGCCTTTGGGCGTTTCCGTGAGTTCGGCGACGGATTCAAGCTGGCAGATTTCGGTTTGGCGGCGCTCTTCGCGGGTATCGTCGTAAGTCTCGGTTGTGACTTGGCGTGGCGGATCGAACGGCTGATAGTAGCCGGCCTTCAAGCGTTGCGTAAGGACGTAGGTGTTATCTTTTTTCTCCAAGGTCTCGCCGATAAACTGTCCCTTGCCGAAAAAGGCGGAGGAGAACCGGACGGCCGTTACCACCGCACTGCCATGGCGGAAGGCGAAGAACCGGTCACGGCCGCGGAGGATGGACACCGACATTTTTCCGCGGCGGACCCGCGCGATGCCGGTGATTGGCATCATCTTCTCGTAGTTATCGGGCAGCGGCTTCGATGGCGGCAGTTCGCCATCGAGGAGTTGCGGATAGTTGAGGTATGCGGCGACGCCGGCGCCTTGCGCCTCTACTGAGCGGGCGAGCGCGGCCATTTGGCCGTCGCGATCCTTCCAGGCGAGGTAAGCGATACCGAGCCAGGAGTTGAACAGGGTTCCGCGCTGGTTAAGATCCTGGCGGCGAGAGATCTCGGTGACCACCTCGCCATCGGCGTGGAGGAGGTAGAGCATGGCCTGCAGGTTCTGACGAACGGGATTGAGGAGTTCGGGGCGATGCAGAAAATGAGCGCAGATGGTGAGCGCGCGATTGCAGATGCCGTTGTAGCCGATGGAGCTGCGTTCGGTGTACTGGCCTTCGGCATCGATATCGATGGACTCGGCGAGCCACTGGTCGATCCGCTTCAGGTAGCGGGGGTCCGGGTAGAGCTTGTTCAGGAGCGCGAGGGCGGAACTGACAACCCAACGATGGTTGGGCGTATGGACGCCGCCGCGAAGAAGGGCTTCGCCGGCCTTCTTGACGGCCGGCATGACGAGTGGCTCCAATTCAGGAAAACCGTATTGACGGGCGTTGAGGAGCGTCTGGCCCATGCCCTGGATGATGAAGGAGGTATCGGGGGGAGAGTTGAAGTTGGTAATCGGCAGGTTCCAGTTACCGTCTGGCGTCTGAATGCGGGCGAAGCATTCGGCGGCCAGCTTGATGCGTTCGAGGACGATGGGCTTCCGGTAGTGCCTCGATTGCGGCAGGAGGTATGCCGTTGACAGGCTACTAATAATGCCTCCGGGAGTGCCACCCCAGAAAAGGCTATCGGCGTTGCGAAGATTGCCCCGGTGGCGATGGCCGGGCGTGAGTTCCTGCTTGGCGATGAGATCGTCGACGCCCTTATCGTGAGCATCGACCTTCGCCTGTGGCAGGCGCGGCGGCGTGGCAGCTACGGACAGACGGGTGGATGCTGCCGCAAGTGCGGCAGTCTTCAATGCTTCTCGGCGGTACATAGTTATCCTTTGCGAACGCTGGCTCGGGCTTCCTTCATGATGGGCCCATAGACCAGCTTGTCGAATGGCGGACAGCCGCTGGGAAACTGGCCCAGCGGGTGATTTTTCTGACGCATGAGGAACGTGCAGTAGGTGAGCGTCTTGCAGACGCGGATCTCCTCCAGTTCTCCCTTGGTCAGCGCGTCCACGGCGAAATCGGGATAGGCGAGCGCGTTGCGGCCCATGCCAAAAATTTGAATATTGCCGGCGGCGAGGTTGTGCGCCGCGGCGTTGAGGGCGTAGATTTGCAGCCAGCTATAGCCGGTGCCGACCATCGGCAGATCGGGATGCGCCCGCTGGAGTTCTCCGGCGATGCGGAAGTGCCGATCGACGCCATCGAGCGGGTGTTCCGGCTCTTCGTAGTTGCCGTCGTCGGCCTTTTCGAACGGCCGGCCGATGTGGGGGTTGTAATAGGGGCAGCCGATCGAGACGTTCAGAAGTTGGACGCCCCATTCTTTGAACCAGCCAATGGCGGTTTTGACTTCGTTCAGTTCTTCGGTGAGCGGGTCGGCTTCGTTAACGCCCCAGCCCCAGGGGTATGGCGTTGGATAGGGCAGCGGCTCGCCGAGGCCGGTTTCGGCGTTGCGAACATAGGGAACGCTGTCGAAGCACCCAAGGCGCATGCAGATGGTGAGCGCGGGGCCGAACTCCGCGCGGAGCTTGGCGAGGACGTTGCGGATGAACCGGGTGCGATTCTCAAGCGATCCGGCGTAGCGGCCTTCGCGGCCGGCGCGGGCGCCGAGCATCTCAGCGAGCAGATAGCCGTGGGTAACCTTCAGATCGATAGCGCGGAAGCCGGCCCGCCAGGCCAGCTTGGCTCCGGCGATGTATTGGTCTTCGAGCGCCTCCATGTCGTCGTCCGAGAAGATGGGGTAATCGGCTGGGGTGGCGGTCTTCTGGTCAATCAGAGGATTGTGATAGAAGATGATCCGCTTCGGGTAGGAGTAGCGGCCGGAGTGAGTGAGCTGAATGGGAATGAGCAGGTCGACCGTCGTGCCGAACTTCTCCTGATGGAGCTGCATCATCCGGGCGTAGAGCCGAGCATACTCATCGACGTTGCCTTCGTGGATCCAGAGTTGGCGCGCGTTGGCGCGGCCGTCCTCACGGATGGCCGTCGCCTCGAACCAGATGAGTTTGGCGCCGCCGAGAGCGAAGCGCTCATACCTTCGCCACGTCAACTCGTCGGGGTTTCCATCGAGGGTGGAATCACAGCCTTCCATCGGATGGATGGCCATGGCGTTACCCAGGGTCACTGCATCGCTGATTCTCACCTTTCGGCCGAGAATGGATTTTACGGCTCCCTTGCCGGTCTCGAACCGGACGAACTGGGTGCGGGTCTCAGCGTCCTGTTGGAGCTGACTTAGGTTCTTGTAGTGAAACTGTCGCATCGGTAAAGGCGTGCTTGGGGAGCAGAAGAATCGCTACCGCGCCGATGAAGGCGAGCACAAAAACAGTGTTAAGGGCCGGGCCATAGCTGGTGTCCCCTGCCCGGATCTGAGAGACCAGGGCCGGGAACCAAGTCTGGCCGATGGTGTCGGCCGGAAGAATGATGGCCATCGAGCGGGCCAAGGTGTTGACGCCGAACTGCTCGGCGGCCATTAGCGGGATGAGCATATAGTCCGCACCCATGCCGAAGCCGAAGAGGACGGCGAAGAGGTAGACATACATCGGATTCTCCGGGGTGGCGAGCAGAAGGAGCGGAATCGTGGCGGCTACGAGCATGTACGTAGCGACCATCACCCATTTCGTCGAGAACTTGTCCGCCAGGATGCCCATGACGATCCGGCCGCCGGTAGAGGAGATCATGATATAGAAAAGCGCATCCGCAAAAAGCGTGTCCAACGTGGCCTGATCGGCGAAGCCCTGCTCTTTGAAGACGAACTTCATGTGTTGATTGATGGAGCCAATCGAACCGATGGAGCACAAACTGCCGATCATCAGGAGCCAAAACGAACGGGAGCGGAGAAGTTCGCCG
>JBBQRA010000151.1:0-14677 GCA_038215275.1 Bryobacterales bacterium | reverse complement strand
GTTTGGGCCTGCGTCGGGCGGGGCATGCCTTTGGGCGGCATCTCGCCAGTCCTTATCTTCTGAATAATGCGTTCCCAATCGTCGCGATTCGACGCGAGACTGGTTTGGTTCTGGAACGGAACAATGTTCAGGCCGCCGGAGGCGGACCGGTCGTTATGGCAGGCAACGCACGACTTGTTGATCACCGGTTGAACGGAATGTTCAAACGAAGGTGACTGGGCCAGTGCGGCACCTACAGCGAATAAGCTTAACGGGGCTAGAATACGCATCGGATACACTACAACCAGATTAACGTTTTCTATTGGCCCAAAGTTACCATTCAGGGGAAGACGGTAACAAAATTATGGCTGGGAGACAGGGATTCGAACCCCGATAGGCAGAGTCAGAGTCTGCAGTCCTACCATTGAACGATCTCCCAGTAGCAGGCGAATTTTCAGTTTACTACGAAGCCAGCTTCAGCGCCAACTCCCTGCCGTAGATTTGTCTGAAGACATCGGCGACGCGTTCTCCGGCCCAGAGTTCGAGGTTAATATTGCCCTCTTCCTCGAGCAGGATGGTGACGGTTTTGGGGGAGATCTGGACGATGGCAGACTCGGCATGGTGGTCCGGACTGCCAGCGAGGCTGTCGGCGAGGCGGACGATAGGAGTGAGCCAGAGGACAAGTTTTTTCACGCCGGCCGTAAGGTCCTGAAAGAAACCGTGGCGGGTTTGGGGCATGGACTTGCGGTGGAAACGGCAGAGGAGGGCGATGGTCTGCCGTTCTTCGTTGGTGAAGGCGGGCAGGTCGCCGTGGGCCACCAGGTAATAGCTGTGTTTGTGGTGGGCCATGTCGCTGACGTAGTGGCCGGAGTCAAGGAGATAAGCAGCGGCTTCGAGGAGCTTTCCGGCGCCGGTGGGGAGTTGATGCAGCGACTGGAGACCGACGAAGAGAGAGTTGGCGAGATGGGCCGTTTGGCGGGCGTGTTTCATATCCACGGCGTAGCGGCGGGCGACGGATTCGATCACCTGGCGCTGCTCCTTGGTCATACGGGTGAGGTCGCTGCCGCTGCGGCGCTCGGCGAGGTCAGCGATGATGCCGTCGCGGACGCCGGCGGTGGAGTAGAAGACCTCGGACTGGCCGTAGGCTTTCAGGATGCGGTGCAGGACGCTGATGCCGGCGACGATGATTTCGGCGCGGCGCGGGCCGATGCCAGGGACCTTGCGCCGGGCGACAATATTGGACTTGGCGAGGAAGTTTTCGAGGTCGCCGATGTCGGCCGTGGTGGCGGAGTGGCGGTCGGCGCGGTCGCGCTCTTTACGGGGAATCTTGTTGAGAGCGCTGACGACGGCGGCGGCCGTGGAGGAGGTGGCGATGGCGCGATCGAATTTACCAAGGCCGGTGCGCTTCAGGGCGGGGGCGAGCTTCTCATCAATATAGGCGTAAAGGCGTTCGAGTTGCTCCCTGGCGGGGGGATCGTCCTGAAGGAACATCTCTTTCAGGCGGACTGCGCCAAGGGGCCGGGAGATGCCACTTTCGAGCTTGCCGCCGTCGGAGACAATGACTTCGGCGCTGCCGCCACCGATGTCGATGATGAGGATGCGCTCTTCGGGCAGCGGCCAAGTGGCATAGACGCCGGAGTTGATGAGGCGGGACTCTTCGAGGCCGGAGATGATCTCCACCGGCGCGCCAACGGCCTGAGTGGCGCGGTAGAGAAAGTCTTGCTGATTGCGAGCGTCGCGCACGGCGCTTGTGGCGACGGCGCGAACGCCAGTGGCGCCGAGGCGTTGGTATGTGGTGGCGAAGCGGGTGAGCGTGCGGATGAGCAGTTCCATCGCGTCCTTGGCGATGACGCCTTCAGTGAAGACGCTGGTGCCGAGGCGGGTGACCTCGCGGTCCGTCTCGAGCATTTTCCAGGGCTCGCCGGGGTTGACCTCGGCTACGGCGAGGCGGGTGGAGTTGCTTCCAATGTCGATGGCGGCGTAGCGGGGCATGGCTCCCCTACATGATAAGGGGCATGGGGGCTGCGGCTATAATTGTCGAAGCCTATTCCTATGCAATTACTGACCCCAAATCGATTCAAGGGCAAGCTGATCATTGTCGAAGGCATCGATGGCTCTGGAAAATCCACGCAATTGGCGTTGCTGAGCCAGTGGCTGCGGGCGCAGGGGCTGGCGGTGGCTTTCAGCGAATGGAACTCGTCGCCGCTGGTCAGCGATACGACGCGACGCGGCAAAAAGAAAATGATGTTTACGCCGACGACGTTCAGCCTGATTCACGCCACCGACTTCGCCGACCGGCAGGAACGGTACATTATTCCGCTGCTGAAGGCGGGCGCAATTGTTTGCGCCGACCGGTTCGCCTACACCGCGTTTGCCCGCGACGTGGTGCGGGGCGTGTCGCCGCGGTGGGTGCGGAACCTATACCGCTTTGCGATTCAGCCGAATTTGGCGTTCTACTTCCGAGTGCCGCTCGAAGTGGCGCTCGGGCGGATTCTGGGCGGGCGCGATTCGATCAAGTATTACGAAGCCGGAATGGATTTGAATCTGGCGAAGCGCGTGGAAGAGTCGTTTCGCATATTCCAGGGCCGGATTCTTGAGCAGTACGAAGCGATGGTGGAAGAGATGGGGTTCCATGTGATCGACGCGTCAAAGTCGATTGAGGAGCAGCAGTTGCAGATGCGACGCATCGTGATGGAGCAGCTCGGCGATGCGGTGGCAAGCGGACAGATTCTGAACCAGGAGGGCACGACGCATGCTTTTGAAGCAACCTCTGCAGTTCTATAGCGAACCGCTGCCGGGGGTAGACACGTCGGAACTGCAAGGGAAGCTGATCGTCGTCGAAGGGCCGGACGCGGTGGGGCGGAGCACGCAGGTGGCACGGCTGAAATCGTGGCTGGAGCAGCAGGGGCACGCGGTTCTGGATACCGGGATGGCGCGGAGCGCGCTGGCCGGCAAAGGGATTGCGCAGGCGAAAGAGGGGCATACGCTCGGGTCCGTGACGATGACGTTGTTCTATGCGACGGACTTCGCGGATCGCCTGGAAAATGAGATCATTCCGGCGCTGCGGGCGGGATTTGTCGTGCTGACGGACCGGTACATTTTCTCGCTGATGGCGCGGGGGATTGCGCGGGGTGAGGATAGTTCGTGGCTCGAAAAGGTGGCCGGCTTCGCGCTGGTGCCGCACGCGGTTTACTATCTGCGGGCCGAGGTGCCGACGCTGATTTCGCGGACGGTGATGGGCCGCGGACAGTTCGACTTTTGGGAGAGCGGCATGGATATGCGCTTTGGCCCGGACATGTACGACAGCTTCGTGCGGTACCAGGCGCGGGTAATCCGGGCGCTGGACCGGATGTCGATGCGGTACGGCTTCGTGACGGTGGATGCAGCGAAGCCGGCGGACGCGATCTTCCGCGAGTTGCAGCGCCACATCGCCGGCCATTTTACGCCCCGGAAGCGGCCATCGAGAAAGACGAAATGATTCCAACGGGGATCTTCCTGGAGATTCCGTGCCCGGACGTCGTCGAGATGGCGAGCTTGGCCGGCTGGGATTTTGTCGTGATCGACACCGAGCACGGCGCGATGGGCACGGCGCAATTACCGAACATGCTGAGGGCGGCGCGGGTACCGGCGATTGTGCGCGTGGCGGGGCGTCCGGACCTGTTGCAAGGCGCCCTGGACGCGGGGGCGGACGGCGTGCTGGCGCCGCAGATCCATACGGCAGAGGAGGCCGCGGCGGTGGTGGCGGCGAGCCGGTTTCATCCGCACGGGAGGCGGGGGTTGAATGGGTTCGTTCGTGCGGCTGGGTATTCGCTGGTACGGATGGAAGAGTATCTGCGGCGGCCGGTGCGGGTGGTGATCCAGATCGAGACAGCCGGGGCGTTGGCGGAGGTAGAGGCGATTGCGGGACTGGCCGGAGTGGACGAGTTGTTCATCGGTCCGTACGATTTGTCGCAGGCGCTGGGAAGGCCGGGCGAGGTGATGCACGCCGAGGTGTTGGCCGCGGGGCAGCGCGTCATCCACGCCGCCCATGCCGCCGGGATTGCGGCGAGCGCATTTGCCAACAGCCTGGAGTCCGCCCATCGCTGGCGTGAGATGGGCGTGGACCGGTTGTTGTATTCAGCCGATGCGTATCTGCTGGCGCAGGCGCTGCAGCGTGTGCGGGACGAGTTGCGTTAGCTGCCCGGGTAGTAGCGGCCACCGGGATAGAGCGAGACGACGGCGACGACGGTGGCGTCGATCTTCGTCGTCAGCTTCCATTGGGGGCAGCCTGCGCCGGGGGGATACTGGTCGTCGTTGGCCATGGCGGCATCGTGGCCGATGGCGGGGAATACTTTGACGAGGCAGTCGCCGCCGCCGGGGGAGAATGAAGCCGCAGCCATTTGGGTGACCTTGTCGACATCGATGCCGGAGGGCGGCGTAGCGCGGTGATCGGCGACTTGAGAATAGCCGGCCAGGCAGAATTCGCCGGGCTTGGGGACGCGATCGAGTTTCACGAAGGTCGCCCCGCTCGCGAGACGTCCGGGGTGGTAGCCGAGCGTCTTTTCAATCTGGTCGAGGGTGCGGCCCCTCAGAAATTTTCTTTTTTGTGACGTAGCCGGAGACTTGGGTTTTTGCGCCGAGAGAGAGTGCCATACTTCGTAACGCGGAAATCAGTAGCCTTTTTGCTTATCGACGACGTTCATTAATTCCATGCCGAGGGCGTAGCGGCGGAGGTTCTCGGCGAAGAGGTCGACGAGCCGGCGTTGGCGGTCCGGTCCCCAGCCGGAAGTATGGGCGGTCATGACAACGTTGGGCGCGTCGAAGATAGGGTGATCGGCGGGGGGCGGTTCCTGCGGGAAGACATCGAGCCCGGCGCCGCCGATCCAGCCCTCCTTCAGTGCCTTCACCAGAGCCATATCGTCGAACAGATCGCCGCGGCTCATGCCGAGGAAAATCGCGTGTTTCTGCATTTTGCGGAAGACACTTTCGTTGAACATGCGGCGGGTCTTCGGCGTGGACGGCGCCGCGCTGACGAGGACATCGACGCGGGGGACCATCTCCATTAACCACGACGGGTCGTGCAACTCCTCCACCCACTCGGGCTTATGCATTGGCTTGGCGTCTGTCGCGAGCACCTTCATATCAAAGCCGAAGTGGGCGCGGCGTCCGATCTCGTAGCCGATGCCGCCGAATCCGACGAGGCCTATCGTCCGGCCGCCGAGTTCCCAATGGTCGGCGCTCTTCACGTTGCCGACTGGCTTCATCTGCCGCTTGGCGAACTGAGGCATGTAGTACTTCGTGATGCCGCGCGTGAGGCAGAGCAGCAGACCCATAGCCGTTTCGGCGATGCCGGGGGCGAAGATGCGAGCCATGTTCGTGAAGAGAATTGGGCTCGCCATGAACTTCGGGTCGGCGCTTTCGACACCGGCGCCGGGTGACTGCACCCATTTCACTTTCGGCGCGAAATCGAGATCGGCGCCGGAGAGGCCGCCGTAAACGATGTCGGCGTCGCGGAGCTCTTTGCGGAACGCCTCGCGATCCTTGGCCACGACGAACCGGATGGGCACGGCCTTGCCTTGCGTTATCTTATCCAGTTCTCCAGCTTCGAACTCCACCATGCTGACGACTTTCAACGGGCCGGTCTGCGCCGTCATAACTTGAGGTGCGGCCGCGAGGCCGGAGGCTTGAAGCACTGTACGCCGGGTAATCATCTGGTTGTTCTATCACATCCGCCATAGCCACGGATCCGGCTCCGATGCTAGACTTAGGGCTCGGCTGCGGTGTGTACCCTCAGCCCGAATAGCTGCTCGTAGCGGCTCTGCCTCGTGCCCCCTGTTGGCGCTTTTCTTGTCGCACTTCCTGCCCAAAATTAATTTCGGGCCCCTGTCAGGAAAAGATCTCCCTATCCCGTCTCATAGGAAAGCACCCTTCGCCTTCACGGCGGGAGGAATAGGGTTTCGCTCATGTCTGCCAACGACCACTCCGAACCGCTTTCGCTCGCCGGCCTGCTCTTTACGGGCGCGGAGGCCGATTGCGGCTCGCTCGAAGACCGCATCACTCAATACTTCTTCGTGTGGCGCGAAGCCCTTTGCCGCTACCTCTATGTCATCCTTCGCGATCAAGGGGAAGCCGAGGACTTGACGCAGGAAAGCTTCCTTCGTCTCTATCAGGAGCTCCGCCAAAAACGGCAAATCAACGAAACAAAAGGCTGGCTGTTTCGCACCGGCCACAACCTCGCCGTCGACCACCACCGCCGCCGCGACACCCATAGCCAGGCAACCAGCCTCGCGCTGCCAGTCTCCATCATTGGCACCTTCGCGGTCATGTACCTCTTGGGCTACAGCCTCAACAACCTCACGATGCTCCGGTCTCCCTCGCCGCCGTCTTCATCCCGTTGCTGTTCCTCGATGGGATCCTCGGCCGCCTGTTTCAAGAGTTCTCGGTCACCATTGTCGTCGCCATCCTCGTTCCGGCTTCGTCTCCGTCACGCTCACGCCCATGCTGTCGGCGCGCTTTCTCCGCTCTGGCCACGGCGTTCGCCATGGCCGCTTTTACCGATTCACCGAACGCGGCTTCACCGCTATGCAGAACGCCTATGAGCGCTCCCTCCGCTGGACGCTCCGCCACAACCCCGCCGTGCTCGCCCTCTCCGTCGCCATTCTCGCCGGCACCGTCTGGCTCTATCTGCAGGTCCCTAAAGGCTTCGTCCCCAGTGAAGACCGCAATGAGATCCTCGCCTCCATCGAGTTTCCTCAAGGCACCTCCCACCTCGATGTTGCCCGGCACATGCAGAAGTTGAATGATCTCGTCCGCGACGAGACCGCCGTCGAGACCTATTCCACCAGCGTCGGCGGACAGAACGCCGCCAACTTCGGCCGCATCTTTTTCGATCTCCATCCCCGCGTCCAGCGGCCCGGCCAACCCAGCGTCGATACCGTCATGGCCCGGCTCCGCCCCAAGCTCAACAGCCTCACAGCCGGCGGTGCGTTTCTGCAAAACCCGCCCGCCATCCGCATCGGCGGAACCCTCTCCAAGAGCCTCTATCAGTACACTCTGCAAAGCACTGACACCGAACTACTCCACCGTAGCGCCCCCGCCTTCGAACGGGAACTCGCCAAGGTCCCGGGCCTCGTCGACGTCACGAGCGACCTCCAGATCCGCAACCCCGAACTCAGTGTTGTCATCGACCGCGATCGCGCCGCGACGCTCCGCGTCACCCCGGAACAGATCGAGAGTGCCCTCTTCGCCGCCTATGGCCCCCGCTGGACGTCCACCATCTACGCCCCGGAGAACCAGTACCGCGTCCTACTCGAAGTGCAACGCGAGTTCCAAGCGGATGAGTCTCAGATGGGAGCCCTTTACGTACGCTCCACCGACGGTAACCTCGTCCCCCTCCGTTCACTCGCTCGCTTGGAGCCCCGCGCCGGCCCCACGAGCATCAATCACTTCGGCCAACTCCCCGCCGTCACCATGAGCTTCAATCTCCTCCCCGGCATCTCTCTCGGTGACGCTGTTCAGTCGATTGAGACACTGGCCACGCAGCACCTGCCCGACGCCGTCACGACCACCTTCCAGGGAACCGCGCAGGCCTTCCAGAAGTCCACGCAGAATCTGATGCTGCTGCTCATCATCGCAATCCTCGTCGTCTACATCGTCCTTGGCATTCTCTATGAAAGTTTCGTCCATCCGCTGACGATCCTCTCCGGCCTCCCCTCGGCTGGCTTCGGCGCACTGCTGACCCTGCATCTCTTTGGTCTTGACCTGAACATCTACTCCTTCGTCGGCCTAATCCTATTAATCGGCATCGTCAAGAAGAATGCCATCATGCAGATCGACTTCGCTCTCGATGCCGAACGCAAAGCCGGGCTGTCCCCGCGCGAAGCCATCTTCCAGGGCTGTATCATCCGGTTCCGGCCCATTATGATGACCACGATGGCCGCCCTCTTTGGGGCCCTGCCCATCGCACTCGGCCACGGAGCGGGAGCCGAGGCTCGCCAGCCGCTTGGCCTCTGCGTCGTGGGCGGCCTCCTCTTCTCCCAGGTCGTCACCCTCTACCTCACGCCCGCCGTCTATCTGCTCCTGTCCGGCCGCACCACTGCCGCCCTCCCGAATCTCCGGGTTGTCGAGACGGAGACGTTGGTCTCTCACCGTTAGCCTGTCGGTTGATGAGCCAGCTGGGACTGTGTTGTCCTATCTCCATGCGCCTACTGTTCTGCCTGTTTGTTCCGCTGCTCCACGGCCAAGTGACGACGAAGGTCGACCTGCACGCCGAGCGCCTGGGAGCGTTGTCCCGGCAGATCTGGGAGTTGGCCGAAGTCGGCTATAAAGAGGAAAAAAGCTCCGCCCTGCTGCAGGCCGAATTGCGCCGCGCTGGCTTTACCGTCGAGACCGGAACCGGCGGCATACCCACCGCCTTCGTCGCCACCTACGGCTCCGGCAAACCGGTGATCGGCTTGATGGCCGAGTACGACGCGCTGCCAGGGCTATCGCAGGAAGACACGCCCAAACGCTCGCCGCGCGTCGCCAACGCCCCCGGCCACGGCTGCGGCCACAACCTGCTCGGCGCCGGCTCCGTGCTCGCCGCCATCGCCCTGAAAGAGCAGGGCTTCCGCGGCACCTTGAAAGTCTTCGGCACGCCCGCGGAAGAAGGCGGTGGTGGCAAGGTCTACATGATCCGCGCCGGCGCGTTCGCCAATGTCGACGCCGTACTCGCCTGGCACCCCGGCGACGCCAACCAGGCCAGTCTCCGCACCACCCTCGCCAACATCACCGCCAAATTCCGCTTCCGCGGCACCGCCGCTCATGCGGCCATGAACCCAGAGCAGGGCCGCTCCGCGCTCGACGCCGTCATGCTCTTCAACCATGCAATCGACCTGCTCCGGGAACACGTCCCGCAGGAGACGCGAATGCACTACATCGTCACCCAGGGAGGCGTAGCGCCCAACGTCGTGCCGGACTTCGCCGAGGTCTATGTCTACGCACGACACCCCTCGATGAAGGCCCTCGACAATGTCTGGTCTCGCATTGAGAAGGCCGCCGCCGGGGCCGCACTGGCCACCGAGACGCAGCAGGAACGGGCCATCCAATCGTCGGTCTACAACATGCTGCCCAACGACGCCCTGGCCTCGCTGTACGACCGGCACATGCGCGCACTGGGCGGTATCCAGTACGGCGCGGAGGAGAAAGAGTTTGCCGCGAAATTACGCACGACTCTCTTCGCGGAGCCAGAACTCGCTCTCGGCAGCGAGACGCAGATTCAACCCATCGCGGGCGGCGCCGGCGCCGGATCCACCGACGCGGCTGATGTCTCCTGGGTCGTGCCGACTTCGGAGCTGAGCATCGCCACTTTCGCCCCCGGCATCCCGTTCCACTCCTGGCAATCGACGGCCTGTTCCGGCATGAGTATCGGCCGAAAGGGAATGGTGCTGGCGGCAAAGGTGCTCGCGCTAACCGCGATGGACCTCTATAGCGACCCCGCGCAACTTGCCGCCGTCCGCGCTGCGTTCGACAAGCGCCGCGCAGGATTCAACTACGAGTCGCGCCTGCCCAAAGACGCCAAGCCCCCGCTGAACTACCGCGACACCAAATAAGACGCCCGCTCGGCGAACGCGCGCAGACCGCGGATGGTTGCCGCATCATCAAACTGCGCGCCCAGCCGAGTCGCCGCGCCTTCAAAATTCGCGAGGCGCTCGCGCACCGCCGGCAGGTGCTCCATATAGAACTCCATCAGCGTCGCGTATCGCGAAACGAGCTGCGCGGGATGAATGTCCCAGCTCTGATAGAAGCCCTCGCTCAGCGAACGCCAGATGTCTTCACGATGCTTCTTCCAACCCTCCTGCGGGTTGTCGCCCACGGGCAGCGTCTTCGTCGGACCGTCCACCACCGTCTTGCCGGTCAGCAGCATCTGCATACGGACCATGGTGCACGCAGGATGGTGCAGATGCTGAAACGCGGCCGGAATGCCGAGCGAGGCGAGCAGATCGTACGGACCGAGATGCAGGCTATGGGCCGGAATTTCGTGCAGGCGCTGGATGACTGGGCCGGTCTCAATCAACGCCTCGATATGGGCGCCGGGGCACTCGGCGGCCACGATCGCCACCTCCTCCGGACGTTCCACCTTCGGCACCGTCACGCGAAAGTCCGGTGGCAGCGTGCCGACACTATCGAGAAAAATTTGCAGTGTACGTAGACCGCCCCGCTTGATGCGAATACCCACCGCGGGCAGGCCGGTGCCGGCCGCGACAATCTTTCCACAGCGGTAGGCGTCGGCGTCTTCTTCGTCCGGACGGCGGTCGCCGTAACCATCTTCAAAATCGATCCGGTAGTCTTCCACCGGCTCCGCCTTCAACTTAGCTTCGAGTTGCTTGCGGTATGGCGTCTCAAAGCTCGGCAGCGCGCGCAAGGCCACGCTGCTGATCTTTTCAACAATGTCGGGCCGGAACAGATGGGCGCCGCCATAAAAGACATGGACCGGTTGTCTCATTGTTTTGGGATGGCGAGCGGATACGTGAGCGTTTCATTCAGCCAGTCCGCATTCTCGCGGACGGCGTCGCGCAGCTTTCCGACCAGCGTCTCGCGTTGATCAAAGAGCCGATAGCCCTCGCGGGAACGCAGGTAGCCTTTGGCCTCCGGATGCCGTTCAAACAGCGTCTCCTCGCCAAGTTCGACGCGGAGCCGTTCAAACTTCTTCCGCCGATCCAGCAACGCCTTAATGAGGAAAGGAACGACCATCGAATAGTCGCCCTGCATGCTCTCAGTCGACTGCTGGTACGTGTCACGATCGACCTTGCCCCAAGTCACCGCTTCCGCCGGCGGACAGCTCGACAGACTGCCGTCCGTAATCGGCGCGGACGTGATCTGCACGTCGAACTCGTAGCCGCGGACATCGGGCAAACCGAGGATCTGGCCTAGCGCAGGCTCCGGCTGCAAGTTGTAGTTCTTCGGCACGCCGCCGCCAAGCATGAACGTGGCGAGCGATTTGGCCTCCGTGTCGAACAGGCCCCAGCGATGGTAGGCGCAGGCTTCGAACACCTCGGCATGGATATCGAGATCGAAGCCGTAGGACGGAATCAATCCCGCCTCGCGCATAGCCCACAGCTTCATGGAATTCAGAAACACGCTGCCATCGCCCGGCGCGCCGACGAAGACTGGAATCGCCATCTCATGGCACTTGGCGAGCAAGCCCTGCTCCACGCCGTTACGCTCTTCAATCGCCTGATACCAGCGGCCGAGCTTATTCCGCATCTCGGTGCCGGTCATCTTCTTTTGAAAGTCTTCGTGGTTCAGCAGTGCGGTCAGAAAGCGGTCCTGATCAAGCAGCACATCCTCATCAAACGCCATGTCGGTAACGCGGATGGTCTTCTCATCGCGCAACGCGCCGTCGTCGCCGAAGATGGGCACTTCGAAAACCGGATCCTTGCGGCCATCGAGTGAGCGGTGGCCGTCGTGATAGCAGACGGCGTCTGTCGTAGAAAGATAAGCGACCCAACCGGTTTCGAGCAGCGGGATCAACCACGTCTGGTGTTGGCCAGAAACGGTGACCGGCCCGGCGATGGCGAGCGTCAGCGGGCAGCCCCTGCCGATGGCGCGGTCGAGGATCTCGTAGATGCGGCGAAGATAAGCGCCGCCAAACGCCGGCAGGCAGTGCCGGAACATTTCGTCGAGCGAATTGACTTCGTCGACGCGCTTGACGCGGACGGTGCGGCGGTGGGAGTCGTGATGGTTCATGCCAGCTTCTATTGTAGGGAGGTGGCCTGATGCTCCGGGCTATCCCGTTCGATGTACGGGATGCCCTTCTCCATCCACTTGGGCTTGGGTTCGTTCTTCAGGTAGTGGCCGAAGAACTGGAACAGGCGCAGGGCGTAGTCCATCTGGTTAGCGCGCTTGCGGATGCCGTGCGGCTCGCCGTTGTAATTGAAGAAGTACGCCTCTTTATTTAAGCGGCGAAGCGCGAGAAAGAACTCGACGCCCTGCGTCCACGGCACGGCGTCGTCGGCGTCGTTGTGCAGCATCAGGATGGGCGTCTGCACGCGGTCGGCCGTGAACACTGGGGAGTTTTCGAGGAAGCGCAAGGGATACTGCCATGGGCTGCCGCCGATGCGGCTCTGCGTCCGTTCGTATTGAAACTGCCGCGGGATACCGGTGCCGTAGCGGATGCTCGAATAGGCCGAGAACATGTTGCCCACCAGCGCCCCCGGCGCGGCGGCGCGAAACCGGTTCGTTTTCGTCACCATGTAGGCAATCTGGTAGCCGCCCCACGAGTGCCCTTGAATGCCGATGCGGGCCTCGTCGATGTAGCCCTCGTCGACGACCTTCTGCACGGCCGGCATCACGGCGTTCATACCGCTCTGACCGGGGTAGCCGATGGTGTAGGCGATATCGGGCATCAACACGACGTAGCCGTTCGAGGCGTAGACCGCCGGGTTCACGCGGTGGCTGGGCGCGGGATCGTAGAAGGTGTGCAGCGTCTGCGAGAGGCGCTCATAGATATAGACCATCAGCGGGTACTTCTTCGTAGGGTCGAATCCCGGCGGCTTCACCAGCACGCCTTGCAGCGGTACGCCGTTCAGGTTTGTGAACTTCATCAGTTCCGCCGAGCCCCAAGCCATCTGCGACTGCTGCGGGTTGGCGTTGGTAACCTTGTCGAGTTTGGCGAAGGAGGAATCGGTGATCAGTAGATCCGGGAACTCAGTGAAGCTGCTGGCGGAAAGCAGCAGCACGTCGGCGTCCTTAGCCTTCACGGGCGCGCGGAAGTTCTTCGCGGCCATCAGGATCTTTTGCGGGGGCGCCTCGCCGCCGAACGAATCGCGGTAGAAGCCGGTTTCGCGGGTCACCTCGTTTTCAGCGCGGAGCAGGAGCGGCTCGGCGGGATCGAGGTGGCGGTTGCGCGGATCTGTGCGGAGGCGGACCAGCCGGAACTGGATCTTCTGCTTCCGGCCTTCGCCCTCCGTCAGGTTCGTCGCGGCGGACGCGTCAGGGCTCAAGGCCCAAATGTCATAGCGGTCGTAAGCCAGGAAGTGCCGGCTGTCTTTGGTCCAGCCGGCCTGCCCGTAGCTGGCCGCGCCGCCGGGCGAATCGTGAAGTTCGTTCTGGAAGCGAACCTTCAGATGAGCTGTTAGATTCGTGTATGTATTCGTAGCCACATTGATCACCCACCAGTTGCCGAACGAAAAATAGGTGGCGAATTTGCCGTCCGGGGAAAGACTGGGCGTCCCGCTGGCCCGCTGCACAATCAGGCTGCGTTCGCCCGTCCCAGTCTTGACCATCCAGAAGTCCCGATACCGGTCGCTGTAGTCGTTGTTCTTCCGGTATGGCTGGTCGTCGATCCCAATAGCGACCACTCCGTCTTCGCTCGGGGTGATTTCCGGCAGGTCCAGCGACCCGAGTTGTGTAAACTTTTCGTCCAAAATACTGAACGAAGCGCGGTAGCTCTGGTTCCGGTCCCGCTCGGATTGGACCTTCTGGATGGTCGGCACGCGGTCGTCCTGATAGTGCCACAGGTCGAAGACGGCCTTCTCTTCGGCCAGGTCCGGCTCTGGACGTTTGTGACGTTCCGGGGCGGTGTTAAAGAATACGCGAGAGCCATCGTTCGAGAAGAGCAGGTTGGCCCGCTCGCTGATGCTGGCGCGGTGCCATTCGGATGCCTTGGCTTGGCCTCGCTTCCAGCCGAAGACCGCTTTCTTAGTGACGAAGGCGAGTTGGGTCTGCGCGTCGTCCCAGGTCAGCTTGGCATAAGTGCCCGTGGCGGCCGTGATAGTTAGGACCTCGGGGTTCAGAATCTTCACCGCGTCCTTCGTCGCGATAGCAAGTAACTGGCCGTCGCGCGTGAAAGAGTATTCATTCACCTCCGCGAATTTGCGCTCCCTGTTGTCGGGCAGTGAGCGGACAACCAGCTCTGTTGGGCCTTTTCCGCTGCGGCGGAAGGCCACGGTGTTGGCGACGTCTTCTGGAAACGAAAAGCTCTGCACATCGTCGATGCGAGTTATTCGACCAGCCGCTACTTCCACAATCGCGAGTCCATTCGGCGGCGCTGGTTTCTTGTCTCGCTTCGCTTGGTCGGCGGCGGCTTTCGACGGATAGGTTATTACAAACAGGTAACGGCCATCGCCGCTGAAGTCGATCCTTGGGCCACGAGGTGGTGGCGGGGCTTCTTCGCCTTCACCGTCCGTGGCCGGAGGCGGCATGGCGCCGATCGGGATGCGAGTTTCGCGGCCCGTGGCGAGTTCACGAAGCACCGCTTCGCCGTCTCCGGTTTGGGGAATCAAGGCATAGGCAAGGTACTTGCCATCCCGGGAAAGTTCCTGACTTTGAATGGAGCGCCAGGAATCGAAATCGGAAAACGCAATTGGCCGGGGAGCCTGAGCGGCGAGGAGCGCGAGGCCAAATATAAGGACGCAGACGACTCGAAGTAGACCCATGAAGGTACGATACACCGGTTCAACGTACCCGATATTCGTGATATGCTTGCCAAAATTCCAGGAGGTCCTGAATGATATCGCGAGTAGTCCTATCGGTCCTATTGACCGCCGCTGCGTGCTTCGGCCAAGCAGAACGTGGAACCTTTAATGGTTCCATCACAGATTCTTCCGGCGCGGCCGTGGCCGGCGCCAACGTGAAGATTTATAACATGGCGACTGGCGTCGAATTGAATGCCGCTTCTACGGAAGCCGGCGTCTTCCGCGCCCCTTCGCTTTCCCCCGGCACGTACCGCATCACCGTT
>JBBQRA010000150.1:0-14719 GCA_038215275.1 Bryobacterales bacterium | reverse complement strand
GCAACGTCAATCTGCGGGACATTCCTGGCGCGCTGCATCAGCCTGCGAACGTGAACCAGGGCGCGGGGCCGCTGGGGGGAATCGGCCGGGGCAAGAAAGAGTCGCTTCCGGAACGGGCAGATATTCTGGTGCGCTGGGTGGGCGCGCTGCCGGGGCGGCAGGCGACAGCGCTTTACCGTGTACGCGATGAGAACCTGGACGCGGGAAAGCTGAACGAGTTGATCGAACCGCCGGAGAAACACGCCGTCATCGAGATCTTCGGGCTGCCGGCAGGAATTGCGCACCAAGGGACGACCGTGGTGGAAGACATCGCAATGCGGTCAGCGACGCTGCGCGTAGGCAATAGCGGGACGCCGATGAAGGCGGTGAAGGTGGAGGCGAGGCTGCAGGGCGTTTCTCTGACGATTCGCGTGCACTTTGAAAGAACGCCGGAATTGATGCAGGCGCAGGGAGACCTGGAGTTCGTCGCCGACCTGCAGATTTTTGAAGTGCGGGAGTGGTTTCGGACAGGCGGTATGCGGTATCGCGGGGCGCTGGAGTTCTGAGTTAGCGCAGTTGCTTGCGGATCTGGAAGTCGAGGCCAAAGGATCCGTTTTCGTCGCGGAGCGCAATGACCGACCACTCTTTGCTGAGGTTCCACTCCAGCCGGACGAATTGCTGCTGCGCGCGGTTGAGCGTGGTGACGAGGGTTAGGGTAATATCCTTCGACACTTGCTGCTCGACGGTGAGGCGGGCCTGGGGAGTGCCTTCGAGACCGGAGATGAGGGGATCGATCTTTATGCGGCTGACGCCGAAGAAGCGTTGCAATTGGCTTGAGATGGGCGCGGAGATGGCGTTGCCGAGAAGGGTGTTGGCGCCGGTCTGGAGGAAGCTGCCGCTCTGCTGGCTGCCTTGGCTCGTATAGGAGATGGAATCCGGGCTGCGGCCGACGGTGAGCAACGCGATGATCTCATTGGGGGCAAGCGGAGGGTCGCTGCGGTAGGAGACGTTGAGCTTGTTGACGGGGCCGCTGAAGTTGATGCCGACGGTGACGGCGCGGATGCGCGTTTCCACGTCCATATCGAGGACGGGTTCGATTTTGCTGGTGTTGTAGAAGCTGATCTCGCCGCGTTTAATGGTGTACTTGCTGCCGAAGAAGTTGACCTCGCCTTGGTTGACGGCGATGCGGCCTTGGACAACGGGGCGGACAGCGGAGCCGCGGATGTTGATGTTGGCGTCGGCCTGGAGGTCGCTGGTGAGGGAGGTTATGAATTGTGTATTCGGCGCGGTGCGGACGCGGATATCGAGCTGCATGTTGCTCAGGAACTCGTTGGTGGAGACGGTGCTGACGCGACTGGAGGTGGCGTCAGCGAGGAGGGAGCCGAGGTCGGTGCGGGGCTGAAAGCCGGAGCGCTGAATGGTTACGTTGCCGGCGAGGAGACTTTGGGTGGGGGAACCGGTGAGGCTGATGGTGCCGTCGGCAACGGTGGAGAGGCCTTCAGGGTAGCGGACGCGGACGCCATCGGCGGTGGCCTGGAGGCGATAGAAGGTTTCAGCGTCGCCGAAATCGACGAAGCCGGAGAGCGCGAGTTCGCCGCCGCCGGATTGAGCGGTGAGGCGGTTTTCGATGGTGGCGCGGCGGCGATCGAAGAGGACCCGGCCGTTGACTTTATCGAGGCCGGTGGGGATGTCTTCGACGGAGAGCGAAGCGTCGCGGAGATCGAGGCGGCCAAAAACCTGGGGATCGTCGAGTTCCCCTCTGACGTTGGCTTCAAGGGTAGCAATGCCGCCGGCGAGAATTTCGGGACTGAAGGTTTTGAGGCCGGCGAGGTTCAGGCTGCCATTGATGCGGAGGTCCCAGGGGCGGCGTTGGGCGAGGGAGAAGGTACCGGCGGCGGAGAGGCTCGTGTCCTTGGCGACGAAGCGGGCGCGTTTGATGGTGATGACGCCGCGGTCGGCGGCGAAGTTGAGAGGGCCGTCGTTGCGGAGTTCGAAGTCCTGCGTGTTGGCGGTGCTGGTGATGCGCTGCGGGCGGGCGGAGCGGATGGCTAAAAGAGGGACTTCGAGTTCGGCCTGCCACTGATCGGGTTCGAAGGCGGGCCCGCTGAAGCGGCCTTGGGCGGAGATGACACCGATGAAGGGTAGGGCCTCGGGCTGGAAATCGTTCCAGACCTCGAGGGGAAGATTGGCAAAGGAGAAGCTGCCGGAGCCGGGATAGCCATCGCTGAGGCGGTAGTTGCCGTCGGCTTTGATCTCCGTGTTGCGGAGCTTGCCTCGAGCGTTGAAGGCGAAGTTGCCGGACCGGGTATTGCCTTGAAGCGAGATATCTCCGATGGGCTTCTTGTTGAGGGTGAGCTCACCGAGACTAGCATCGACCGTGAGGGCGGAGAGTTGGGGTTCGCGATTCTTAAGGAGACCGGAGAACTGAGCGGTACCGCGGAGCTGACCGGCAAGGCCGGGGGCTTGGTCGCGAACGTCCTTCCAATCGAGGAGGCTCAGTCCTGCGAGGGTGACATTGGCGGAGAAGGGGCCTTCGTCGAGGGCGCGAGCGCTACCACTAAGCCGGGCAGGTCCTCGGGCGATTTCGAAGGCAGAGACTGTGAGCTCCTTGCCGCGGAGGCGGGCGGTGGCGCGGAGGTAGTCGAAGACTTCGCCGCGGACGATGGGTTTGGGGACATCAATGGTGGCGGCGACGTCGGGCGATTGCAGGGTGCCGGAGACCGTGGCGGAGCCATTGATAAAACCGACGGCGGGGAGGTCGGCGGGGATGAGTTTGAAGTTCACGTTACGGGCGGTGAGGCGGGCGGTGAGGGGGGCCGTTTCGACGGGCTTCCAGTTGGCAAGGATGAGAGAGCCAGAGCCTTCGACCATGGCGCGTTCGACTTCGGCGGTGAGGCCGGAGACGTCGAGACGGGTGGGGGACAGGACGACAGTAGCGTTAGCTTTGGAGGCTAGATACTTGTCGTAGCGAACGTTTCGGGCGGTGACGCGGCCGGCAATCTGCGGGCTGCGGACTTCGCCGGTGACGGTGCCTTCAAAGCTCACGTCGCCTTGTTCGAGGGTGAAGGGAAGGTCCTTGAAGGGGAGGTCGAAGAGCTGGCTCGAAAAGGCGCGGACGCGGATGGTTTGATTGAGCGTGCCGGAGGCGGTGAGGCGGCTCGAAGGAGTGGCGACGTACGAGTCAGTGAACGAGAGAAGGTTCTGGCTTTGCTGGTAGCGGGCGCGGACGGCGCCTTCGACGGGGATGCCGGTAGTGCCGGAGGCGATGGTGAGATCGCCTGACGCATCATAAGGGCCAGCGAGCGGGCCGGTGACCTCGACGTCGCCGCTGATAGCGCCGGAGTATGGGAGGCTTGAGAGTTCGAAGCGACTGGTCACGGCGGCGAGCGAGAGATCGGCGACGGTGCCTTTGACTTCGAGAGTGCGGAAGCGGGGGAGGTTGACAGCGCCGGCGAAGCGGCCTTCCGGAGAGTCCGCGAGGACATTCGAGAGGCGTACGCCGTCGGGGGTGAGGAGGACGCGGGAACGGACGTTGATGCCGGAGAGATAGTCCGTGATGAGGCCGCGGCCGGAGACTTCACCTTCGTAGCGATAGTCTT
Source organism: Bryobacterales bacterium (assembly GCA_038215275.1). GTDB lineage: Bacteria > Acidobacteriota > Terriglobia > Bryobacterales > Bryobacteraceae. Next base: position 11,141 of record JBBQRA010000150.1, on the reverse strand, counting down.
CCTCGGCGCTATAGGTGAGGACGCCGGCGGTAGCGACGGGCCCTTTGCCGAGCTTGGTTTCGGCGAGGTCGGAGCGGGCGGAGAGCTTGAGGGTGATTTTCGGGTGGAGCAGATCGCGGATGGCGCCGAGGCCATCGACGGAGTGGCGGCCAGCGTCGGCGCGGAACTTGTGCAGGGTGATGCTGTCTTCGTAGACGGTTAGTTCGGTGGACAGATCGCCGGCGAAGTGCGGGAGGGGGACGTTGGGGATGTCGGCGGTGAAGTTCGTGGAGCGGAGGGCGCCGTCGTAGCGGTTGGGGTCTGGCGAGAAGGTGAAGCCGAGCTCCAGGTCGCGGCCGGAGAAGGCGAAGGGCTCTTGCTTCTGATCGTAGGTGAAGACGCCGTTATGAACTGTAAATTCGTCGATGGCAAGATCGAGGACGATGGCGAGAGGAGGGCGGGTCCGGGGCCGTGCGTTAACAGGTGAGGGGACGTTGGTAGTGCCGTCGGCGTTGCGGATGAGGTGGAACTCGGGATTGCGGATTTCGACGGACTGGAGATCCACTTTGCGATTGAGGAAAGAGAGGATCTTGAGGCCGAGGAGTATTCGGGGGGCGCGGAAGAGAGGCGGGGCGGAGGGCGGCTCGGTGCCGTGGAGGACGAAGTCGTCGATGGTGACTTGCCAGGTGGCGGGATTGAAGTCGAAGCGGCCCATCTCCGGACGACCTCCGGTGGCCTTGGCGATTTCGGTGAGCGCACGGAGGCGGATTTGCTCGCGCAGCCATTGGGATTGAAAGACGAGGAAGCCGACCGCGAAAAGGCCGGTGATGAGCAGGACAAGGACTGCGAGAGAGCGGAGGATGCGGCGGCGCCAGGGACTCATGGCTTTAACTCCTCATAGGTTTCGATGTGGGTTTGTTGCCGGACTTCGGCGAGCCACTTTGTGAGTAGTGCGTTGATCTGTTCGCTGCGAAGGACGGCTTCGATTTGATCGCGGACTTCGTCGAGAGCCGGCTTGGGCTGGGCGGGAAGGCGTTGTTCGTAGTAGGTCCGGATCTGGTCGGGGCCAATCTGGATAGCGGGGCGGAAGCGATACAGCGTGAAGCGGACGATGGCGGCCTGGTAGCGAAGGCTGAGGCGAATGTGCGCTTCTGAGAGCCGGTAGCGGGCGAGGAGTTCGGCCCATTTGGCGGGTCCGCCGGCGTCCTGGATTTCGCGATCGAGGGCGGGCTGAACTTCGCCGCCTTCGGGAATGGCGTAACGGCTGATGCGCATCTCTTCAAGGATGAGCAGGCGATCGATGAGGCGGTCGCGCATGGCTTCGAAAGCCACGTAGGTCTCTTCGACCGGGACGCCTTCGAGGAGCGCGGCGACGCGGATCTGTTGGCGGACGGAGGAGGCGGTGATGACTTGGCGGCCAACGGTGGCCGCGATGCGGTCGACGACCTCGGCAGGGGCGTAGGCGGCGAGAAGCAGGAGGATTGCGAGAGCGCGCTTCATCAGAAAGTCTGCCCCAGAGAGAAGTGGAATTGGAGGCGGTTGATGCGTTGGCTGACGGCGCGCCCACCGCCTTGGATCAACTGGTCGCGGGTACCCTCATAGCCGAAGAAGCGGGGCGAATTGAGGCCATAAGCGAGGTCGAGGCGGACGGGGCCGACGGGCGTCTTGAAACGGATGCCGAAACCGACGCCATGGACCATGTAGTCGAAGTCTGTAATGTCGCGCTGTTTGAGGCGGAAGGAGATCTTGTTGAGGCTGGTGTAGACGTTGCCCGCGTCGTGGAAGACCACCCCGCCGAGCGTATCGCCGAGAAGGGGGAAGCGGATTTCGAGGCTCTGGTTGATGAGCGCCTTGCCGCCGAGGGGGAAGCCGGTGGTGAGGTCGCGCGGGCCGGCTTGGTTGTCAGGGAAAGCCCGATTGGAAGCGCCGCCGCCGGCGAAGAAGCGTTCGGGTAGAGGAACGCTGGCGCCTGGTGTTGTTTCGTTGAAGGAGTAGATGCTGCCGACGGTGAGGGACTGGGCGATGACGAGGTCGCGACGGATGCGGCGATAGATGGAGTTGCGGATGAGGAGCCGGGCGAAGTCGGAACTGGAGCCGAAAGCGCTGTATGCAAGGCCGGTATCGACGGTGGTGAAAATGCCTTTGGTGGAGTCGATTGGATCGTCGCGCCGATCCCGAATGAAGGAGCTCGAGAAGATACCGATGCGTACGGGTACCGAGAAGACGGGGATGAGGGCGGGATCGATGTTGAGGGTGGACTCTTCGATATTGATCTGGCGAAAGGCATAGCGGTACTGCAGGCTAGTGGAGCGGGAGAGGCGCTGGCCGAGCTGGATGGAGTTTTCAAAACGTTCGGCGGCGAAGGTACGGACGTCGCGGGACTTGTCGAAGAGGCTGGTGAGATTGAGATTGAGTTTGTCGTTGCCCGTGAACTGGGGGGCGAAGTAGGAGACGGCCACCCGCTGCTGGAAGTTAGAGATTTGGCTGCGAACGCCGATGGTATGGCCGACGCCGAGGAAGTTGGCGCGGCTGACGCCAAAGGATACGCGAGGGCTGAATCCGGGGGCGCCGGCGGGGGCGGCGAGAGTCGTTGCGCCGCCACCGATGCGGGCGAGCTGGGCGCCGAAGCCGATGGTGTAAGAGTAGCGGCTCGCTTCTTCAAGGCGGTAGAGGACGTACTTGTCGCGCTCGCGGCCGTTGGGATTCTGCAAAGCGATATCGACTTTGGCGAAGATGCCAAGTTCGTAGAGGCGGCGCTGCGCTTCGATGATTGCGCTTTGCGAGAGGGGGTCGCCGGACTCGATGGGAATGCGGTCGTAGATGAGGCGGGGCCGCGTCGTCTCGTAGCCGCTGACGAGCACGCGGCGGACGAAGTTGCGGCGGCCTTCGTTGATGACGTAGCGGACGTTGAACTGATTCGGCTGTTCGGCGGGCTTGACGGTGTATTCGAAGCTGGCGTCCGGGAAGCCATTGTTGAAGTAGTAATTGAGCAGAAAATCGCGGTCGGCGGCGATGTTGGCGTCCGAGTAGGGCTGGCCCTCGATGGTTTGGAATTGGCGTTGGAGGGACTCGAGATCCTTGGGGTTGACGCCAGCGACATCGAGCGAATCGATGAACGATTGCTCGCCCTCTTTGATGTCGATGAAGACGGCCACTTGGCCGAGGTTGCCTTGGTAATTTTTGTCGACGCGGGAGGTGATGCGGACGTCGCGGAAGCCGTTCGAGCGGTAGAGGCCCTCGAGGGCGTCGACGTCTTTGCGGAGGAGTTCGTCGGAGAAACGGCCGCTGCGGTAGCGTACGAGAGTGGCCGTGCGGACGGACATTCGTTCGGCGACGGTTTGGTCGTCGAAGTACTGATTGCCATCGATCTCCAGAAAGACGAGCTTGTAGCGGAGGCCGCGTTCAATGGTGTACTCGATGGTTTGTTCGGCGTCGCCTGGATTGGTGGGATTGTCGAATTCGACAGTGGCGTCAAAGTAGCCCTGGGTTTGGAAGTACTTTTCGATGTTGCGGTTTCCTTCGACGAGGAGGTCGCGGTCAACGGTTCGCTCCTGATAGATGGGGACGAGTTGGCGGAGTTTGCCGGCGGAAAGCTTGGCGCCGGTGGCGCGGACGCGGATGCGGGGGCCACCGTACACATTTATAGTGGGTTCGACGCGGTTAGCCTCCGGCAGGTAGCGTAGGCCTTCGAGTTTGACGCGGGCGAGGAGGAAGTCGTTTTTCTGGAAGCTGAAGCGGATGCGTTCGAGGCCATTGGCGAGGCGCTGTTCGGTGAGGTGTTTGGCGCTGATGAGGCCCCAGGCGCGCTGCCAGTGGGTGGCGCGGAAGAGACTTGCGGGGGTGCGTTTGCTGTCGCCGGTGAAGACGGGGGTAGCGAAGCGGGCGCGCTTGCCGGGGCTGATCTGAAATTGAATCTGGACCTGTTGGGTGAGTGGGTCGTAGGAGAAGCGGGGTTCGACGGTGGCGCGGTAGAGGCCGTTATTGCGGAGGGAGGTGAGGATGCTTTGCGTGGCTTCGATGAGGTAATCCTCAGTGAAGGCTTGGCCGAGTTCGAGCTTGGCGGCAGTGATGAGTTGGCCGTCGCTGGGCGGGTCAGCGGCACCGGACACGGAGACGCCGCCGATGAACCATGCGGGAATGGTGCGGAAGGTGAGATCGACCTCGCCGGACGGGGTGAGCGCGGCGTCGACGGAAACGTCTTCGAAGCGGCCGGATTCGAATAGGGTCTCAATAGCGGTGGAGATGGCGTCTATTGCGAAGAGGTCGCCGGGCTTGACTGGATTCAGACGTTCGAGGTTGGTGCGGGTGTAAGGCTGCGACTCAGGTTCGTAGTCGATGGAGGCAATGCGCCGGCCCTCGTACCGGATTTCGGGGGATAGGAACTGGCCAATTGCGTACGGCGTTGAAACGGACCAAACCAGGGCCGCAAACAAAGTCGTGACCAGCTTAAGGCCGGGACGGGATTCCACTCTTTCGATGATACCGTCCGGGGCTGAATAGTTGCCGGAATCGGTTGCGATAGCATCAAGATATGATTCTCTCTCTGGCCCTACTTCTCTTGCAGGCGGATTGGTCCGCTTGGCGTGGCCCGTTTGAAAATGGCATGGCGCGCGGCGAGGCGCCGACGACGTGGAGCGATACGCAGAATGTGGCGTGGAAAACAGAGATTCCGGGACGGGGACACTCCTCACCGGTGGTCTATGGCGACTTCATGTTTATCACGACGGCGGTACCGGAAGGCCCCCTGTCAGGCGGGGGAGGAGGAGGGCGCGGGCCAGGCGGGGGATTCGCCGCCAATGTGCCGCACCGTTTTCTGGTGATGTGCTTGAACCGGAAGACAGGAAAGGTGCTGTGGGAGCGAGAGGCATTGGAGGCGACGCCGCACGAGGGATATCACTTCCGCTACGGCAGCTTTGCTTCCAGTAGTCCGGTGACCGATGGAAAACATGTTTACGCGTTCTTCGGATCGCGGGGCTTGTTTGTTTACACGATGGAAGGAAAGCTGGCTTGGCAGAAGTCGTTTTCGCCGATGCGGATGCGACTGGCGTTCGGCGAGGGCACGGCGCCGGTGCTGCATGACAACACGCTTCTACTGGGATTTGACCAGGAAGAAGGATCGTATCTGCTGGCGCTCGACAAGACGACCGGCAAGCAGATCTGGAAGGTGGACAGGGATGAGCCGAGCGCTTGGTCACCTCCGTTGGTGTTGACGCATGAGGGGCAGAAGCAGATCATTGTGGCGGCAACGAACAAGACGCGCGCCTATGAGTTTGCGACCGGAAAGTTGATTTGGGAGTGCGCCGGGTTGGGCACAAACGTGATTCCCGCTCCGGTGACGGCGAAGGGGATCGTGTATGTGATGAGCGGCCATCGCGACCCGAATCTCATGGCGATCCGGTTGGGCCGGAAGGGCGACCTGACGGGGACGGACGCGATTGTGTGGCAGAACAAGCGGGCAAATTCGTATACTCCTTCGCCGGTGCTGATCAACGACCGGCTGTACTTCGTAAGCGACAACGGGTTCTTCAGTTGCTTGAACGCGTTGACAGGTGAGGTGTTGTTTCAAGAGCGGTTTTCAAAGCCCTATAACTTCAAGGCGTCGCCGGTGGGCGCGGACGGTAAGATCTATTTGTCTACGGAAGAGGGCGACGTGCTGGTGATGAAGATCGCGGATAAGATGGAGATCCTGGCGACCAACACGTTGAAAGACGAGGTATTCATCGCGAGCCCGGCGGTAGTAGGCGGCGACCTATATCTGCGGAGCCAGAAAGCCATATACTGCATCCGCGCCTCGAAATGAACCCGGTGCCGATTCGCAATCAAGCCGTGGATGCCTACCGCGGCTTAGTGATGCTGTTGATGATGGCTGAAGTGCTGCGTCTGCCACTGGTGGCGCAGTCGTTTCCAGATAGTTGGATATGGCAGACGCTGGCTTATCACCAGTCGCACGTGGCTTGGGAAGGCTGTTCGCTGCATGACATGATTCAGCCTTCCTTTTCGTTCTTAGTGGGTGTGGCGCTGCCATACTCGATCGCCAGCCGGATGGCGAAAGGGGCGACCCTGGGCCGTCTGTTTGGGCACGCTTGCTGGCGGGCGCTGGTGCTGATTGCGATGGGGATTTTTCTGCGGTCGACGCATAGCGCGCAGACGAATTTCACCTTTGAAGATACGCTGACGCAGATTGGGTTGGGGTATCCGTTCTTGTTTCTGCTGGGCTTCCGGCCGCCACGGTGGCAGTGGGCGGCGCTGGGGGTAATCCTGGCGGGATACTGGCTGGTGTGGGCGCTGTATCCGGTGGCGCCGGAGTTGGGATTTGGCGGGCATTGGATGAAAGCGGACAACTTCGGGGCCGCGTTTGACCGCTGGTTTATGAATCTGTTTCCGCGGGAGACACCGTATGTGGCCAACCGGGGCGGCTACCTGACGCTCAGCTTTATTCCAACGCTGGGCACGATGATTCTAGGTTTGGTGGCGGGGCGTTGGCTGCGCGAGGCCGCGCCGGAATTGCCGCTGCGGAAGTTTGTGGTGGCCGGAGCGGCGGGCGTGGCCGCGGGACTGGTGCTGCACTTCGCGGGCGTTTGCCCGATTGTGAAGCGGATCTGGACGCCGTCGTGGACGCTATTCAGCGGCGGGCTTTGCTTCCTGTTTCTGGCGGGCTTCAGTTGGGTGATCGACGCGAAGGGCTACCGGCGTTGGGCGTTTCCGCTGGTGGTGATTGGGATGAACTCGATAGCGGCGTACCTGATTGCGCACCTGTGGGACGGGTTTCTGCTGGATTCGTTCCGGATCCATTTAGGGGCGGACTTCTTCAATTTCACGGGGGCAGGCATGGCTCCGTTCTGGCGCGGAGTGGCCGTGCTGGCAGTGTTCTACTGGGTGCTGCTGTGGTTGTACCGGCGGAAGCTGTTCCTGAAGGTGTAGTTAGCCGCGGCCGATGAACGGCATTTCCGTGGCCATGACAGTGATGAACTGGACGTTGGCTTCGAGGGGCAGGCTGGCCATATAAAGCACGGCGTCGGTGACGTGTTTGACGTCCATGCGGGGTTCGGGCCGGAGGCTGCCATCGGCCTGCAGGACGCCGCCGGTCATGCGTTGGGTCATCTCAGTAGCAGCGTTGCCGATATCGATTTGGCCGCAGGCGATCCGGAAGGGGCGGCCGTCGAGCGATATGCTTCGGGTGAGGCCGGTGATGGCGTGTTTGGTGGCCGTGTAGGGAGCGGAGTGGGGACGCGGAACGTGGGCCGAGATGGAGCCGTTGTTGATGATGCGACCGCCTTGGGGATCCTGCTTTTTCATCAGGCGCATAGCGTGCTGGGCACAGAGGAAGGAGCCCGTGAGATTGACGCCGACGACGGCGCTCCACTGCGCGAAGGTGAGCTCTTCCATGGGGATGGCCGGTGTGCCCATTCCGGCGTTGTTGAAGAGCAAATCGATGCGGCCGAAGGTGGCATCGAGCTTATCGAAGAGAGCCGCGACCTGATCGGGCTGGCTGATATCGGTGGGGACGGGGAGCATGGCTCCGCCGGTGCCGGCGGCGAGCGCCGCAGTTGCGTCGAGTTCCGCGGCGCGGCGGCCGGCGAGGACGACTGAATAGTCAGCGGCCTGAAGGGCCAAGCTGACAGCACGGCCGATACCGCTACCCGCGCCGGTGACCAGCGCGATTTTCCGGTTTGTGTTCATGAGATTAGGAGCGGGAGAAGACCGGGCTGTTCAGGGTACCGGTGCTGTCGGCGAAGGACTCGAGGCCGACGTCGAGCGCCCGCAGAATGCTGACGTGGAGATTCGCCATGCGGGACTCACCGCTCTTCCAGTAGTGGCCGTGCTTCAAGCCGAGATTGGCGCCACCGGCGACCAGCGTAGGCAGGTTGCGCGGATTGTGCGTGGTGCTAGCGCCACTGCCGAACAGGACGACCGTGTTGTCGAGCACGCTGCCATTGCGGTCCTGATATCCGGAGAGGCGCTTCAGGAAGTGGGCCATCTGCTGGCTGAGGAACAGGTCGTACTTGGCGAACTGCATCTGCCCTTCCTTGTCCGTCGCGTGGGAAAGGTTGTGATGCGTCTTCGAGAGGCCCAGCTTGAGCGGGAAGGTGTCGCTGATGCCCATTCCGTCTTCGCGGTTGAGCATGAAGGCGACCGAGCGGGTGATGTCCGCGTCGAAAGCCAGCGCGATGAGGTCGAACATGTTGCGGTAGTACTCGGCGGGCTCGCCCTCGGAGGTAGCGTCAAGATTGAGATGCGAGTAGTCCTGCTTCTTCAGCGGGATGTCGATCCATTTCTCGGAAGCGATGAGACGGGACTCGACTTCGTTGAGGGAAGTCATGTATTGGTCCATGCGTTCGCGGTCGGACTTGCCAAGTTGCTGTTCGAGCGACTTGGCGCTTTGGGCGACGGCGTCGACGAGCTTGATGCGGCGTTGGAGCTTTTCGTGTTCAGACTGGAGCGATTCGCGATCGCCGCGGAAGAGACGATCGAAGATGCGGCGGGGATTGTTCTCGGCCGGAATGGGCTTGCCTTCGAGGCTGTAGGAGATGGTCCCGGTGCGCGAGAGGAAACCGGTGCCGGCGTCGATCGAGAGGATGAGCGACGGCTGACGGCAGTACTGTTTCGTGTGGAGCGCGATGACTTGATCGAGTCCGGCGGTGTTGTAGGTGCCGGGCTTCGGGTTATGCAGCGGCGCGCCGGTTAGCCACATGTCGGAGCACGTGTGGGGATCGGCCTTAGGACCGCTGGGATGGTGCATGCCGCCGAGGAAGCTGAGCTGTTGCCGGAACGGGCTGAGCGGAGCGGTGGAGAGACCAAACTGGAAGTGGCCGTCTCGTTCGAGCGCAGGAAACCAGCTCCACTCGCTAATGTCGTGCTCGGCGCGCGGCAGCGACATGCCGTTGGCGGTGTAGATGGCGCAGAAACGCTTCGGGGTGTTGCTGGTGACTTCAGCGCCCATGGCGTCGAGCACGGGCAGGGCCAAGGCGGCTCCTCCCAACCCGGTAAGGAAGGCGCGGCGGTCGAGTTTACGAGAGAGGCTCATGATTGGCTCCAACTACTTTTCGAGGAAGATTTTGCTGGTCGCGACGTAGCGGAGCATGTCCTGCATCCGGTAGCCGTTGGCCTTGAGCTTCAGGCCATCTTGTTTCAAATAGTTGACTTCATTGTAGGTCAAACTGCGGCCGGTGGCATAGGTGGCCATGTGCTTGAGGACACTGAAGGCGACCTGGTCGATGCGGTCTTCGGCGAGATAGCGTTTCAGGTCATTGGCGCCGGCGACTTCGGTCTTGTCCGGCAGTTGGGAACGGGCGTCGGCGGGTTCGGACTTCAAGCGGCCACCGGCGTCGAACTCTTCAAAAGCGATGCCCCAAGGGTCGATCTTCAAGTGGCACTGGACGCAGCCGGGTTGGCTGCGGTGGCGCTCGATGCGCTGGCGGAGGGTGAGCTTGCCGCCTTCGTCCGCGCCGAGGGCAGGGACATTGGGCGGCGGATCCGCGGGCGGTTCGGCGACGATTCTGCGGGCGAGCCAGGCGCCGCGCTTGACGGGGTTCGACTCGCGGCCATCGGAGAGGCCGGCCATAATAGCTGCTTGGGTGAGGACGCCGCCCATCTCGCGGCGGCCGTGGGGGATGGCGACAAATTTGAGCCCGCTTTCGGTTTTGTCGCCGAGGTCGTAGTAACTGGCGACGGCTTCATTGACGACGATGAAGTCGGAGGAGATGAGGTTGCGGACCGGCAGGTTGTTGCGGATCAAGTGATGGACGAACTCGATGGGTTCCTGCCGGAGGTGAGTGCGGTTGTGGCGGTTGAGTTTCGGGAAGCGCTTACGGTCTGGTTCGAGGACGCTGAACTTATCCAAGCTGAGCCATTGGGAGGCGAACTCCTGGATAAAGCGGGCGAAGCGGGCGTCGGCGACCATGCGGGCGACTTCGGTATCCAACTGCTGACGGAGGGTGCCGGCGGAGGCGAGGCGGAGCGTCGTTTGGTCGGGCGGACCGTTCCAGAGGAAGTAGGAGAGCTTCGAGGCGAGCTCATGACTGTCGAGCTGCTCCGGTGCGGGCGTGGCGCTCTTTTCAATTAGGAAGAGGAACTGGGGCGAGGTGAGGACGACTTGAAGAGCGTCTTTCACGCTGTCCTGGAACTTGCCGCCGGCGGCAAGGGATCGGTCAAAGACGGTGAACAGGGCGTTGGCTTCGGCGTCGGCGAGAGGCCGGCGGTAGGCGCGGGTGGCGAAGCGGCGGATGATCTCGCGGCCGTAGGCCTGGGGATCGGCTTTGCGGGGCGAATCGATAAAGATGGCCTTGTGGGAGGGCGGCGGCCAGGACTCGTAGAAGGGGCCTTCGAATTCGACGGAGCGGAGGCGGAGGCGGGGCGTGTCGCGATCGTCGGTGTACTCGCTGCGGACGGCGATTTCGCGGATGCCGGCAAGGTAGTTGACGTTATCCTTTTCGACTTCCGGGCTGGGGAAGTTCTGGATGGCGCCTTCGAAGACGAACCGGGTGTTTTGCGCGGTGGAGACGACCTGCGGGGGGCCGACCGGGGCGAACGTGCTGCCGCAGTCGCGGCGGAGACCAAGCTGGACACCGAGGCGGGGATTGCGCTTCTCGAAGGTCTGGAGGCGGCGGGCCAGCGGGTCCGTAGCGGGGATGGGGGTGAGGACGACGCGTTCGAGGCCCATGGCGCCATTGGTGACCGCGCGGAGCGAGACGGGGCCGGCAGGGAGGCGGACGGCGAGGAAGGCAGACTGCTTCAACGCGCCCGAGAACTCGCGGTCGCCGAGGGTCAGCGTGATTTCCTGCGGGGCTTCCGGCGGGGCTTGAACGAGCTTGCGGCCGGGCTCGAGGAGGCCTTGGAGTTCCGCTTCACTGAGGGCTCGCCGATAGAGGCGGACATCGTCGACGTCGCCGCGGAAGGAGGGCGAGCCCGGGGTGCGGCCGATTTGGAGCGCCAGGCGGACGTTGTCGAGGTTGGCAGCGCCGATTTCGCCCTGGGCGACCTGGAAGCCATTGATATAGATGCGTGAGGGATTCTTGCCGCGCTGTACGACGACAGCGACATGCTGCCACGCGCCGGAGCGGACAACGCCGGGGGTGGTGGTGAGCGTGCCGTTCGGTTTGTTGTCGGGGCCGGTGGTTTCGAATTGAAGGGCGCCGCGGCCGCCGCCGAGAGAAAGGGTCCAG
>JBBQRA010000149.1:0-14732 GCA_038215275.1 Bryobacterales bacterium | reverse complement strand
CAATAAATCAACTCATGCCCCGGAAAATGCTCACGTCTCACCCCATGCTCGCTCCCCGCAAGCATATGCCCCGCCCTCGCCACCGTATAGAACACGTCCTGAACCCCCTCCGCCGCCGAAGCGAACAAAGAAACAGGAAATTCCGTCTTCGCCCGATACCCGCTCATGGTCGAATAATACAACTCTTTGACGGCTTCCACCATTCCGACTCAGCCCAGCGTGCTTCACGATGATGGTATGGGCCGCCTCCTTCTCCTCCTCCTTACCGTCTTTCCCGCCCTCGCCCTCGCCCAAGCCGTCGATTTCGGCCGCGAAATCCTCCCCCTCCTCTCCGACAAGTGCATCAGTTGCCACGGCCCCGACCCCTCCTCCCGTATGGCCAACCTCCGCCTCGATAACCGCGAAGGCGCCCTCGCCGTCATCACCCCCGGAGACGCCGCCACCTCGAAACTCATCGCCCGCATCGCCCCCGCCAAACCCGCCCACCTCATGCCCCCCACCCGCTCCCACAAAGCACCCCTCACCACGGCCGAAGTCGCTCTCTTCCGCCGCTGGATCGCCGAAGGCGCCAACTGGGGCCAGCATTGGGCCTTCGTCAAACCCACCCGCACCACGCCGCCGCGCCCCGGTCACCCCATCGACGCCTACCTGAATCCCACCAACGCCAATCCCCCCGCCCCCGCCCACACCCTCCGCCGCCGCCTCGCCTACGACCTCACCGGCCTCCCCCCCACGGCCAACGTCCCCTATGAAACCCTCCTCGATCAACTCCTCTCGAGCCCCCACTTCGGCGAACGCATGGCCATGTGGTGGCTCGACGGCGCCCGCTACGCCGATTCGGACGGCTTCCAAGCCGACGACACCCGCACCAACTGGCCCTGGCGCGACTGGGTCGCCGCCCAGTTCAACCAGAACCTCCCCTTCAACGAATTCACCCGCCAACAGTTCGCTGGCGACCTCCTCCCGAACGCGACGCCCGAAACCAAACTCGCCACCGCCTTCCACCGCAACCACATGACCAACGGCGAAGGCGGCCGTCTCGCCGAGGAAAGCCGCATCGACTACGTTCTCGACCGCACCAACACCACCGGCACCGTCTTTCTCGGCCTCACCCTCGGCTGCGCCCAGTGCCACACCCATAAGTTCGATCCCATCGAGCACCGCGACTACTACTCCTTCACGGCCTTTTTCAACTCCATCGCCGAAGACGGCAGCGCCGGTCGCAAAGCCAAGCCCTATCTCTCGGTCGACTCCCCCTACGCGCCCCGCGCCATCGCCGAAACCGAAGCCCTCGTCGCCGCCCGCCGCCCCGCCGAGCAACAAGCCCGTCAGGCTGCTGAAAAGCCCTTTGACGCGTGGCTCAAGACCCAACCCCCCACCAATCACAAAACCTGGCTCCCCCTCCGCCCCCACGAACTCAAATCCGCCGAAGGCTCCCAGTTCACCCTGGAAGCCGACGCCGCCGTCCAGACCTCCGGCCCCTTCCCCCGCCAGGACGACTACCGCCTCGCCACCCGCGTCCCGCTCCCCCGCGTCACCGGTTTCCAACTCGAAGTCCTCCCCAACCCCAAGCTCTCCCGCAACGACTCCGGCGAGTTCCTGCTCACCGACATCAAGTTCCAGGTTCGCACCCCCGGCACCTCCCAACTCCGCGATCTGCTCGTCAAAAATGCGATCGCCGACTACTCCGCCGACAAAGCCAAAAACAACAACTACGGCAGCATCAAGGACACCCTCGACGACGACCCCCGCAACGGCTGGACCACCCTCGGAGCCCCCAACACCAAGCCCCACTACGCCCGCTTCGAACTCGCCGAACCCCTCGTCCTCGGCCCCGCCGAAGAGGTGCTGATCGAACTCCGTCACCGCTCCACCTCCGGCTTCCAGAACATCGACCGCTTCCGCCTCTCCGCCACCGCCGACCGCGGCCCCGCCATCCAAACCCTGGGCCCCTCCCCCCTCGAACAACTCGCCGCCGGGCAGCCGGACCGCGCCCGCCTCTTCGACCAGTTCCTCGCCGACCACGCCCCGTACCTCGCCGCCCGCGCCGCGCTCGACCGCTCCCAGAAGCAACTCGACGAACTCAAGGCCTCAACCAAGGTCAACGTCATGGTCCTCGAAGACCTCCCGCAGCCCCGCGAATCTCACATCCTCCTCCGCGGCGTCTGGGACAACAAAGGCCCAGTCGTCACCCCCAATGTCCTCCCCGCCATCCTCCCGCTCGCACCCAACGAACCCCGCAACCGCCTCGGCCTCGCCAACTGGCTAGTCTCCCCTGAAAACCCGTTAACCGCCCGCGTCATCGTCAACCAACTCTGGCAACTCATGTTCGGCGAAGGCCTCGTCCGCACCCCCGAAGACTTCGGCCTCCAGGGCGAACGCCCCGACCATCCCGCCCTCCTCGACTGGCTCGCCGTCGAGTTCGTCGAAAGCGGCTGGGACGTCAAGCACATGCTCCGGCTCATCGCCACCAGCGCCGCCTACCAACGCGACTCCCGCGCTACGGCCGAACAACTCGCCCAGGATCCCGCCAACCGCCAGTTCGCCCGCGGCGCCCGCTTCCGCCTTCCCGCCTGGATGCTTCGCGACGCCGCCCTCACCCACTCCGGCCTCCTCAACCCTGCCTTTGGCGGCCCGCCCGTCCGCCCCTACCAACCGGAAGGCGTCTGGGAGGAACTCTTCATGGGCCGCTTCACCTACGATCCCAGCGAAGGGCCCGCCCAATACCGCCGCACCCTCTACGCCTTCTGGCGCCGCTCCATCGCCCCGACGTTTCTCTTCGATTCCGCCCAACGCCGCTCCTGTGAAGTCCGCACCTCGCGCACCAACACCCCCCTCCAAGCCCTAACCCTGCTCAACGACGAAACCTATCTCGAAGCGGCCCAATCCCTCGCCGCCCACCCCATCGCGACAATCTTCGAAAAGGTCCTCCACCGCAAACCCACCGCCCCCGAGCAGGCCACGCTAACGAAGCATTACAACCAAGCCCTCGCCCACTACAAAGCGAACCCAACCGACGCCACCAAGCTCCTCCGCTCCGGCCGCGCCAACACAAAATCGACACCCCAACGAGCTGCCGCCATGCTCGTCGCCAGCCTCATCCTCAACCTCGACGAGGCCATCACCCATGAGTAACTCCCGCCGCCACTGGTTCCAACAAATGCACTCTCTCCTCGTCCAAACGCCCCTCGGCCACGGCGCCCACCGCTACCGCCTCGACACTCAATGGTCGAAGGCAGACCCCGCCAAGCATCCCGTCAACGACTGCCATGAAATGGTCCAGGTCCCCGACGGCCGCCTCTTCCTCCTCACCAATCACCCGCAGAATAATGTCCTCATCTACGACACCGCCGGCAAGCTCCTCGACGCCTGGACCCTCAATCTCAAAGGCGCCCACGGCCTCACCTACCACACCAATCATCTCTACATCACCGACACCGGCTCCGGCCGCGTCCTCCAAACCACGCTCGAAGGCAAGATCGTTCTCGAACTCCCCCACCCCGTCAAAACCGGCGCCTACACGGACCGCGACATCTACAGCCCCACCGAAACCGCCGTCGCCCCCAACGGCGACGTCTACGTCGCCGACGGCTACGGCTCTCAATACCTCCTCCACTACGACGCGAGTGGCAAGTACATTACCAAGTTCGGCGGCCGCAGTTCCCAACCCATCATCAAGGGTAAGTTCCTGCAGGCCCACGGCATCGCCCTCGATACCCGCGGCCCCCAGCCCCTCCTCGTGGCCACCGCCCGCATCCGCAACGAGTTCCACTGGTTCACCCTCGCTGGCGAGTACGTCCGCACCGTCTACCTCCCCGGCGCTTACATGTCCCGCCCCGTAATCTCCGGCAAGTATCTCTATTCCGCCGTCTGCTTCGGCATGTTCGCCGACGACTACCGCATGTGGCAGAACCGCGGCTTCGTTTTGATCCTCGACGAGAACGACAAGGTCGTCTCCGCTCCCGGCGCCCACGAGCCCACGTACAAAGCCGGCCGCCTCCAACTCCTCCTCCAGTCCGAACCCGCCGCCTTCCGCAACCCCCACGACGTCTGCGTCGACCGCGACCAGAACCTCTACGTCTGCCAGTGGAACTGCGGCAAAGTCTACCCGTACAAGCTCCATCGCGAAGGCTAACCCATGCACTCCCGCCGCCTCTTCCTCACGCAGTCTCTCGGCGCCATCGCCCTCAACGCCATGGACGCCCTTCCCCACTTCCCAGCCAAGGCCAAGCGCGTCATCTTCCTAACCCAATCCGGCGGCCCCTCCCAAATCGAGCTCTTCGACCACAAACCCGGACTGATGAAACTCGCCGGCCAGGAGCTCCCGGATTCCGTTCGCCAGGGCCAGCGCGTGACCACCATGACCGCCAACCAGAAGCAGCTCATCATGCCCCCGGTCGCCAAGTTCCTCCGCCACGGTAAGTCCGGCACCGAACTCGGCGAATGGCTCCCCCACCTCGGCAAGGTCGTCGACGACATCTGCCTCGTCAAGTCGATGCACACCGATCAGATCAACCATGCCCCGGCGATGACCCAGTTCCTCACCGGCAATCAACTCCCCGGCCGCCCCAGCCTCGGCGCCTGGACCAGCTACGGCCTCGGCAGCGTCAACAAGAATCTACCCGACTACCTCGTCCTGCTCTCGAAGATGCAGCGGCCCAGCGACCAGCCCCTCTACGACCACTATTGGGGCAGCGGCTTTCTCCCATCGC
Source organism: Bryobacterales bacterium (assembly GCA_038215275.1). Lineage (GTDB taxonomy): Bacteria > Acidobacteriota > Terriglobia > Bryobacterales > Bryobacteraceae. Next base: position 10,020 of record JBBQRA010000149.1, on the reverse strand, counting down.
GCTATCAAGGCGTCAAGCTCCGCAACGCCAAGGACCCCGTGCTCTATCTGCGCGACCCCGAGGGCCTCCCCCGCCCCCTCCGCCGCCAAATGCTCGACGGCCTCGCCGAACTTAACCAGCGCCGCCTCGACGAAACCGGCGACCCCGAAATCGCAACGCGCATCCGCCAGTACGAAATGGCGTACCGCATGCAAGCCAGCGTCCCCGAACTGACGGACCTCTCAAACGAACCCGACGAAGTCTTCAACCTCTACGGACCCGACTCCCGGCGCCCCGGTTCCTACGCCGCCAACTGCATCCTCGCCCGGCGTCTCGCCGAACGCGACGTCCGCTTCATCCAACTCTTCCACCCCGATTGGGACCACCACTCCCGGCTCCCCTCCTGGTGTACGGCCCGCTGCCGCGACACCGATCAACCCAGCGCCGCCCTCGTCACCGATCTCAAGCGCCGCGGCCTCCTCGACGATACCCTCGTCGTCTGGGGCGGCGAGTTCGGCCGGGGGGTGGCCGGCCAAGGCCAATGGGATTCCATTGAAGCCGGCCGCGACCACCATCCCCGCTGCTTCACCATCTGGATGGCCGGCGCCGGCGTCAAGCCCGGCTTAAGCTACGGAGCCACCGACGATTTCAGCTTTAATGTCGCCGAAAACCCGGTCCACGTCCGCGACCTCCACGCGACCATCCTGCAACTACTCGGCATCGATCACGCCAAGTTCACCTTCCGCTTCCAAGGCCTCGATTTCCGCCTTACCGGCGTCGAACCGGCCCGCGTCGTCAAAGGCGTTCTGAGTTAATTCGCTTCCCAGATTACCGACTTGCCCTTCTTTGTGAACGACAGGCTATGGATCTCACAGAGGTCGACCCCCTCCACAATCCAATCCTGATCATTCTGATCTTTCAGCAGCACGTCGAACCGGCAAACCTTGTCGCCGTAGCCCTTAAATGTAATCTCCAACGATTTGCCAGAAGGCATCTCGTCTTCGCCCAGGATGTCCTCGCCCCAGTCCCGGTCCTTAGCCGGCGCCACGTAGAGCGCCGAAATCGTAAACCCGGTCTTGTTCTCAATCGTAAAGTCCTGCGCACCGGCCCACACGGTCATCGCCGTGGCCGCCAGCAGCCCCAAACCCACCATCATTCGCGTCCGCAATTTGCTCGTCATGAATCCTCCTGACAGAGCCTCTATCGACGAGACCGGGCAAACCAGTAAATCTTAATTCCTAAGAATTGCCAAAGCCTTCTCCGCCGCCGCAAAAAACTCCCGCCGCTCCTCCTCTTTCGCAAACGGCAGCTTGGCCCCCCGGTAGTATTCCAACTCCGCCCCCCACCGTTCCGCAATCGCATCCCGCGCCCCCGCCGTCCGTACCGGCTTCCCGTCCCGCAGCACAAACACCGGATTCGTATGCGCCTGCATCTCCGGCTCCCCCTCCGCCTTTTTCGCCACCGCATGCGCCGCATACCAAGCGCTCTCCCCCGCCTCCACGTTCGCCTGCACCTCTAACCTCTCCCGCCGCCCGTCCCCGCGAACCTCCGCGATCACCTTCCCGTTCCGCACAATCGCCAACCGCTCCATCGGCCGGAAAAACGAACCCACGGCCTTCACCTTGCCGCCCTCCACCCGCACCTCCGCCAGCGGCCCATTGCTCACCACCACCTCACCCTTCTTCACGCCCGCTGCCCAAGCGGCCCAAGCCGAATCCCCCGCCGTACCCTTCACCAGCGTCCGCTCCGGCCCCAGCAACGGCATGTACTTCGGCCAAGGAACCGCCCGCCCCAGCGGCACCGGAAAATCGCTCCCCGCCACCCCCGTCACCCGGAAGCCTGCATTCAGAAGCTCATACCACTCCGCCGTCCACAGCTTGCCAAACTGAAAAACCTCCAGAAAATCCAGATTACCCAGCGCCAGATCCATCGGCAGCGTCGAATGCGTCATCGACCCATGGAAATGCGCAAACCCCGTCAACGCCCCCACCGCCCGGCCCCGTGCAAACAACACGGCCGGAAACGGATACGCCGCCGGTTCATTGGCGTACATCGCGCCCACACTCAACGGCCGAACCAGTTCCCTACCCCCCAACAACTCAATATGCCCATACGGCTCGCTCCGAGATTCCTGCCCCGACCGAATCGAATACCCCTTGCTCCGCGCCTCGCCCTTGTCTCCGAACGCATATTGAGGCGCCGCGTCCATCTTCCGCTGCAACTGCAGGAAGTTCCCCACCGAAAGGTCTTCTGCCTCCAGCCATTTCAGGAACACCGCGTTCTCCGCCGGCCCCCGCGTCAAATGGATATGATCGTCTCCCGATAGCCAATCCCCCTCCGCCCACCGGTCCATTTTCAAATCGACCTTCGTCGTCTCCCCGGCCCGCAACTCGAATGATGCCGACACCGGCCGGTAGAACAACCCCCGCGAAGCCTCCACCCTGTACTTCCCCGCCGGCAATTCAAACGACGCCGCCCCCTCCAGCAGAAAGAAATGCGAGTTGTCGTACGCCGTCACCTCTAGCGTCTTCGGCTTGGCCGAGGCCTGCCAAAGCCGGTCCCGATAGAAAAGATCGCTCTTGATCGGCAGAATCGCCTCCACCGGACTCAACCGGAACGGCTTCTCATCCTTCAGCAAATACACCTTCACCGGCATCTGCGGCGCCGTCCCCAACTCCAATCGCCCCGACAGCGACAGTTCCCGCTGCGCCACCACCAGCAGTCCACTGCCCACCACCAACGCCGCCAAGCGGAACAACCAAGTCGAAGTCGCCATAGGATTCCCCGCAGTATATCCCGCCCGTTCCGCCGCGCCCCTTGTTAGTGCCGGTTCCCGCTTCAGAAACGGAGCCACTGCCTCATAAGCGCGTTACCGGACCGCCAGCCCCCTGGGGTCGGGACGCCCTCGCTATCCCCCCTATGCTGTAATAAAAGAAAATGAAGTTTCTTCTGGCATTCGTCCTGGCGTCCCTCGCGTTCGGCCAAGTCCCGGCCAAAAAGTCGTTCCTCGACAAACCCACCATGGAGGCCTACATCCGCCATCTCTACGTCTGGCCGAAGCAGATCACCGTCGCCATCTCCGACCCCGTCCCCTCCCCCATCGACGGCCTCCTCTCCGTCACCGTCACCGGCTCCATGGCAGCCGCCCGCCAAACCCAGCAATTCTACGTTTCCAAAAACGGCGAGCAGGTCATCCAAGGCACCGTCTTCAACGCCGCCAACAATCCCTTTAAGAAGGATCTCGACCTCCTCAAAACCGACCTTCAGCCCGGCTACGGCACCCCCGGCGGTTCCGTTGTCGTCGTCATCTTCTCTGACTTCCAGTGCCCCTACTGCAAGCAGGAAGCCAAGATGATCCGCGACAACCTCACCACTGCTTTCTCGAAGGAAGTCCGCGTCTATTTCAAGGATTTCCCTCTCGAACAGATCCACAACTGGGCCAAACCCGCCTCCATCGCCGGCCGCTGCGTCTACCGCCAGGAAACGGACAAATTCTGGAACTTCCACGACTGGATGTTCGCCAACCAGGAGCTGACGACCCTCGAAAACCTCCGCTCCAAACTCGAAGGCTTCGCCGTCGACAACAAGCTCGACGTCCCCGACTTCCTGAAGTGCTTCGACACGAAGGCCACCGAGGCCGAAGTCACCAAGAACTTCGCCGAAGGCCGGGCTCTCGAAATCAACTCCACCCCCACCATCTTCGTCAACGGCCGCCGCCTCTCCGGCAGCGTCAGTTGGGACCAACTTAAACAAATCATCGAATTCGAAATCGAGTATCAGAAGACCGCCAAGAATGCGGGCGAGAACTGCGGCTGCGAATTGAAGCTCCCCTCACCCCTGAACTAGCACCATGAGAATCCTTCTCCTTACTCTCCTCGCCGCCATCCTCTGGGCCGCCCCTCCGGCAGAAGAGGCCTATCTCTCGCACATCAAGTACCTCGCGTCGGACAAGCTTAAAGGTCGCGGCACCGGCACCCCTGAGCTCGACCAAGCCGCCGACTATATCGCTCGCGAGTTCAAGGCAGCCGGTCTTCAGCCGGTCGCCGCGTCCTACTTCCAGCGCTTCCCCGTCACCACCGAAGCCAAGCTCGGCAGTAAGAATCGCATGGTTTTCACCCTTCAGGGCAAGAAGAACCCGCTCAAGTTCAACGAAGATTTTGTCCCTCTAAATATGTCCGACTCCGGCGAGTACTCCGGCGAAGCCGTCTTCGTCGGATACGGCATCTCCGCGCCGGAGTACAACTACGACGACTACACCGGCATCGACGTCCGCGACAAAGTCGTAATCATGTTCCGCCGCGAACCCCAGGAGACCGACGACAAGGCCACCTTCAACGGCCGCGTCTACACCCGCCACGCCCAGTTCGATTCCAAAGTCACCAACGCCAAGCTCCACGGCGCCAAAGCTGCCATCATCCTCTCCGACGTTCTCTCCTCCGGCTACGGCGAAGTCGAAAAGTTCGCCAAAAACGCCGGCCCTGCCAACTCCGGCATCCCCGCCATCATGCTCAACGGCGAACAAGGCGAAAAGCTCCTCGGAGCCGCCGGCCTCAAACTCCGCGACCTCCACGCCGGCATCGACGCCGACCTCAAACCTCGCTCCCAACCCCTCCCCAACGTCGCCGTCACCCTCCGCGCCGACCTCTCGCGCGAAGTCCGCCAAGTCCGCAACGTCGTCGGCTACCTTCCCGGCCAGTCCGACGAATTCCTCGTCGTCGGCGCTCACTACGACCACCTCGGCCTCGGCCAGCAGTTCTCGATGGCCCCCAACTCCGCCGGCAAGCCCCATTTCGGCGCTGACGATAACGCCAGCGGCACCGCCGGCGTCATCGAGCTCGCCAAGCAGTTCCAGGCGGTCCCCAACCGCAAGCGCGGCATCTTGTTCATGGCCTTCGCCGGTGAAGAGCTCGGCCTCCTCGGCTCCAGCTTCTTCGTCAATAACCCCCAACTCCCCCTCGAAAAGGCCGTCGCCATGATCAACATGGATATGATCGGCCGCGTCAAAGACAGCCGGGTCTTCATCGGCGGCAGCGGCACCGGCACCAGCTTGAAAAGGCTGCTCGAGAACACCCCCGACCACGGCCTGAAGTTCGACATGTCGGAAACCGCCGGTTACGGCTCCAGTGACCACACCAGCTTCACCACCAAACAGGTGCCCGTTCTCTTCTTCTTCTCCGGCCTCCACGCCGACTACCACAAGCCAACCGACACCTGGGACAAGATCAACACCGCCGACGCCGTCAAGCTCCTCAGCTACGTCGGTGACGTCGCCGGCAAGCTCCTCGCCGAAGAGAAGCCCCAGTATGTCCGCGTCCTCCCGCCTCAAAGCGCCCACTCCGGCGCCGTCGGCTCCGTCAGCGGCTCGAGCGGTTACGGACCAAACTTCGGATCCATTCCCGACTTCGCCGAACCCCCCAAAGGCGTCCGCTTCGCCGATGTGCGCGACGGCACCCCCGCCGCCGCAGCCGGTCTCAAAGCGGGCGACATCATGATCAGCTTCGACGGCAAGGACGTCGGCAATCTTATGGACTTTACAGTCCTCCTCCGCCAAAAGAAGCCCGGCGACGAAGTCGAAGTCATCGTGCTTCGCAATGGGCAAACTCTTACTGTCAAGGTACTGTTAACGGCAAGAAAATAAGGGACTCCCTAATACAATCGCCATGCGCAGCCGATTAGACTGAGAAAGAAGGAATACCCGATTCATCGTGTCTGAACTCGCCGCCATCTCGCCAACCTTGAGCGGGCAGCATTGGAAAATGCCGCCGCTGATTCTCCACCCGTTCTCGGATTCCAACGGACCGAACCGTTTGGTAGAAAGCTCCCGCGCCAGCATGATGCTGCAGGGGTTGCTGCCGAACAGCGAATTCACAGTTGACGAACTCGACCGCAAGCTCCTCGACGGCCGCTACTGCGAGATCCGGATGCTCTTCTACGTCGGCAAGGACCTTCTGCGCTGGATCGAACAATGCATGGATCTCGTCGGCCGGGACGAGTCCCTCCAAGTCCGCAATGTCAAGGCGCAAAGCTTCGCCACACTCCTAGTCGACGACCCGCCGGAGGCCGTCAAGATCAAGCTTCGCAAATGGGGAGTCGCTGATTACCGCGCCATCTTCTCCCGCGCCCTTGGCCTGAACAGCGTCTTCGGTGAAGTCCCTGTCCGCAACGAACTCGCCGACGATTTCATCCGCAACTATTACCGGTACGCCGACCATCTTTACTCCTGCTACCTCTCGCTCTCCCCGCATGCTCAAATCCGCTCGGCCGAGTTCGATTTCGACCTCTACGCCTCCGGCGAATACTCCCGCATGCTCGAAAAAGAGTGGACCGCCGCCGACCCGGAGTAACTCCGCCCTCGACCCAAACTGCACCCGTAGGAGACCGCAACCGGCCTCCTACGAATCCGTTCCCCTGCTCGAAGGCGAGCGGACAACCGCCAACCCGGAGCAGCTTCACCTATCGAGTTAACCTTCCGCGCCGTCGCCCGGCACCACTTCCGAAAATGCCCCGCCCGGAACGCGCCGCCAAATTCTGCCACTGCCCGACATGTGCGCACTGTCGCCGACCCGCAATCACTCCCACTCGACCCAAGTTTCCCGCACCCTCGCCGGGAACAATACCTCCGCCAAGACCCCGCCCCGAACGCGCCACAAATCCTTCCCCCATGCCCGAGATAAGCGCACGGCCGCCGACCCGGAATAACTCCCCCCTCGACCCAAGTTTCCCGCGCCCTCGACGGGAACAATCCCTCCGCCCAAGCCCCCCGAACGCGCCGCCAAACCCTTCCGCATGCTCGTAGGCGCGCGGACCACAGCCAATCCGGAATCCGCACAACTCGACCCTATTCTGCCCTACCCCCGCCCCCTACCCCTCCGGCGAGTTCCCTCGCGTACCTAGCAAAGAACAATCCGTCGCCATCCCCGAATCCGCAAACAATGCCCGCAAACTCTGCGCCCCCGTCGCCACCGTAAACGGAATCCGCGCACTCTCCGGCACCGCGGACCCCGCCCACTCCCGCACCTCCGCCCCGCTCAAAAACGCCCGCCACTCTGCCACCGTCTCCCGCACTGTCACCCCATCCAGCGACGGCAATCCCTGCGCCGCCCGCGGCGTAGCCAGCACCGGGACTCCGTTGTACAGCGCTTCAGCGATTTTAATCTTCACCCCCGCCCCCAGCCAGATCGGCGCAATCAACCCGTGGCAACTCCGCCATACCTCGCCCACATCCTCCACCACCCCATGCCCCGTCACCCGCGCATGCGAACCCGCCGCCTCCTGGCTCCCCGGCCCGTAAAGATCCAGCCGCACCGACTCCGGAGCAACCGGCCAAACCTCCCGCAGGAACCATTCCAGCCCATTCCGATTCGGCCACCATCCCAAGTTCGCCAGCCACCCCAATCGCACTTCGCCACCGTCATACCCTAAAGGCGCCGCCGGCTCATATCCGAACACCGGCGGCAGCACGATCGCGCGCAGCTCCGGCCAGTCTCGCAGTGCCTGTTCACACTCATCCGCCGCCAAAAAAACAGCGCGCCCCGCCCGCCGCAGTCCCGCACCCTCGTAAGCCTTATGCCGCGCCGCCTCCCGCCGCCCCAACCATCCCAACTCCTTCGTCTGTTCCGCCACCAACCGGTACTCCAGATTGTGCGCCACCACCACCACGGGAACTCCGGCCGCCAAGTCCGGCAGCAGCCACAGCAGGTCCGACCCATTGATCACATAGAGATCCGGCCGCGCCACGCTCCTCACTCGCTCCCGTACCGAAGCAGAAACGTTAAAGGCCACTTTCGCCGGCATTCCCCCGGCCAAGCTCCCCAGGAAGCAACTCGCTTGCCGAATAATCCGCCCAGCCCCTCGCCTTGCCGGCACCGCCACACACTCCATCTCCGCTTCGGCAAACAGCGATTGCAACGCCAGCATCAACCCACGCGTTGCCGTCCACCCGCCGCCCACACCGTTCGCTGGGTCCACCACCGAGGCGATCAGAATCCGCATATCTACCGGTATGCCGTACCTACCAACTGCCGTCGCTGGTAGGCCAGCCACATCCCCGGAACCTCCATACTGATCACCACACAAGATAGCAACAGAGCCGTCGGCAGTTCACACCATTTCACCCTGTACTGCCCAAAACACCGGAAACAATCCATCCAACTGTTCCACTGCTTCCCCGCCCAAATCGCCGGAATTGCCACCACCCCCCGCCGGATCAACCCCGCGTAGGGCAGCTGCGGATCCTCGAGGCGCGTCGCCACCGTCCCCCATCCAATGTTCCGCCGAATGTCCCGCTCCATCCCCCATCCCTCAAACTCATGCACCACCCAAATCGACCGGTCAAACCAAAACTTCTTCCCCTCCCGCAGCAGCCCGTCCGACTGGATCCGCGCTGAAAATGCCCCCAGATGCTCCGGCAGCGGATGCCGCAAATAATCCTCCCGCCGGATCACCCCGCAGTTATTCGACAGATACATCGTCTCCCCCGTCCGTCCCGGATCGAGAAACGACCGTGACAGCAACGCCAGCAACCGCACCATCAGCGCCGTCCCCTCGTATTGCGTGCTTCCGCTCACACCCGATAAATCCAGCCGCCGCTCCAGCGTCTCCACCGCGCAACGCAACCAGTTCGGACTCGGCTTGCAATCCGCGTCCAGCATCGCAATGTACGGCGATGTCGCCCGGCGCACCCCCGCGTTCTTCAACGAATACGAATCGCCCCTCGCAAAGTAGTGAACCTGCAACCCGGGCAAAATCTCGTACAGATCCGCCGGCACGCGCCCCTCCTCCTCCTGCTCCAGACACAGAAAGTAGTCCACCGGCTCCTGAATATCCTGCGCCGCCATCGAGCGTAAACATTCGCGCTCATCGTTCCAACTTCGCCCGCTGCCGGATTGATAATCCGAGACAATCACTACTGTCACGATCGACATCTACCCAGCCTACTGCGGTTGCTATTGACGCCACAGCAGAATAGCCTATCCTTACCCCTCGGAGCTACACCATGAAACCCTGCCTCGCACTTTTGTTCACCCTCGCCCTCGCCGGCGCCCAAACCCTTCCCGTCAAGCTGGTCGCCGACTGGGCTAAGCTCCCCGCCGGCGCCTACCTCGGCGAATGCTCCGGCGTCGCCGTCGACAAAGACGACAACGTCTGGGTCTTCCATCGCGGCCAGTCTCCCGTCCTGAAGTTTGACCGCTCCGGCAAGCTCCTCTCTGCATGGTCCAACGCCCCCATCAAGTCCTCCCACGGCATCAAAATCGATCCCGATGGCAACGTCTGGACAGTCGACGTCGCCGGAAACTCCATCAAGAAGTTCTCCCCCGACGGCCGCCTGCTCATGCACATCGGCAACGCCGGTGGCGCCCCCGGCAACAACACTTCCAAAGACGCCTTCAACAAACCCACCGGCATAGCCTTCTTCCCCAACGGCGACTTCCTCGTCTCCGACGGCTATGAAAACTCCCGCGTCGTCAAATTCAACAAGGACGGCGAATACGTTATGCACATCGGCGGCGCCCGCGGCAAAGCCCCCGGCGAATTCGATATCGCCCACGACGTGGCCATCGACGAAAAAGGCCGCATATACGTCGCCGACCGCGAAAACCGCCGCGTCCAGATCTTTGACAGCACAGGCAAACTGGTCGAAACTTGGGACAAGGTAGGCTCCCCCTGGGGCCTCGCCTACAGCGCCAAGGACGGCATGATGTACATCTGCGACGGTTATAACAACCGCATCGTCAAAGTGAATCGCGAGGGCCAAGTCGTCGGCTCCTACGGCCAATACGGCAAAATCCCCGGCCGCTTCGACTTCATCCACCATATGGCCATCGACTCCCAGGGCGCCCTCTACGTCGCCGAAATCAAGAACTGGCGCGTCCAGAAATTCGCCTGGCAGAACTAACATGCGCCGCCGCGATCTCCTCGCCCGGGCCCTCGCCCCGGCCCCGCCCCCCATCCGCGTCGGCTTCCTCGGCTCCGAACACAGCCACTTCGCCGGTAAGCGAAAGGTCGTCGAGGAATCCCCCGCCTACCAACTCATCGGCGTCA
>JBBQRA010000148.1:0-14749 GCA_038215275.1 Bryobacterales bacterium | reverse complement strand
AATGAAGGGAATGTAGTCCAACGGAGCGATCCTGTGGACGTTCGGCCGATGCGCCAGTAGCCGGTTCACGGGGTCTTGCACGTTCGGGTTCGGATGCACTGGGTAGACAATTTCGACGTCCGGTCTCTCCGCCAAGTCGGCCAGCGCTTGGCAGATCCGCTCGAATCCGCTGCCAAAGCTCTCCCGCCGGTGCGCCGTCACCACAATCAGCTTTTTCGCCGGATCGAGCCGGCTCCAATCGGTATCCGCGACCATCGTACCGGTTTCGAGGCCCCGCTTCACGTGGAGCACCGCGTCGATACCAGTATTCCCGGTAACCCAGATCCGGTCGTCCACCACGCCTTCCCGTTGCAAATTGTCCGCCGCCCAGGAAGTTGCCGCGAAGTGTAGATCCGCCATTCGTCCCGTCAGCACCCGGTTCATCTCTTCGGGAAACGGCTGCGACAGGTCGCCGGTCCGAAGCCCGGCTTCGATATGGCCCACCGGAACGCGTGCGTAAAAAGCCGCCAATGCGCCGCAGAGCGTCGTTGTGGTGTCGCCCTGCACGAAGGCGATCTCCGGCTTCCAGCCGTCCGCCCCCATCAGCACCGGCTCCAGGGCAGACATCATCCTTGCGGTGGACTGGAAGAGCGTCTGGCCTGGTTGCATCAGGTTCAGGTCGTAGTCGGGCTTTACTTCGAAAGCCCCCAGTACCTGGTCGAGCATTCCTCGATGCTGCGCCGTCACGCAGACCCGGACCTCAAACCGCTCCGGCTGACTCCGGAAATGCAGCACGACCGGACAAAGCTTGATGGCCTCCGGGCGGGTGCCAAACAGGAAGAGGACACGTACGGGCATCGACGAAAGCGCCTACTTGTGGCGGTACGTAATGCGGCCCTTCGTCAAATCATACGGCGACATCTCAAGCGTCACCCGGTCGCCCGCAAGCACCCGGATCCGATTGCGGCGCAATTTGCCCGCCAAATGGGCCAAAATGATCTTTTCCTGGTCCAATTGAACGCTGAACAAACCACTGGGAAACTTCTCTACAACGGTTCCGGTTACTTCAATACTATCTTCTTTACTCATTCGCCTCTCAACTCTTAAGTATAGTCTCAAAAATTTGCGGCAGTGAACGATAAGTCCCTCGACCGCCATGATTTCCATCAAAGACGCTGTTGATCAACTGGCCAGCCGCGAGCAGACTGCTCGGGAAGCGCTTGCCGCATATCGGCAAGCGATCGAGCAAACCCAACAGCGGGTCTTTCCGCTGTTCCCGCGGGCGGCCAAGGACCAAATTCCTGTCGTCCGCCAGATCCTGCAGGAAATAGCCGTCGCCCCGCAAGCGCTACCAGTCGTCGCCGGGCGCTGGGCAGAGGCCGTCGCCTCGTTTGCCGCTGGGGCCCATGCCGCCCAGACCCGTGACTTGGCGATGCTGCGCGAACTGCTCAGCCTTCTTGCCCAGACGGCCGACGACTCAAGCGGACTCTCGAAAAGCTCCGCAGCTGGTTTCGACCATCTAGGCAAAAATCTGGAACAACTCTCGTCGGCTCCGGATCTTGAAACCCTTCGCGAGGGGTTAACCCAGCACATGGGGCGATTGCGGGAATTTGTCGCCCAAGTGTTGGCGGATCAGGAACGAGCGACATTGCGGCTGGTCACCGAGGTGGAACGGTTCGAAGGCCGGGTCGCAGAACTCGAAACCCTCGCCTCTACCGACTCGCTCACCGGTATTGCCAATCGCCGTTCGTTTGAAGCGGCTTTAGCCGAGGCCATCGCCTCCGGCCAGAAACTCTCCCTTCTGCTTTACGATCTTGATGAATTCAAATCGATCAATGATCGCCTCGGGCATGAGGTGGGAGATCAAGTCCTTTCCCACTTCGCCCAAATCCTGCGCGAAGAGATTCGGGCCAATGACCTCGCGGCCCGCATCGGCGGCGATGAGTTCGTCGCGCTCTTGCACTGCCCGCTTGAAGGTGCGCTCCGCCGCAGCAAACAGATCCTTGGGCGCCTCGAACGGAGGCACGAGGTGACCTGCAATGGACGATTGTTGTTTGTACCTATCCGCGTCTCCGTAGGAGTGGTTGAGCATCTGACCGGAGAAAGTGCGGCTTCGCTCCTCCGCCGGGCCGACCAAGCGATGTACTCGGTCAAAGGGCAGCGAAGCGTCACGCTGAGGTAGTCTGACGGCAGCCATCCCGTATAATGTGAACCGGAAGTACCCTCCTTGCAAGGCAAACGTATTCTCATCACCGGAGCGGGCCGTGGCGTCGGCAAGCGCCTCGCCATTGGTCTCGCCGCCAAAGGCGCCATCGTCGGGCTGCTCGCCCGCACCAAGGCCGAAATCGATCTCACGCATCTCGAGATTCAACACGCCGGTGGCGTGGCGTTGCGCCTGCCGGGCGATGTTCGCGAACTCGACCGGATGATCATGGCGGCTGAACGGATGCGCGCCAGCTTCGGTGGTACCGACATCCTCATCTGTGCTGCCGGCGTCCAGGGGCCCATCGGAGCCATGCACGACGCGGACACTCGCGCGTGGCGGGAGACGTTTGAAACCAACGTTTTCGGTGTAATGCATTCTTGCCGAGCCGTACTCCCGGAAATGGTCCAGCGACGCGCCGGCAAAATTATCGTCGTCAGCGGCGGTGGCTCACTTACCCCGAGGCCAAACTTTTCCGCTTACGCCGCCTCGAAAGCCGCTGTCGTCCGGTTTGTCGAAACTATATCCGCCGAGTACGCCGAGCACAACGTCCAAGCCAACTGTCTCGCGCCCGGTGGCACATACACCAACATGACCGATGAAATCCTGGCCGCCGGAGAGGAACGCGCCGGATGGAAGGAGATCGATGACGCCAGGCAGATTCGTATGACCGGCGGAGTACCGCTCGAAAAGCAACTGCAATTGGCCGTCTTTCTGGCCAGTGAAGCGTCAAATCACGTCTCTGGCAAGTTACTACGCTACGATGATGATTGGAAGAAGCTGGCGCAAGGCTCCGTAAGTCCGGAGCTTTTTACCTTACGGCGGATCACGAAAAGCTGATTCGCAATACCCTGTCCGTTGCGGAGCAAGGCGCTCCGATGAGTTTCTGTTCTTGCGGCAACTGTTGTGTTTTATCATGCTCGTGTCCGCCTCCCGGCTGTGGTCTCAGCCCGGCCCGATCCGGATTGGTTCGGCACCCTCGACGGCCGATGCCTATGCTTTGCCCGATGGCACAACTACTGGTTTCTTCGTCGAAGTGTTCCGCGAAGCCGCCAAGCGCGAAGGCCTGACCATCGCGTGGGTTTTCTCGGATCGTTCGGCCGATGCCGTCCTGGATTCCGGCAAAATCGATGTCTACGCTGGAATCTTCCCGACGCCCGAACGCCGGCGGCGGCTTCACCTTACTGAGCCTTGGTGGACCGTGCCTACTTACTTTGCCGTGGCCGAAAGCTCGTCCCTCCGTTCGTCGGCGCACCTGGCCGGGCAGACGCTGGTCTATTCGAGCTCGCCTCCGCTCCCGGCCCCAATGGCGCAGTTACTTCCCGGTGTCAGCGCGCGGGAACTCCGCGCCGCCCCGGATCGGCTGACTGCGGTTTGCCTCGGCGAAGCTGACGCAGCGCTCTTCACCCATTCTGTGCTCCGTACTCTTCTGCTGAACCGGCCGGCGCCCTGCGCTCAGCATTCGCTCCGCCTTCTGCCCCAGAACGATTTCAATATGGACTTGGCCATCGGCAGCCAACCTGCGCAAGCAGCGCTGGCGGAGCGCCTTCGAGCCCGGATCCGCGAAATGGCGCTGGACGGCGGCTTGGGCGCGATCGCCCGGAAGTTTGATTTAGCGCCTCTGCTTTCCGATGCCTTCGCTGTCCGTTCTTCGTGGAATGCTTTCTCGATCAGCTTGGCTTTCGGTTCCACCGTCCTGCTCGGCGGCCTTGCCTGGGCGCTGCTTCGCTTGCGCGCCTCCCGCCTCGAAGCCGAACGGGCCGCCTTGGCCAAAGAGCAGTTTCTCGCCATGATGAGCCATGAGATCCGCACCCCGATGAATGCCGCGCTCGGCTACATGGATCTGCTGCTCGAAACTCGCCTCGAACCCGAACAGCGTTCCTTCGTGGAGGACATTGGCCGAGCCACCAGTTCCTTGCTTTCGGTGCTCTCCGGCATCATGGAGTACGCCAAACTACGCAGCGAGGCCCCCACCACTCTGGATGAACCGTTCCACCTGCCCCGCCTCCTCGAAGAGGTCGTCACCACCATCGCACTGACTGCCGAGGCGAAGGGTCTCGACCTATTGATCGATGTTCGTCCGGACGTTCCCGCCGAACTGCTTGGCGATGCTTCGCGCCTTCGCCAAGTGCTCACTAACCTCCTGTCGAACTCCGTAAAGTTCACTGAGGCTGGCTATGTCCGATTGCAGATTCGTTTTACCACTGCCCTGGAAATCACCGTCTCGGACTCTGGCGTCGGCATTCCTCCTGACAAGCAAAGTGAGATATTCGAACCGTTCACCCAAGTTGATTCCTCCGATCGCCGGAGCCACGGCGGCGTCGGACTCGGCCTCGCCATCGTCCGCGCGCTGGTCTCTGGGATGAACGGAACGCTTCGCCTCAAAAGCCAAGTGGGCTTCGGCTCACAATTCTTCATCAGCCTTCCCTTCCGCGGCTCCGGCTCAGCGCAGGGTTGGCTGGAGGCAGCAGCCGATCCGGGAAGCCGGGGCCAACTCGTCATCGTCGCGGCGAACTCCGCCAATACCCTCCTACTGTCCGAGTATTTCCAGCACCTCGGTTGGGAGGTCTGGACATTTGCCAACGCCGGCGCGGCTCAAAGCCAGGTCCCTCTCCTCAAGCCCGGTTGGTGGTTGGCAGCCGAGCCTGCCCCCGACGCTGCCGCCTTGCCGGAATGGGCTGTGAGCCGCGGAGCCACCCGCACCCTTCTGCTCGGCTCCTTAAGCGCCCTGCGGCTTGTGCCGGAGGCCACCCGCGGCGCTTACGGTTCGGTGAGTACCTGGCCGGTTACCCCGGCTCTGCTCCTCCGTCTGTTGAAAAATGAAGCGCCCATCCCCATTGATCCTGGCCCGGTCATCCTCCCTGTGCTCGTCGTGGACGATAACCCGATCAATCGCAAAGTGGCCGGGGCCCTTCTCTCTCGCCTCGGCTGCACCGTGGAGTACGCCGAAAACGGGCGCATCGCCCTCGAGAAATGCCGCCATTCGCGTTTCGGCCTTGTCCTGATGGATTGCCAGATGCCCATCATGGACGGCTACGAATCTACGCAGCGCATCCGGGCCCTGGCCGCCGGCCACGTTCCCATCTATGGAGTCAGCGCCAGTACCGACATGGAAACTTACCGGCGCTGTCTCGATGCCGGGATGGATGGTTACTCACCGAAACCGGTCTCTCTGCAGAATTTGCGCCTCCTGCTTAAGGCAGTGGCGCCGCACTCTGCTCCGGCGTCGTGACGCCCGGCGGCAATTCCATAATCCGGATGTTTCGGAAGTGGATCTTCGCGCCCTCGCTCTCCAGGCACAGGTACCCCTTCTTCTGCGAAGACTTCGCACTCCCGTTCACGAACTTTCCGTTGATGGCGAGCTTGATCACCCCGTCGACGGCCACCACGTCGTACGTGTTCCACTGTCCGCGCGGCAGGCACCGCATCTCCACGGAGCGACTGCGCGTCGCCCGTGGATTGTCCGGCACTGTCGTCACCCCGCCTACGCCAAACAGTTCGCCGCTGACATAAGAATCGGTCGGCATCACGCCGTCGCGTATATTCAGCTTCGGCCAGTCGAGCTCCAGCATCTGCACTTCCACGCCATCCGGCAACCGATTTTTTTCCCCCGGCCGAGCCCCGCTCCACACAAACACGCCGCTATTCCCACCCGGTTCCGTATGCATCCATTCAATATGGAGAATGAAGTTCTCATACATCCGGTCGCTGCGCATCACCCCGATCGGCTGGCCCTTGCAGATCAGTTCTCCGTTCACAACGGACCAGGTATCCGGGTCTGTATTCACGTTCACCCACCCCGACAGATCTTTCCCGTTAAACAGGTCCCGGAACCCCAACGGAGGATCCGCCGCCCAGCCAATCGCACAGAAGAGGAATACCGTTAGCAGTTTCATTTTTACCTACGATAATAGGTCATGCGGCGTTTGGCTACCCTCCTCTCCGTTCTTGCCCTGCTCTGCCTCCCGGCCCGTTCCCTCGATCGTGCTGAGTTTGCCAGCCTCGTCGCCAGCCTCTCGGAACCCGAAGGCTATTTCGACACCGACAACCTCATCTCCAACGAGTCCACGTTTCTCACCGTGGCCGGCCGTCTCCGCACTCTCCCCCGAGGCGGCGTCTACCTCGGCGTCGGCCCCGATCAAAACTATTCCTACATCGCCCACCTCCGGCCTCAGCTCGCCTTCATGGTCGATATCCGCCGCGGTAATCTCCTCGAACACCTCCTCTTCCGCAGCCTCTTCGCTCAGTCCCGTAATCGCCTCGAGTATCTCTGCCTGCTCCTCGGCCGCGCTTTGCCCGCTGACCTCACCGCCTGGGAGCAACGCCCCATCACGGACCTCGTCCGCTACATAGACGCCGCCCCCCGCCGCCCTAATCCCGTCCCGCTCGCCGACCCCGGCCTGCCCCTCTCGGCCGAAGACCGTCAGACCATCGCCACGTTCCACCAGCGCTTTCTCGCCGATGGCCTCGACCTCCGTTTCAACTCGCATGGCCGCGAGCCCCGCCCCTACTATCCCCGCCTCCGCGACCTCGTTCTCGCCACCGACGCCGCCGGCCAGTCCGCCAGCTATCTCGCCCGCGAAGACGATTTCCGATACGTCCAACGCATGCACCGCGAAAACCGTATCGTTCCAATCGTCGCCAATCTAGCCGGCGAGAAATCGCTCCGCGCCATCGCCGGCTACGTCCGCCGCGAAAAGCTCACCGTCGCCGCGATCTATACCTCGAATGTCGAGCAGTACCTCTACCGGGGCGGGGAACTGGCCCGCTTCGCGCGCAACCTCGACGCTTTTCCGCGCACGCCGGATTCGCTCATCATTCGCAGCGGCATGGGTCCCTACGCCCGCGGCAACGCCTACAGCGATCAACTCGTGCAACCCCTAGACGGCTTCCTCGCCGACTTCGCCGCCGGCCGCCTCCGCAGCTATGCCGACATCATCCGCGCCAGCAGGCCTTAGCCTTCGAGTGTCAACCCGCCTCGCATCTCACCGCGCTCGTAGACCACGTTCGCCCGGCCCACCAACAGCGTGTCCAACCGTCCAATCGCCTTCACGTCTTTGTTCTGATACGGCAACTGGTGCAGCAGATACCGCATCGCATGGACGCGCGCCCGCTTCTTGCAGTCGGATTTGATCACCGTCCAAGGCGCTTCTTCCGTATCTGTGTAGAAGAACATCGCTTCCTTGGCCTGCGTATACTCATCCCACTTCCCAAGCGAAGCCAAGTCGATCGGCGACAGCTTCCACTGCTTCAGCGGATGCGCCTCGCGCTCCTTGAATCGCCGCAACTGCTCCTCCCGGCTCACCGAAAACCAAAGCTTGAACAGATGGATCCCACTCCGAACCAGGTTTCGCTCGAACTCCGGCGCTTGCCGCATGAACTCGGTGTATTCCTGGTCGGTACAGAACCCCATCACCCGTTCGACGCCCGCCCGATTGTACCACGACCGGTCAAACAGCAGGATTTCTCCCGCAGTGGGAAGCTCCGCTATATAGCGCTGCAGATACCACTGCCCCTGCTCGATTTCGCTCGGCTTCGACAGCGCCACCACCCGCGCGCCGCGGGGATTCAAATGCTCCATGAACCGCCGGATCGTTCCCCCCTTGCCCGCCGCATCGCGCCCCTCGAACAGGATCACCACCCGCTGCCCTGTCGCCTTCACCCATGCCTGCAGCTTTAGCAACTCCACCTGCACGTGATACTTGTGCCGCTCGTAGTTCTTCCGCGACATGCGGTTCTTATAGGGGTATGCTCCGTCGAGCCAGTCCTCGGCCAACTCATCGTCCGGGTCGGTGTCTGCGGCCACCTCCGCCTCGCTCCGCCGGCGTAACGCCCGCCGCAGCGTGTCCACTTCGTCCGGCGAAGCGCCTTCAAGAATTGCCTCGATCTGCTCCTGCTTGGCCGTCGCGCCGATTTCCTCCATGGCCACCGTCTGCGCCTCCCGTACGGAATCGATCGCTTCATTAATCGTGGTTGCCGCCACGCTGCTGCGCTTGCGGGGAGTTCTGGTTGCCATTGGAGAGTTACAAAAGCCGGGCGCCCGTGCGGGCATCGAAAATCAAAGAGGACTTCGGAGGGATAGTCACCTCCAGGGTACTACCATTTCGCAAATGCACCCGCGCTGCGCCGCCGTCCTTGTCATGAATCAGTAACAATCCGCCGCCCACATGCACCGGCCGGTCGCCATCCACGTAAATATGCGCTCCCGCCGCCCGCAGTGCCTCCCGCCACTCGCCCGCGCCCTTGATCTCCTTCGTGGCCGGAGTCAATTCGGCTGTAAACGCCGCGCTCAATCGCTCCCCGTCACAGTAACCCGGCTTGCCCTGAAAAATCACCTTCCGGCCCTTGTCGAGTAACTCGTTCCGGATCCATCGCCGCTGCTCCGCCGTCAGCAACCAGGTGTTGGCGAACACGATCACGGCAAATCGCGCCAAGTTCATCTTCGGCAGGTCCGCCAGATGCACCGTTTCGATCCCGGCCCCACTCCGCCAAGCCTCGCCCATCGTCCGATTCACGGCAATCGGGTCCGTATACGGGTCCGTTTCCGCTGAATGCCCCGTGTAATAGTAAACCTCGGTATCGAACACGAACAACACGTCCCCGGCCGGCTCATAAGGCCGCTCGTGATACTTCTCAAGCAGCGCCTTCAACTGTGTAATCTCCGCCATCAGGCGACGGTCCATCCACCATCCCGAGTTGTTTGCCGGGCCAAAATCGTAGAACCACAGCCCCATGCCTCGCGTGTAGCTCTCGAGTACATTCCGCCGGATCACGGCGATATCCGCCGGAACATCCGCCAAGGTGAACGCCGTATCGACGTTGTTCAACCACTTCCACGACGGCGACTGGTCCATCTCATCGAGGAATAACTTCCCATGGAAACGAATGGACTCAATCAACGCCCGCGTGATGCCGGATCCGCCTAAGTCCCGATAGTTCGCCCCATAAGCCTGCGGCGCGCTGAGATAGTCCAAATCCTTGGCCGCCAGCACCTTCTGCAGGCTCAAATGACCCCCTGTCGCCTGCCGCGCGAACATCGAGAAGAAGTATCCGTAAAAACCCCCTGCCAGTATCGGCCGCGGCCAATTCTTCTTCACCACGCCGCAAAAGTAAATGATCAGATCCGCCACTAACTCCTGCTGGCAGCGATAATACTCAATCACGCGCTTCCGCTTCACCGGATCCCGGAAGAACCCATCGTCCACTGCCGCCCGCTCCGCCACCGTCGGCACTGGCCCGCCGAACAGCTTCTGCATCGGCGCGCTTGCGTCGGGTTCATTCCGCATGAACCCCCACTGGTGCCACTCGCCATACACCCCACAGGCCACATGGATCCCCGCCAGCGCCGCGCCCTCCGGCGTCTTCGCCAACCCCCGCAAAAGCTCCACTGTCTTCTCCGTCGCCATCGCCTTCCACTTCTCGCTCGCCATGCTCACCCGCGGCGTCCGCCGCAAATCGTCCATCAAGATCCGCACCGGAGTCGTCCGTTCAATGTTTTCGAGATCCCCGTTGACGAAACGAACCCATTCTTCCGGATGCTTTTCCGCCCACCATCCGGGAGCATTCAAATGCCACCGGATGACGATTGCCGCCTCCGGGCAAGCGTCCAGCACCCCGCGCAAATGCCGCCGCACCGTCGCCAAATCCAGCGGCCCTTCCTTCGGCCACACCAGTTCCAGAAACAGGTCGATCTGAAACAGCCGGAAGCCCGCCGCAGCGAACGCCCGAAGGTTCCGCTGCGGCCCTTCTTCCCACGTCCACCGTCCCCCGGGACAGTCCGTCAATGCATAGAAGCAAGCGTAAGCCGGTTTCCCGTTCACAAACAACGTCGGCTTGTTATTCCACGGTCCCACCCGCGCCTCCACCGGCTTTCGCCCAGCCCCCGCCAACACCGACAACGAACAAGCCTGCAGGAAAGCGCGTCGATCGAGCATAAACCGTAGTCTACCCTCCCAGCGCCAACCCATGCGCAATCGACGTAAACTCACTCCCGGACTCAATCCGCTCCGCCCCGAACCGCTCCTCAAAGATCCGCCGCACCGCCGGCACAAAGGACGTCCCGCCCGTCAAAAACACCCGGTCCACCTGCTTCGCCCCCAGCCGCTCCACGCATCCCGCAATCGCCGCCAAGTCCTCCGCAATCCACTCTTCAAAATCCGCCCGCCGCACCGTCGCGCCAATTTCTACGCTCCCTTCTGAGAACCGGAACTCCGCCGACTCCGCGCTTGAAAGTTCCCGCTTAGTCCGTTGCACCGCCTGATGAAGCCGGTAACCCAGGTCTTCGTTCACCAGGTCATAGAGCGCCCGCAACTTCTCCGGCTGTTCACTTTGCCCCGGCAGCGTCTTCAGCAAATGCAGCGTCTCCTTCGTCCGCAAGAACGAAAGATAGTGCCACCGCTCCAAATTTGAGTACAACCACACCGGCACCGGCAGCCGCTTCCCCATCGACCCAATTGAACTGCCCAACCCCAACTCCGGCGAGACGACATGCCGGATCAGCCGCGCGTCGAATGTATCGCCCGCCAATCCCACACCGTCGTTTCCCAATAGCTCTCTCCCCCCCGGCCCCACCCGCAGCAACGAAAAGTCACTCGTACCGCCGCCGAAGTCCCCCACCAGCAGTAACTCCTCCCTCTGCAATCGAGCCGCGTAAAATCCAGCCGCCGCCACCGGCTCCATCTCGAACTCGACCTCCGCAAACCCTGCCAACGCGAACGCCTGCCGCAGCCGCTCGACGGCATATGCATCGTCGGCGTCCGACTCCGCACCGACGAACCGCACCGGCCGCCCCACCCGCGCCTCCCTCACCTCCACGCCAAACTGCCGCTCTGCCTCCAACCGCAGATCCCGCAACAGAATCGCGATCAACTCCTCAATCGTGTAGTGCCGCCCCAGCACCTCCGTCGACCGCAAGCTCCGGCTCGCCAGAAATGACTTCAACGACTGGATCAGCCGCCCCTTGGCGTCCGCGTCCAGATACTGCGTAATCGCCTCCGGCCCCGTCCACCATTGCGCTCGCGCCGTCTTCCGCGCCTCGGCGTAAAGGATGGACCGGTACGACTCCGATCCATCCGCAAACTGCGCCATCTTCACCACGCCGTCCACGCGGACGGCGATGGAGCTGTTGGTCGTTCCGAAATCCAGTCCAACCATTAGCGGGTCGATTTCACGCCCTGCGACAGCTTTTCAATGCCGTCCGGATTCCACGCAAACCCATACCCCGGGCCTTCCGGCACTTGAATATACCCTTCACTATCGATCACCGGCCGCGTCAAGAAAACCTCGTCCAGATAGGGCTCCGGAGTCAGATACTCCACCCATCGCGCATTGCCCGCCGCAGCCGTCAGATGCAAATCCGCCGCTAGGCCAACGCCCGTATTCCATCCATGCGGCACCACCAGAATGTTATGGTCGTCCGCGTACTGCCCAATCCGGTGCTGCTCAGTCAGCCCACCGACTTTGGTCACATCCGGCTGCAAGTAGTCCACCGCCCGCCGCTCAATCCACGGCAGAAACGATTGCCGCCGAGTCAACACTTCGCCCGCCGCAATCGGAACCTTCCCGTGCCGCGTCAATTCGATATAGCCCTCGATATCGTCCGGCCGCAGCGGCTCTTCAAACCAGGCTACGTCATAGCCGGCCAACATCTCCGCCGTCCGCACCGCCCACTTGTAGCCATGCGGCCACAACGCGTCAGACCCGCCCGCGTCCACCATCAACTCGCAGTCGTCGCCGATCGCCTCCCGCGACTCCCTAACAATCGCCTCGTCCACTCGCGCGTTCTGGCGGCCGAACGGCCCCCAGCCGATCTTGAACGCCCGGAAGCCCCGCGCGTGCGCCGCTTCCAGCTTCGCCCGCATCAGCCCCGGCTCTTCCATCAGCATCGAGGCGTACGGCTTCACGCGGCTCCGCAACTTGCCGCCCAGCAGCCGGTGGATCGGTTGCCCGGTCACCTGCCCCAACAGGTCCCACAGTGCCATATCGATCCCGGAGATTGCGTGCGTCACGCTCCCGCCCCGCCCTTGCCAGAAAGTATTCTGGTGCAGCATCTCGGTGGTCGCCGCCGGGTCAATCGCGGAAGCGCCTTCGTACAAAGGCCGTAGCAGCTCCAACGCCGCCTGCACCAAACCCGCCGAGGTATAGACGCTGCCCAGCGCCGTCAATCCGGTGTCGGTCACCACCTCCACCAGCGTCCGCGTCTGCTCCAGATCCGAGAAGCGCGAAGGCCAATCCGCATAGGCTTTTCCATAGAGCGGAATCGCCCGAATCAATTGAATGCGATGCATTAGTCTGTTTCCTTGAACGTGAGCGTTAAGACGGTCACGTCATCCCCTTCGTCGGTATATCCATCCGAGTACACCATCAGTTTCCCCCGCCCCTGGGTGGAGACGGCGTCCATCTGAATCGAGACGCGATCAAACATCCCGATCACGGTGTTATTCGAGTCGAGCATCTGCTCATCGAGCTCGCCCGCCGGATGGCCGCAATTGGCGTAGAGCAGCGTCGCATCACGGCGATCCCAGATGCCATAGAACAACGTTGCATAGCAAGTGTCAGTGGTCGCGGCGTGAAACAGCCGGTTGATCTGCGCCAGCAGCACCTGCGGCTGGCTATGGTCGCCGGCGCGAAACAACGCCTGCAGATTGGCCATCATCAACGCGGCCGGAATGCCTTTGCCAGAGACGTCGGCCAGTACAAAGGCGAGCCGCCCCTCACCCAGCGGGAAGAAGTCATAGTAATCGCCGCCGACTTCATTGGCAGGTTCAAACCGCACCGCGATCTCGAGACCGGCCATCTGCGGAGGCGCCGCCAACAGCCGCTGCTGCACCTTCCGGGCCAGTTCCAGTTCGGCTTCCCGAGCTCGCTTCCGCTGCACATGCGCTTCGATCTTTTCGAGTAGATGCCCGTTGTCAAACGGCTTGGTGAGAAAGTCGACCGCCCCTCGCTGCATCGCTTGGACGGCCAGTTCGATATCGCCCCACGCGGTCATCGCGATCACCGGCGCGCCACCGCGCAACTCCGCGATCAAGGCCAACCCTTCTTCGCCAGAGGTCGTGTCCCGCGTGAAGTTCATATCGGTCAGGATCAGGTCGAAGCTGCGCGCCGCGACGGCCTCCCGCGCTGCCGCCGGCGAATCGACGGTCTTCACCTGATGCCCCGCGCCGCGCAGCAAAAGGCTCAGCGCCACGAGAATATCCGGATTGTCGTCGCAGGCGAGGATGGAGGCAGACACAGGAAGCGGTCTAACTATCCTAACGGGATTGCCCGGCCGCTCGGAGTCCACCCCCCGCATTCGCCATACACGTCCACCCCGTCCGTCGGCCGCCCGTCCGGCCACCGGTTGCGGCCCGCTACGACACGCTTCGGCGGCGGCGCCAACCGGAGGTCGATCCCTGTTCGCACCTCGTTGAGGCGGGATGGGCACGTCCATTGTCGTGTAAGGAACGCCGCTCTCGAATTCCCAGGTCTCGTTTGCTGTCGTGTCGCTGTCGTCGATACTACCCAGCCATTTCGGGTTCGCGAACCGGCAGTGAAGGTTCGCGCCTCCGGCCGGCCAAAGTTCCGGCCGCGTCTTTCACTTCAAACCGCAGCCAGCGAGCCCGGTCCGACCGTTCGGCGTCCACCACGATTCCGAAAAACAGCGCCGCTTCCTCTGGAACCATCTGACGTAGCGGCCCTAGGGGTCGCGCACGTCTCCACCGTCCCCAGCAGTAACACAACCAAGAAGCGCATAATCGAATCATACCGTTCGCCAGGAGTAACCCATGAAACACCTGCTGGCCGTCCTTTGTACCCTCCCCTTACTGGCCCAGTCGAATGACAAGATTCAACTCCTGGGCCAACACCTCGCCACCGAAGTCCGCCGCCAAACCCGGCCCGTCGACGACCCCGCCCTCACCGCCTACGCCGGCAAACTCCTCCGCCGGCTGCAAACGAACGCCCCCGTCGAACTCGTTCATTTCGACTCCCCCCGGCCCACCGCCATCCCCGGCGGCCCCCTCTTCCTCCCGGTCACTCTCCTCCTGCAAGCCAACAGCGAAGCGGAAATCGCGACAGCAATCGCCCACGCCCTCGGCCACGCCGCCGCGCCCCTAACCATCGCGGACGACCGCGGACC
Source organism: Bryobacterales bacterium (assembly GCA_038215275.1). Taxonomy (GTDB): domain Bacteria; phylum Acidobacteriota; class Terriglobia; order Bryobacterales; family Bryobacteraceae. The sequence goes on along the minus strand of JBBQRA010000148.1, from coordinate 449 downwards.
AACCATCATCATCACCGATCCCCACGCCGCCGTTCCCTTAGCCTTCCGTCCCCGCCTTGCCGAGGCCGAAGCCGCTGCAGACCGCTTCGCCGTCGCCAAGGTCAGCCAAGCCACCCTCGACCCGGAAGCCTTCCGCCGCGCCCAAGCCGCCGCCCGCGCCCTCCTTACCCCCAAACCCGCCCCCCCCCACCCCCCCCACCGATTTCGTAAAGCCACATGGGTGGCCGGTGCAAGGCGTTTAATCCGAACAATTAATGCCCCGCTGAGCTTTCCGGTCATTCATGCAAATTTCAGAAGGGGCTTGCTTTTGCCTGTGTCTGTCACTATTTTTCGTGGCAGATGGCAAGCGACCCCGAACTCGATCTCCGCGGCAGGCTCATTCGCGGTTTGGGCTCTTTGCGGGAGATGCTTCCCGGCTCGTTCGTCGAACGCCGCCGTAAGTGCGGCAA
>JBBQRA010000147.1:0-14792 GCA_038215275.1 Bryobacterales bacterium | reverse complement strand
CTCCGCGGCTACGAAGCCGGCAAAGTCTCCGCCTCCGCGGCCGCCTGGGCCTACTCCATGATTAACGACCGGCGCACCGCCCTCGACCTACTCGATCAGGGGTTCGTCGCCCAGGAACGCGAGATGCTCTACCTTCGCATCCATCCTCTCTACCGCAACCTCCACCCGGAAAAACGCTTCCAGCAAATCGCCCGCCAAATGCGCCTCGCCGAAGCGTAATACTCACTCACCTCAAGGAGTTCTCATGCCCTACGAATTATCGCTGACTTACTTTGATAAAGACGATACTCCCCATCTTGTCGTCACCTGCGACAGCGCCCATCGCGCCTTCATCGGCCCGTTTACCAACGGACTCGACGTCACCCTGCGCGAACTGCCGAGCGAGACCGCCCCGATCGCCAAATACCGGTTCGCCGTGAAGATAGCAAGGCGCAAGCGTACCTCGTGCGGAAGGCGATTAACTATTCCCGATAGCGCGATTTCAACCTGAGCAAAATATCCTATTCCCTATACCACGGCGTGTCGCTCACCCGCGTGAGGGTGATGCTGTCCGTCGATGTTGCTATTGTGCTTGCATATTTTTTCTTGTTCTTTTCGACGCCTCTGATGTTGAGCGCTGCGAGGCCGAGTTGAAGGACAATGAGTGCATACGCGTGGTCAATCATTCCCCATATAATCCAGAGCGCGTTGCTCACGAGGAACGTCCAAAACCCCCATTCCCTTTTCTTATCTGACGTTGAGGCGACGAGCCAGGAGGCAACGAGGGTGACGAGCATCGCTGGCCACTGGATGTGCTTGAGAGTTTCGTGGTACATGTCCCTGTTTGGCGTTGCACCTACGTGACCCTTCGTCGAGAAGTGTGCAAATTCCCGAAGAAAGGCCTTCGGCGATACCGGTACCGGTGGCCTGGCGAATCCAGGTGTGTCTTGGGTCCTGATTGATGACGTAATTCAGAGGGCTTGTAGAATAGTTGGTTTTGCGACTACGGGGTTTTTCGTGGTGCGCCGCCGGCAGAGGTTAGGTTTCCTTTCCCGCGCTCCTTGAGAATCATCTCGTACTGCCCGTTCGTCTGGTTGGCTTGGTTCTTGCCGTGTGTTGACGGGGACGCCAGGTCATTTGCTTTGCGCTTGCTCTTATCGGCGGGGTGATTGTCGTATTAGATTGTTTCGGCATGAGTGCCTCTGAGGTGGACCCGATTGGCTAGACACGAAAGTAAGTGAGTCTTAAGTGAAGAGAGGGGCTGGTAACCGAGACCAGGATGACACAGTTGGTCACGATTCGGCAAACTGTTTTCCACTGCAGTGGAGGATAGGGCCACGCTGTCAAGCGACCCGAGAGCCACCTCAGTGCCGGGATGCGATGGAGGCCCGGTTTCCGGGTTTCCGTCGCCCTGAACATCCTGGCCCCATAGCGCTAAATCCCGGGGGCCGTCTTTACGCAGCGAGCTCGCGTGGGGCGTCAGGGCAAAGTGGATATCAGCGACTTGGAACAAGTAACTGTTTCTTTGGCGGGGCACGCTGCGCCTGTAAGTCTGCAGGAAGTGACCGACCAATTGCCCCTGTCTAGGAAGAAAGTGGAGGGCGACGTTAAACGACTGGCCGATTTAGGTGTCCTAGAAATGACAACCGACGGTACCGTCGCCCTGCGCGAGGACGTTCATATATCGACAGCTACCGAGCAAGCCGCCGGTGCGCAGTTGGAGGACGAGACGGCGCGGCGGGAAAAGCTCGATCGCATGCAGCAATACGCGGACTCGAAAGACTGCCGACGAGCCTTACTTGTCGCTTATTCCGGGGAAGAGCGAATGGTCCCCTGCGGAAACTGTGACAATTGCGATGCTAACGCGCTGGTGGCGGTTGATGCTCCAGGCGACGGCACTCGGCGTGAAGTGGTCTGACTCGAGGAACGCCATGTGCCGGATAGTAGCGAGCCTGCAACGAGATCAGAAGAAAGCGTGATAGCAGTGCTCGCAATGCGAGTCTGGTACCTTAACTCCGGGCTCGTATAGCGAGGTCCGAGCGGCGGTGCGGCTCTCATGCGAAGCCGACCCTGTTTCGCGTCGCCGGGGTTTCTTTAAGATCGTTTCATGAGTTTTTTCAGTTGGGGCCACGGCAGGCTATTGAGGACAGAACTCTTCTCTACCCCGGCCCGCCGGGCTTGATCTACTCCGCAATAGCTCAGTCCCAGCTCGCGGGTGCTGTGAGCGTCGGTGGATATGAGCAGCTTGATTCCCGCCCCTACAGCGGCGCGCGCATTTTCCGCTGAGAGATCCAGCCGGTCGGGGCTCGAGTTAATTTCGAAAAAGCACCCATTCTGGCGCGCGTGTGCGATCAGACGTTCGAAACTGATCTCGTAGCCGGGGCGTTTCAGTAACAGGCGGCCGGTCGCGTGACCCAATATGTTGAAATAGCGATTGTCCATCGCTCGCAAAATCCGCTCGGTCTGCTCGGTTTTCCCCAGTGCGAACCGGGAGTGAATCGAGCATATCGTATAGTCCAACTCTTTCAGAAGATCGTCCGGATAGTCGAGTGACCCGTCGACTAAGATATCGACTTCTGAGGATTTCAGTATTCTGATCCCGTCCATCCGCTCGTTCAACTTGTCGATGTAGCGGATCTGTTTCCAAAGATCTTCAATCGAAACGCCGCCCGCAAGTTTCAAGCTTTGGGAGTGGTCGGTAATGCCGAGGTATTCGTACCCGGCGACCTTGGCGGCGGCGGCCATTTCCTCAATTGAATGGGCCCCGTCACTTGAGGTGGAGTGGGCGTGCAACTCACCCCGAAGATCCTTTACGGTGACTAGCGAAGGGAGGGAATCTTTTGCCGCGAGATCGACTTCGTCCCGTCCCTCGCGTAGTTCTGGATGGATGTAGGCGAGTCCGAAATTTTCATACAGCGAGGTTTCGGAGGGAAACGAGGATTTCATCAGGGAGCTTATCGGCCCAGTAAGCGCGGTGAGCTTTCGCAAGTGAGCTTTTGAACCCGTTGCCGCGACCAGCGAGGTACCCCAGGTGTTTTTGGAGGCTCGCTTCAGGGTAAGCGAAATACCAGCGGGAAGGGAGAACTCAGCGCTGCTCTTCGAGGAGACGAGGAGAGGGGCGTGGCCCCCGTAGCGCTGCACTTTTTTCACTAGTTCAGCGAAGCCGGATGTCTCCACCAGGAAGGCGAGGTTTTCTATAGTCTCCAGGCGACGCCTGTAGTCGCCCGCGACCTCAGCGCGGTCTGCTCCGCATGGACCCACCAAAAACTCCTCCACTGCGAGGCGGAGCGGCTCCGCGCCATAGAGCAGCATGGTATGCGACGCGCTGAGGCCAATCTGGAGATGCTGGACCATGCGGGTACCGAATAGGGTCTGAATTTCCCCGCTCTCGAGTCTCTCTTTGAGCGATTCGATGGAAGAGATGCCGAGCTTTTTGTAGATCCGCAGGACTCGCGCCGGGTCGAGCCTGGGGAACTGGCTGAGGCTCGCAACTTCTGGAGGCACTTGCCCACGGAGGAGTTCCAGCTTGCTCAGCGAGCCTGCGAGGACAATCTCTTTGACAGCGCTGGCGATCCCCTCCCCGATGCCCGAAAACTGAGTGAGGTCCGACTCATCGCGGACCAACTCCTCGAGACTCTCCGGGAGGTCGCGGATTTTTGTCGCGGCGCGATGATACGCTTTTACCTTGTACGGGTTCTCCTTCTGCGCCGAAAGCATCTGAGCGAAGGTAGCAAGGGTGTTGGCTATTTCGGCGTTGGTCACGGGGACGGGATCCTGTACCCGGCCTCCGCGGCGGACGGCTTCTTTCGTTTCATCCGCTTTAATACGTCGGCGATTGTGAACTGGTTGGGGGCTGCCAGGGCCCCAAGCTCTCGCCAATCGATTGGTACCGCGACCGGAGCGCCCGGGCGGGCGCGAACTGCATAGTCGGCGATTGCAGTGGCGGTGTAGTCGTTGCGGAAATAGTCGATGAAGATCTTGCCGGTACGCTTTGCTTTCGTCATGGTGGCTACGTACACGTCGGGCGCATCCGTCACCATTCCATGAGCGACGGAGGCGGCAAACTCTTTTACGACGGCCCATTCGTCTTTCGCAGCCAGCGTTACCGTGACGTGCAAACCCTTCCCGCCAGTACATTTCAGCCTCGATTCCATGCCCAGCTGTCGGAGATGTTTACGGAGATCCTGCACGGCAAGTTTCAAGGCTTCAAACGGCACCTCCGGCGAGGGATCGAGGTCGAAAATCAGGCGGTCGGGGTAATCGATCGAGTCCACGGCCGCACCCCACGGATGGACCTCGATGCCCCCCATTTGAACGATTTTGATGAGTCCCTTCTGATCCTTGATGTAGAGATACTCGTAGGTCTTCCCCTTGTGCTTAAACTCGTAAGGAAAGACATCTGGCCCCAAACCTTTTCCGGGATTGCGCTGATAGAAACACTCCCCTTCTATTCCGGCTGGGCAACGCATCAGGCTGAGGGGCCGGCCAACAATATGGGGCGCCATGAATGGCGTAACGGCCGCGTAGTACTCGGCCAGCTCGCCTTTGGTCACCTTGCCGATCTCGGAGATCACCCGGTTGGCATGCGTAATGACGATCCCCCCGACGGTTACTTTTTCAGAGTCTATTGAGCTGATTGGCACGGGCATCTCCTTTTTCACTTCTCGCGTTTCCTATCCTGACGCAGCCCCTCAAACGAGGGATGCCGGACGCGGCCGTCAGCGGTCCATTCCGTAAACGAAACTTCGCAAAATAGCACCGGCTTTATCCATTGGATGGATTCCCACTCGTGCCGGGTAAGCTTGGGGGTTTCCGCGCGGGTGAGACCGGGTTGAGTGGTGAAGAGCGGTGCAAATTGGGCAGTCAGGTCCGCGGCGGATTGCATCGAAAAACCGGTGCCGACTTTGCCGGCGTACCGGAGCTTGTTCTCTTTCCAATAGCCTAGGTAGAGCGCGCCGAGAGCACGGTCGCCTGATCGAGCTTTGCTAAATCCGAGGATGATGAATTCCTGGCGACGAGAACACTTTATCTTCAGCCAGCTCTGCTGACGCCCGGCCCGGTAGGGGTCATTTGCCCGCTTCGATATGATTCCCTCAAGTCCAATTTCGCAGGCTTTCGAAAACAGAGTCTCGCCTGAGCCGGCGATATGGTCGCTGTAGCGAAGAACCTTGGCGCTCTTGCCGGTTTTGAGCAACCCTTGAAGAATTTTCTTCCGTTCGAGTAAGGGCCGTGGTGTGAAATCGTTTCCGTTGAGATAGAGCAGATCAAAGACTACGGCCACGATTGCCGACTCGTTGCCTGTTTCGCCGAGTGCCGATTGGAGCGCCTGGAAGCTGCTTTTGCCGGTAGGGTCCAACACCACGGCCTCCATGTCGAGTACGGCGCTTTGAACCTTCAGCTTTTCGAGAGCGGCGATGAGGGCTGGAAAACGCGTGGTCCAGTCGTTGCCGTTGCGAGTGTGCAACGAGGCCGTGCCAGCGGCCAAAAAACCAGCCAGCCGATAACCGTCAAGTTTGATCTCGTGGATCCATTCGTCGCCTTCGGGAGCGGCATCGGCGAGGGTCGCCAATTGGAGTTCCGGGTAGCGGCTGACAAGTTTTGCCAGCGCTGGTTCAGGTTGACTTGTCGCGCTTGCAGGCATAGTTACATTGGTTGCAATTTCGCGGCCAAAACGGGCATGGGCGTGAGGAAAGCACAGACTGTTACGAGAGCCGGCTAGGTCGGGCTTTGCGATGCAACTCCGGGCCGAGAGGGATGTACGGCAGTTCGTCTTTCGCCGTCGCATGTTTCAGTAATAACGAGCCGCGGCTCATATTTCCTAGTCCCGCGAACTGATTCGGAACCACAATGGTTTCGCCTAAGACGGATCGCAAGGGATCCGTATATTTTCGCGTCGCGATACTGCCAAGAAAAATAAATCGAGTGGCGTCCCCCTTAGCTAGCATGGCGGCATCGCGCATGAGGGGCGATCTAAATTCCTCCTGGTCCTGGTGAACTATTACCTCGCCCACGCACCGAAGCTGGTCACGGTCGAGCCGTGTCTCGGGCGGCAGCAGGCCGAGTCCCGGCACAATGATGAGGACGGGCGGTACGCCAGCGGGAGGGGCCGCGAAGGTTCTGGCGTACTCGAGCTTGGCGCGGAAGTAGAGTCCGCTGATAAAAGAATACGCCTCCCCTATATTGGCCTGACCTTTGCGCAGACGCGTCGCGAGATCGAACTCCGCTTCTTCGCGCAGAAGCACGGAGGAACGGATGCCCCCGAGGCGCGCGGGAGAGAGAATAAATACGCGTGGGAACGCCGGTATCATTGCTGGTCGGTCAGAAGGCCTAGCGGAGACACCGTCTCCTGCTCCACTTGCTCCATCAAACATTGGCTAGCCGATTTGTCTGGCCGCCAACGCACCAACTTGGTGCCGTGCCGAAACCTGTGGCCCGTGAAATGGTCGTAGCGGATCTCGACCACGAGCTTTGGTTTCAGGGGCTCCCATTCGGCCGATCGATCGGTACTCCATCGGCTGGGTCCGCCGGGCGCTCGTCCGGTAAACCCGGGCGCCTGGATGAAGCGCCGCAGTTTCGCCGTTAATTCAGCGCGTTCCGAGGCGCTGATGGCGGAGGTGAACCCCACATGATGCAGCAGGCCTTCGCCGTCGTAGAGGCCCAATAGCAGCGACCCAACTAGCTTCTCCTTGGCGAGGTATCGAAATCCGCCGATGACGCAGTCCGCCGTTCGTAGATTCTTGATCTTTTGCATTGCTCGCTCACCGGGGAGGTAAGGGAGGTCTAGCCTTTTGGCAACGATGCCGTCCAGCTGGCCCTTCAGCGTTTTGAGCCAGTCGCGGGCGACCGCGATCTGGCGGGTAGCGGGAGAGAGCGTACATCCGCTGCCGTCCGAAAGGAACTCCGCAGCGAACGACTCCAGGGCGGCGCGACGAATTCTGAGCGGCTCTCCGGCCAACAGCTTTGCTTTCGCATCCACAAGTAGGTCAAAAAGGACAAATTGGGCGGGATGTTCTACGGATAGCTTTTTTACCCGGCTGGCTGTTGGATGAATCCGCTGGAGCAGGTCGTCGAAGGACAGCTTGCCGTCGAGCGCGACGATCAGCTCCCCATCAAGGACGAAACGCTTTGTCTTGATCTTAAGTAGCAGTGCCACGACCTCCGGAAAGTATCGTGTGAGCGATTCGCCGGCCTTCGACTGGAGCTCCACTGTGATCCCGTCCCGAAAGGCCAGACAACGAAAACCGTCCCACTTCGGTTCGTACTGCCACTCCGCGCCTTTCGGAATGACAGCTACGCTTTTCGCCTCCATGGGCAGGTACGGAGGTTGAATGGGAAGTGCGTCCAGGGTGGGCATGGGCTCTCGAAAGCAGGATTGTTTCTCGCGGCGGACGGTTTCCCAAAAGCGCACGAATTCCCAAAGTAGGTTGGCCCATAAAATGCCTGCTAAGAAAGTATGTCTCTGGAGAAATATCATGAGAAGCGAGATTTCAAGGTAAGCCCCGAGCCTGAGGGTAAAACAAGGTCGGCGAAGGCGGAAAGTTTGAGTTTCGTTGTACAGAAACATCAAGCGACGCAACTGCACTATGATTTTCGCCTCGAGTGGGGCGGCGTCCTGCTCTCCTGGGCGGTTCCCAAGGGACCATCTCTAGATCCTTCGGTGAAGCGGCTGGCGATGCTGGTGGAAGACCATCCGGTGGAATACGGGCAGTTTGAAGGCGTAATTCCGGAAGGGGAGTATGGCGGCGGCACAGTGATGATTTGGGATCAGGGGACTTGGATACCGGAAGTGGATGTGGCACAAGGCCTGCAGAGTGGCGAGGTTAAATTTTCCTTGAAAGGGAAGAAACTGCACGGTTCCTGGGTGCTGGTAAAGACTAAGGGGAAATTCGCGGGCGGCAGCAAGTCTTCCTGGTTGCTTATTAAGCATCGGGATCGCTTCGCCACGGAGGAAGATATCGTTGTCCAAAAGCCACGGTCGGTGGTCTCGCGGCGGCTTCTCGCGGGCATTGCAGCTGCGAATGGCGGGGATAAGGAGAAGGCCGCGGAAGGCGACCCGGCGAGGTAGAGGCTCAACCGGAGAGCGATGCGAGAAGCGCGGTCCGAAGATCGGCACGCCTCGTTATCCGGCCCTTGCGGCGATCGGCCAGCAGGGCCTGAAACTTTCTCCCGTTCGCGCGCTCGCCATATCCCTCTGGGGTATGGCCAATCTTCCCGGCGCCCTCGCCGCCCTCGAATCGCTCCTCCCGCAAAACCCCGCGGACTCCCTCTACTGGAACGATCTCGCCACCCTCCACTTCCGCGCCCGTAACTTCGCCGCCGCTGCCGCCGCTTACCAACGCGCCCTCGAACTCGATCCCGGCACCCTCGCCGCGCTTCACGGCCGCGGCGAGTCCCTCCTCCGCCTCCAACGCCACGCCGAAGCCATCCCTCTGCTCGAAGAATGCCTCCGCCAAGATCCCCACCGTCCCGCCTTCGCCGCCGCCCTTGGCCACGCTCTCCTCGCTACCGAACAAGCCACCGCCGCCGAACTGCTCATCGACGACGCCCTGGCCCTCCATCCCCGCTCCGCTCCCCTCCTGCTCCTCAAGGCTTCTATCGCCTCCCACGCCACCCGCCATCACCAAGCCCTCGCGTTCGTCTCCCGAGCCGCCGCCGAAGCTCCCACCTCCTTTGAGGTCCAAGCCAGCCTCGCCCTCGCCTCCTGGAGCGCCGGCGACTCCGCTGCCGCCTTCGCCGCCCAGCGCCACGCCCTCTCGTTGACCCCCAATCCCACACCCGAAGAGCGAAACCTCCACTCCAGCCTCCTCTGGCTGATGCTCCACGACCCCGCCGCCAAAGCACGCGCTATCCGCGATACCTATGAATTGGCCAGCCGCTTCTGGGCCGCCGATCTCCCCCGCAACTCCTCCTTCCCCCACTCGCCCGATCCCGATCGGCCCCTCCGCATCGGCTACCTCACCGGCGAGTTCGTCATGAACCCCGCCTTCTGCTTTCTCGCCTCCTGGCTTCAGTTTCAGGATCGCCAGAACTTCACGAGCTTTTTCTACATGTCCCGCGCCCTCCATTCCGAGCACACGGACTCCTACCGCAATATTGCCGACCACTGGCGCGACGTCTGGACCCTCGACGACGCCGAACTCGCCGCTTTGCTCGCCCGCGATCAAATCGATATCCTCGTCGAACTCTCCGGCCATTTCGCCGACCATCGCCTTACCGTCTTTGCCCGCCGCGCGGCTCCCGTCCAGGTCGCCTTCCCCCATTTCCCGGCCACTACCGGCGTAGAAGAAATCGACTATCTCTTCACTGACGCCTGGACCACCCCGCCCGGCACGGAGTCCGAGTACACCGAGCAGGTCTACCGCCTCCCCTCCGGATACATCGCTTTCCAACTCGCCGAAACGCCTCCCCCCATTGCGCCTCTCCCGGCCCTCCGCAATGGCTGCATCACCTTCGGCCTTTTCCAGCGCCCCGGCAAGTACCACGAGCAAACCTGGGACGCTATCGCCGCCATTCTGCATCACCTGCCCTCCGCCCGCCTGCTTTGTCACTACGAATCCGCCGAACTCGATACTCCCGGGTCTCCCGCCCAACATCGCGTCCTCGATGAACTCACGCGCCGCGGAGTAGATCCCGCTCGAATCCTCTTCCGCGGCGCCCGTCCCCTGGTCGCCCACTTAAACGTCATCGCCGAAGCCGATATCGCTCTCGACTCCTTCCCCTACAATGGCCAAACCACCACCTGCGACTGCCTTTGGATGGGCGTCCCGGTCATCAACCTTCAGGGCGAGACTCATGCGGCCCGTGTCGGCCAAGGCCTCCTCCACCGCGTTGGCCTAGCCCATCTCTCCTCCGCCACCCTCGACGGCTACGTCCTATCTGCCCTCACCCTGGCCGCCGACCTCGATTCTCTCGCCGCTCTCCGCGCCAGTCTCCGCCAGCAAGCCGAAGCGACCCTCGGCAACGGAGCCGTTCTAGCCCGTGAAATTGAGACCGCCTACCGCAAATTCTGGAGTGAATGGTGCGTCGGCGCGTCACCTGGTGTCAACTCCAAATCCCGGTCAGGCAAAGGGTAGTATACGAATAGACTTCCCGAACGCCCTTTGGCCGCTGCTCGGCGATTGACCTCCGGCGGCCATTCCCTTTCATCTCCGCTCTCCGGATCACCCTGGAATTCGGCCAACGACTGAATGGCCACTCCCGTGCTCCATCAAAGGAGAAATGACAAACTCCGTACTCGTCAAAGATCCCATCTGCGGAATGGACATCGATACCGCGAACTCTCCACTGCAAACAGCCTACAAAGGGCAGACCTATCATTTCTGCCAGATGGAGTGCAAACAGAAATTCCTGCAGAACCCAAAAGATTTCACAACCAAGCCCACAGCCAAGGCCCGGACGTGGGCCCGGTAACCACCTATACGAGGGATATAAACCTCGCTGCCACATTTAAGAACTGGTTGGCCGTGTTGAGAAACGCGGCCACCTTTTCCACTCCCGCTCTCGCCTCCACCAACTCCTCCGTCGCCTTCCGCAGCTCCGCCTCATTCGCCACCAACTGCTCCCGAATCTCGTCCAGCTGCTGATTGTTCAGCCTCCGCCACGCGCGGAACACCTCGCCCCGGGTAATCGCGGCGGCGTTTCGTTCGTCTGGTGTCAACTCTTCCAACGCATCCAGGAACTCGTCGCTGTCCATGCGCTCGAGCGCGTCAGTCAGCGCGCTGCGCATGGCATTCCGCAACTCGTGTGGAGAAAGGACTTCAAGTGGTTTTGGAATTACGTCGCCCATGGGGTTCTCCTGCCTATTTGCCACTCGGCCCGATAAACTCATTGACTCGCTCAATCGCGAACTGCAGCGCCGCCAGGCCGCCGTCGTCAGCGCCCCCGGCAAGACTTTCAAAGACCATCCGCAAATGCCGCGCCGCGTCCTGTGCCGCCCGCGCCCGCGTCAGGTCCACCTCTGCCAACAGAAACCGTTTCCGTTCCGCATCCCACTCTTGTGGCGGAGCGTCACCACGAAACGGAGGCACCAACCTTGTCCGCCGCTCATGGGCCTGTAGCGCCTTACGGTCGGCGATCATCTCGTCCGTCAGCACCCGCAGCAGCTCTTCTTCGAGCACCAGCTCCCGCTGCACGGTTCCGGCGTGAGTTTTCAGATGCCGTTCCAACGCCCGGTTCCGAAAGCCCCCCACTGCCATTCCTGTGGCCTGGCCAATCAGACTGCTGATCGGATTTCCCCCGATCGATTTCTTCCCCAGCGCATTGGTCAGTCCGCCCAATTCGCCTGAAAGCCGCGTCGCCGCCGCAGCAGCGTTGGCATCTGCCTGCGAACTCGCCAGCCGCGCCAACGCCAGGAAATATTGGCTCATCACGGCCCCGTGCCGCTCCAGATCGGCCAGGATCGCAATCCGTTCCTGCACAATCTTGTCTTGTTCCGTCACTACGCGCGCCCGCCCAGCCCCATCCAGCGCGCCGTGTTGCTTCCGCAGTTCCAGCGTATCGCGCTCGATATTCACATCCAGTGAATGACGCAGAAACTGGTTCCGCGCCTGCGCGTAATTCATTCCGGCCGCCGCAAACGTATCGAAGCGGCCCGCCCGCGCCGCGCCGCATCCGCTCACCAGCGCCACGACCAGCGCCAACACCATCAAGTTCAAAAAGCAGAGAACCCGACCTTCCAAAGAACGGTTCATCGCATTCATCTTACCGGTTCATCCGCGTCGACTGATGCGTCGCCATCTGCCATTGGTCCCCGGGCTTCACTTGCACCTGCAACTTCCGTTACCCGGAAACTCTCCTGACCCACCATCTTCACCGCCGCAAACCCAGTCAGCCACGCCGCCTTCCCACTAACCCGCACCGTTACGTAACTCAACAAAAACAACTCATACCGCGCCGGCCCCTGCTTCACGGCCTTCCCCGCCACCACCGCCCCGCAAGTCCAAGCCCGGCATCGCCGTTGACCCGTGGCACGCTACGCACTTCGCGCCGAAAATCGCTTGCGCCGCCGTCTCCACCGGCAATGGCTGCGCCAGCAGCGCAACGGGCAGGACAAGCATCCCAAAGAATCGTTTTAGTAAGCCGCTGTGATTATATTTCACGGCCGTCTGTTAGATCCAACGCCTCCAGCGGAGCACCCCGATCAGGATCGCCGTTACGGTTAGCGACATCGCCGCCGCATAAATCACGCCGTTAGGCTCATGGATCCAAGGCAGGAACTCAAAGTTCATACCAAAAATACTGCTCGTCGCTACGCTCGGCAGGGCGATTGTACTCAGAATCGTCAACACCTTCATTGTCTGATTCGTCCGGTTCGCGACGCTCGAAAGGTAGATGTCCAGCGCCCCGCTTAGCAGGTCCCGCGACATCTCCACGGTTTCTATGTGCCGCGACAGATGATCATACACATCGCGAAAGTACGGCATCAGCTTCGGGCTGATTAGGGAATGCTCGGTCCGCATGAAATGACCGGCCACGTCCCGGGTCTGCGTCAGCACCCGGCGGAAGCCAATCAGGTTGCGCTTCAGTGTGAAGATGCTCGCGAGCACCTCTGGCCGCGGGTCCGAGAGCACCCGGTCTTCAATTCCATCAATCTCTTCGCTGTACGCGTCGAGCACCGGAAGATAGGCATCGACAATCCCATCCAGAATCCGATAGACAACCTGATCGTTCGATAGAGCATCGTTGCTCCGGCACTTTGCCACCCGGCCTCGGAGCTCGGCGCACCCCACCTCCTCGTATGTGATCAGGTAGCCGGGCCCCAGAAATACGTCGAAATCGCCAAAGGCGAGACTACCGTCCGTCTCGGTGTATGCGGGCTTCAGTACCGCAAACAGGTAGTCGTCGCCGTCTTCGAGCTTGGCGCTCTGGCCCCCATGTTGGCAGTCCTCGATATGCAGGGGATGCAGCCGGTATTGCTCTGCCAACTCCAGCAGCTTCCCCAATTCACCCTCATGCAGGTCGTGCCAGTCCATGTTATTGCTGCCGTCGGTCCGCCACCCCAATCGTCACCGCCTCACTTGCCCACTCCTTGGCGTACCCATACACAAACAGTGTATCTTCCCTGCAAACGGGAAATCCGGCAACTTCGCCAGATCCACCGTAACTTCCCGCTCGCCACCGCCTTCCCGTCCACCGTCTCCACCTTCTCCACCGGCACCCCCGCGTGTACGTACTCGGCACATCGTCCAGGCTGTTCAACCCCACCACAGGGATCCCCACGCACGCCGCATACGGCGTCCCATCCGGCTGCACCAACCCCGTCCCTTGTTGTACTCCGCAAACGCCGGCTTCACCGTCCCCTCCGGCATTACCGGCAGCCGCCACAATCCACTCAGCTCCCGTCGGCCATCGTTTTCGAGCACCATCACCCGCGGAGCCGCCAGGAACTGTTCAAACATATACTCTTCCGGTCTTCGAAATTGTTGCGCTCGAAGGGTCAGCAAGAAGTGCTTCACAGTCTAGGTGTTAGGCGCGCTCGTAACCCCTCAGGGCGGCCGAAACTTAAAAGCACCTCGGACCGTCCAGCGGCGAACTTCCGGCTGCAAACACCCGATTGCGCCGCGCCGAGCATCGTATCGAGCTGCGAACGGTCTAACAGCTTTCCGTTGGCCACTACCGCTCTGATCTTCAGCGTGTTGCGGATGTCGTCCAGCGGATTCGCGTCGAGAAGCACCAAGTCGGCCAGTTTTCCCTTGGCGATGCTGCCGAGTTCTTTGTCTCGGCCGAGCCAGCGGGCTGCGTCGAGCGTCGCCGCTTTGATGGTCTGCAGCGGCGAGATGCCAGCCTCCACAAACTCTACCAACTCGGCATGAAGGATTGAACCCGGATATAGATTCTGGTTGCTGGCGCCTGTGTCGGATCCGGCTAGAATCGTCACGCCACCAGCTTTCAATTCACTCGTCACGCGCGCGTCAATCTGTTTCGCTTTCCGCCGGAGCGGATCGAGGACGACGGAGGGAACGGCTCCGCGATCGTTCCAGGTCTCCAGCCATCGCGGCATCAGGTGGGAGCGCCGTTTATCGGCGAGAACTGGTGCAAGTACGGTAGACCACTGCGCGTGGAGAGTCGGAGTTAATGTGGTCCTGTTCTTCAGGAATCGCGTAATGAGATTCCTGACTGCGTCGGCGTCGTACTGTTCGACAACAATGCGAGCTCCTTCGAGCGAAAACGGGGAAATCTTTTGCCCGCTGGGCGGCCTGACTAGGGAAAGCTCGTCTCGCGTGGACGCAAACCCCATCGTGGGAAACACGTGCTCGATGTCCATTCCGAGATCGGAGATTTCGAGCATAGTAAAATGGCCTCCAGGGTGTCCGGTCAGACGAAGTTGCTGGCGTTTGGCTTCTCCGGCAACTGCCACGAGCGATTCAGGGCCAAGGCCGGTATAGACCTTGACGAAGTCAGCACCCATCGCTTTCACTTTGCGCACCGCGGCGCGGGCCTCATCGGGTGTTGCCACCGCAATCGAACCGGGCCATGACGGCTTGGGACCGTCCAACTTCGGCCCGCTTGTCGCGATTCGCGGCCCCTGCCTTTTCCCCGCTCGATTTCATCGCGCCATTGCAGAAAGGTCTCAACCATATCGCCGCCCATTTCACGCACACCTGTGACACCGTGGGCAACATAGATGGGCAGCGTTGCTTCGTTCTCTTTAACGAGCTTGTCTCCGCCTTTCATTGACCCACGAAAGTGAACGTGCATGTCCCAGAGGCCCGGAATCAGGAACTTGCCTTTGCCATCGACGATGGCAGCTTCAGTCGGCACAGATACGTCAGGGGTAGGACCGACGTCAGCTATCCGATTGCCCCGGATCAGCA
>JBBQRA010000146.1:0-14918 GCA_038215275.1 Bryobacterales bacterium | reverse complement strand
TGTTAATGAGCGACTGAATTCGCGCCTCGGCCGTTGCCCTCCGTTGGCCGAGAACTTCAAGCTGCTGTTCCAACGTAGTCAGCTCGACTTGCGCTTTCAGAACATCCTGTTGAAGGCCTTTGCCCACCGTATAGCGGGCGCGTGCGATCTGTTCGAGCCGCTGAAGAAGATCTCGATTCTTACGCGTGATCTCAATCGCTTTGGTGGCCCCGTACCATTCGTAATATGCGGACTTTACCTGGGCCGTCGCATCCAAAAGCAGCGCCCGATAGACTTCGCGATCGGCCTCCGCATCTCGTCTCGCTTCTTCCGCGGCAAGCCTCAGCTTACCCGGATAAGGGATCTCTTGCGACACGCCAAAACCGAGGTAGGCAAAGTTGCTGTCCTGCAAACGCGAGAGCGGGTGCCCCACTCCCATGTTGCTGATGCTCAGCTTGGGCTCTGGCAATGTGCTGACTTGGGATGGCCGTTTCATCGCGGCATCCACCCGGTATTGAGCGCTTCGGAGTGCTGGGCTATTTTTCAGTAACTCTTGAACGAGTTCGTCCATTTGAACGACCTGCTCCCGCTCCGTTGTCGAGACCGCTTGCTCTCCATGCAAAGGCAGGGCGGCAAAGACGACGAACGAAAGGAGCATACCGGACCGCTTGGGTTTGGGCATACATTTCCTCCTGATGCTTATCGGGAATACAAAAATCGCGGGCGCACTAAGGCGTCCGCAAAACGAAAAGCAGATGGAGGTTTAGATCAACAATGGAAGAGATTGCTGGACGAGAGGATCCGGTGGAGGGCGAGGAGAGATGCCGAGGACGAACGATTGCGCATTCAGAACCGGCATCAATCCTGGCCAACACGCGTCGGCAAAGTCGAAATCCAACTCCGCCAAAGCCGGGAGACTTACCTTGTCCTGAGTTTGAAATTGCTGCACCGCATCAGAACTACTGGTTTGACAGCAAGGACTGGATTTCTGCGAACGGCTGCACTTGCCTTTGGTGCAACAGTCCTTCGTCGCCTGGTTCGCAAACAGAAGCGGGATGCAGTCTCCGCCCCGCAAAATGAGGATTGAGGCGATGACCAGCGTCGGAATGATCCGAATGCCACTCACGCTCTAACTCTAGGCACCCCGTTCGCACCTTGTCAACTTGGTCGATTCAGCCGAAAAGGAATCTGTCGAGGAGCACTGCAATCCGATGTTCGGTCAGCAGAATTGATCCGTCCCGATGGATGCGGGCCGACCACTCTCGTTCTCGACACCCTCGTCGTCACCGCCCAAGGCCGCACGCCCCTCCCGAACCTCCGCGTCGACGGCAACGTCCTCCTTGCGGAAACTACTCGCCGCGCCAGCCGCTACCGGCGCCAGCCTCGGCCAATGGAATCTCTCCCTCGTCGAAGCCAAGGCTGGCCCTACCGCCAGCGTGGCCTACAACAAACGCACCGGCCGATCGGTCGGCCTCATATTGCTGCCGCCTTTCGTCAAAGAGTACACCGGCCTTCCCGCGGTCGCCTCCCGCCTCACAGGCATCCCGCCGCAGCAGATCTTCCCGCTCGCGAGAATCGGCTAGCGATACCATAGCGGGATCAGCCATGGTCGATCTCGCCCAAATCCAAGCCGCCGCGGAACGTATCGCCGGCTCCGTGTCGTTGTCCCCTCAGGTCCGTTCCGAAGAACTCTCCCAACTCACCGGCAACGACATCTATCTCAAGCTCGACAACCTGCAGATGACCGGCTCCTTCAAGGAGCGAGGCGCCCTCAACAAGATCCTCACGCTCTCCCCGGAGGAGGCCGCCAACGGCGTCATCTGCGCCTCGGCCGGCAACCACGCTCAGGCCGTTTCTTACCACGCCACCAAACGCGGCATCCGGGCCTACATCTACATGCCCCTCCACACGCCCCGTGTGAAGGTCGCAGCCACCCGCCGTTACGGCGCCGAAGTCATCCTCCACGGCAGCAACTACGACGATGCTTTCGTTGAAGCCCGCCGCCGCGCCGATGCCGAGAATCTCACGTTTCTCCACGCCTTTGACGATCCCGCCGTCATTGCCGGACAGGGTACCCTCGGCCTCGAAATGCTTGCGCAGGAGCCGGCGCTCGAAGCCATCGTCTGCCCCATCGGCGGCGGCGGCCTCATCGGTGGCCTCGCTTGCGCGGTGAAGTCCCTTCGCCCCGATGTCCGGGTAATCGGCGTGCAAACGGCTCGCCTCCCGTCGATGCGCGCCGCCCTCGAACATCGCGAACCGGTCACTATTCCCCGCGCCACCACGGTCGCCGACGGCATAGCGGTCCGCCGCGCGGGAGACCACACCTACCCTCTTGTCCGGCGCTATGTGGATTCCATCGTCACCGTCGAAGAGGAAGAGATCGCCAAGGCCATTCTCCTCTTGCTCGAACGCGAAAAGACGCTCGCCGAAGGCGCCGGGGCCGCCGCCCTCGCCGCCGTGCTGCATGACAAAACCGGACTTACCGGCCGCCGCATTGGGGTGCTCGTCTGCGGCGGTAACATCGACGTCACCCTCCTCAGCCGCATCATCGAACGCGGCCTCGTCAAGGATGGCCGCCTCGTCCGCCTCCGCATCCACCTCCCCGATCATCCCGGCTCCCTCCACCGCCTTACCCACATCATCACCGAAAACGATGCCAATATCGTCGAGACCCTCCACGACCGCGCCTACTACGGCGTCAACCTTGGCGATACCGTCATCGACATCACCATGGAAACTCGCGGTCCCGAGCACATTGCGAGCCTGATGCAGTCGCTCCTCGACGCCGACTTCCCGCACGATCGTGTTCAATAGCCCGGGCACCCGCCGTCCTGATACGAACGAGTGGGCTGGGGCCAAACGCTGCAAGCAACGCACGGCCCTGCCACCGAGCAGCAGCGCTGTTAAGCGGGCGGTTGGAAATCGAACTGTTTATAATTCATGGCGTGACCAGCGGAAAACGGTACGTCGGTGTACCAGAGATTGCCGTATACTTGGGTCCGCTGGAACTGGGTGTGATCGTATTTGAGCTTGATGGCATGGAGCGAGCGATTGTGGGCCGAGAACAGGAGGATGCTGTTATTAGCCGAGGTTACCCGCTCCGAGGTGCACCAACTCCACGGAACCCAGCAACGGTCGAACTCCGGGTTCGTATCCCAAAAGCTATAGATAAACTCCTTGCGCCGGATGAGTCGAAGCAGATGCGTATGGATGGGCAACTGATCCGCTTCGGGCTCGGTGTTAATATTCAGTAAGTAAGTGAGGCACTTCGAGCGGATATCGGGGTGGGGGCTGATCTCGTATCCGGTGAGATACTTCTGAATCGCGGTCTCGATGCGATTCGGTCGTTCGATTCCGAACTTGGCGATGAGCGCCGCATGGAAGCGTTCACTATTAAAGAATGCGAGTAGGCGGCCAATGAGAGGGTCCGCGACCCGCTTCAAGCGCATCGCCATGCCGATGCCTTCGACCACGCCGTTGCTGTCGGGCCATTGGTTGGTTTTGAGATACTCGAGATATTTGGCCACGTCTGTAGTGCAGCCAGGGAACGGTTCGATATCGTAGCCGGCGGCGGTCAGACTGTCGAGCAGATCCGGGGTGCCCACAGCCGGCGGTACTTTAACCTGGGGGCTCGTGACGACTCGGGCGAGGTGTTCCGGGGAGAGGAACCCTTCGAGGTAGAGATGACGAAATGGCTCGGTTTGAAAGGGAGCTTCGGCAACCCTCTGGATGAGATAGTCAAACTCATCCGGGGAGGCGTCTTCCGGGTGCGGCTTCGTAGAGTCGGGTAACATTATTCCCTTACAGTGTAGGCGAACCTTTTGGTGAATTGTATGCAGGCCCCCGAGTTGGCGGCCGGTGCTTGTTGGACACTCGTCGTGACCTGCCCTCAAAATCCGTCCACCGAAAATACGAAATCAGCTCACACCGCTGCCAGTAGCATCCCGGCGCCTTCCAGCCCGGTCGAACTAGTCGATCCGCACCGGCTTCCGCCGCTCTACATAAGGGGCAAAGCGGACCCGGTCCTCCTCCCCTAACCGTACCGGCTTTCCGTCCGCAATACGGACAAACAGACCTCGCTGCGTCGCCTCGGCCACCTCTTCCCCCCGCTGATTCGTCAGCCGGTAGTGCACCATCGCGGACGCCTTTCCGAAATCCCCTAGCCAAGCCTCCAGCCTTACCCGGTCACCAAAGTGCACTGGCCGCTGATACACAATCGAAGTCGCTGCCACAATCGGCGTGATCCCCCGCCTGGCCACTTCCGCCACCGGCAACCCCACCGCTTCCAGCAGTTTCAAGCGCCCCACCTCCAGCCACTGGATGTACACAATATTGCTCACGTGTCGTGCAAAATCAATCTGATAGGTATACACCTCGAACTCACAAGTCACCCGAGCCATACTATGCAAACTAGCACGCTCGCCCAACTCCTCAGAGTCGGCACGATCTCGAGCCAGTTGCTCCCGCGCCTCGCCCCGGCCGCCGGCCCTTTGACCATCGAACGCGCCGGCCAACTCCATAACGTCACGCTCCCCTTCCTCCATGACGACTCCGTCGGCGCTACCTCTGTTCCCCGCGTCGCCACCCAACCAGGCGCCAGCGAGATTGATGGCGTTCAATTGGGAGATGGAGCGCCACGCTAATGCCTCAACGCATCGCCATCATTGGCGCCGGTAACCTCGGGTCCTGGCTCGCCGTCCACCTCTCCCGCGCCGGCCACGCTGTCCACCTCTGCACCCGCCGCGACCCCGGGCCGCTTCAAATCGGTGGTCTTCCGCCCCTCACCCTTCCCCACTATCTCGACGCTGGCCCACCCGCCGATTTCGCCTTCCTCACCACGAAGACTTACGACAATCCCGCCGCCCTCCCCCGCGTCAACGCTCCCGTCCTTGCGGCCATTCAGAACGGTCTCACGCAACCCGGCATCCCCGTCCTTTCCTACGTCTATATCGAAGAGCAGCAAGGCGTCCGCCACGCCTTCCCCCCGCCTCGGCCTCATTTCACCATTCCGCCCTGCACCCCTCTTCCCGATCTCTTCTTGAATACCCCGATTCAACTCCTCGAAGCCCACGATTTCCTCAGCGCCGCCTGGCGCAAGATGCTTCATAATTGCGTCTCCAATCCACTCACCGCCATCGCCGGTCGCGGTCTCGAAATCCTTCGGGAACCGCTCTATAGCACTTGGGCGCAGCGTCTGCTCGCCGAATCGCTCCCCCTCGCCGCCGCCGCCGGCGCCCAAGTCGACGGCGAAGACATCCTCTCGACACTCGCCTCCTACCCACCCGGAACCCGCACCTCCATGCTCCAGGACCGCCTCGCCGGAAAGCCCCTTGAAATTGCCGCGCTCAATGGCCACATCATCGAACTCGGCCGCCGATTTGGCTTGCCGACGCCGATAAATGAAGATCTCATAACACGGCTGTGAATCACTGGCACTTCGCTCGATACTGGGATACTCTCAGTGATCTATGCTACGTCTCGCATTGTTAAGCCTCGCCCTGACGTCCGCTGCGGCCGCCCAGGAAGTCCGCGCCAGCATCTCAGGCAACATCACGGATCCGACCGGCGCTCCTGTACCCTCGGCCACCATCACGGTCACCAACCTCGCCAAGAATACTAGCGTCATCACGACCTCTAACGACGTCGGCATCTACAATACGCCGATGCTCGAACCCGGTGCCTACACTCTGTCCGTCTCCCGCGACGGCTTCCGCCGCGTCGTCCGCGAAAACATCGTTCTTCAGACTCTCGACAAAGCCCGCCTCGACATCCAACTGCAAGTCGGCGCCGTCGCCGACTCTATCACCGTCGACGCCGCTGTTTCCCCCCTCCAAACCGAAACCGCGAATCGCGACACTGCTCTCGCCAATCAACTCATCGCCAATCTGCCTACCCAGGGCCGCAACCCCTTCCAGATCGCCTGGGCCGCGCCCGGCGTCTTCAAGACCGGCGGCTGGCGGTACCTTCGCTCCTTCGACATCGGCGGCACCACCGGCTTCTCGGTCAACGGCGGCCGCAGCGGCGAAAACGAAGTCCTCATGGACGGCATGTCCAACGTCCGCACCAGCCGGACCGTCATGAACGTGCCCACTATGGAATCCGTTCAGGAATTCAAGGTGCTCCAGAATACCTACGACGCTCAATACGGCCGTACCGGCGGCGGCATCGTCACCATCGTTACCAAGTCCGGCTCCAACCAGTTCCACGGCAATCTTTTTGAGTACTTCCAGAACGACAAGCTCAACGCCAACCAGACCGAGCTCAACGCCGCCGGCATCGAAAAATCGCCAAACAACATTAACGCCTACGGATTCTTCCTCTCCGGCCCCATCCTTGTCCCCAAAGTTTTTGACGGCCGCAACAAGCTCTTCTGGACCCTGGCATATGAAGCTATGCGGCAGCGCTCCGCCGATCCCGGCGTCGCCACCGTTCCGCTGTCGGACTGGCGCAACGGCGATTTCTCCAGCCTCCGCAACGGACAGAATCAGCCAGTTCTTGTCTACGATCCGCTGACCACCATCGCCGATGGCACCCGTCAACCCTTCCCCGGTAACCGCCTCCCGGCCAACCGCATCAACCCCGTGGCCGCGGCCGTCGTGAAGTTCCTCCCCGCGCCCACCTCGCAAGGCGTAGGCCCGGCCTTCGTGCAGAACTACCCGTTCCCTTCGCGCTGGATCGGTGACCTCGACCAGTGGTCCGGCCGTCTCGATTTCCAGGTCAACTCGAAGAACAACACCAACTTCCGCTACGGTCAGAACCCGTTCAGCGAATACCGCGGCTTGGTCTTCGTTCAGGATCCTAGCGAGGCGAATCCGGCCGAACCCACCGGCAATGCGCCCCTTCGCCGCAACGGCCGGACCATCGGCTTCAACTGGACCTCTACCCTCAATCCCACCACCACCTTTGACCTTCGCCTTGGCCTCAACCGTTGGGAAGCTTCCGGCGGAAACACGTTCGGCGCGGGTTACGATCCTCGGCAGCTTGGCTTCGACCCGGCCCTCGTCTCCCAGTTCACTCGCTTGGCCTTCCCGCGTTTCAATTTCACCGGCAACGCCTTCCAGTCCATCGGCTCGGATCGGATTGTCAGTTCGGAAACCAGTGATGTCTATACCATTCAGCCCAATTTTAATAAAGTTGTTGGCCGCCACTTCCTGAAATTCGGCATCGAGTTGCGCCGCTACAACGACAACACGCAGAACCCCGGCTTGGCCTCAGGCTCGTATGAGTTTGGCAAGAACTGGACGCAGGCCGTCTCCAACCGCGCCGATGCCACTTCCGGCAATGAATTGGCCACCATGCTTCTCGGCTACCCGACGTCTGCCTTTGTCGACCGCAACATCGATCCCGCCTTCGTCCACTACTTCTACGCGGGCTTCTTCCAGGATGACTTCAAGGTCACCAACCGGTTGACTTTGAACCTCGGCCTCCGCTGGGACTACGAGTCCCCGGCCTACGAACGCTACGATCGCATGGTGCAGTCGCTCGACTTCAACGCTGCCAGTCCCATCGCAGCTCGGGCCACAGGTCTCAATTTGAAGGGCGCCGTCCAGTTCGCCAATGTCGGCGGAGCCCCCCGCGGCTCGTTCGCTCCCGACAAAAACAACTTCGCCCCGCGCGCCGGCTTCGCCTACCGCATCGGCGAAAAGACGGTCGTTCGTGGTGGCTACGGCCTCTATGTACTCGGTCAGGGTGCTACCGGCGTGAACCAAGGCTTCAGTCAGCGGACCAACGCCGTCACGACAGTCAACGATCTCACTCCCGCCGTCAACCTTACGAACGCCTTTACGAATCAGGTCGGCGGCCGCCTCCTTGATGCAGTCGGCAACTCGGAAGGTGCTGCCAGCTTCCTCGGTCAAGGCCTAACGGTGAACTGGCAACAGCGGCCCCTCCCCTTCTCGCACCAATACTCCTTCGACATCCAGCGCGAACTCCCCGGCGGTGTCCTTGTCGAAGTGGCCTACGTCGGCAACCAAACCCGGAAGCTGCCAATCAATTCGAATGCCAATTTCATTCCGGCCAACGAATTAAACCGCCGCACCCCAGCCGGCGTCATCGACAACGCCTATTACAACGCGCAGATCCCCAATCCGATGGCTGGCTTGGTTCCGAACAACGCGGCTCTGAATCGACCCACCATCACCCGGCAGACGCTCCTGTTCACCTTCCCGCAGTTCACCCCGCTCACGGTTGCCAATCTTCCCATCGGTCGCCAGCGCTATGACGCCATCCAGATCAAGGCGTCCAAGCGCTTCTCGGGCGGGCTCACCTTCCTCGCCAGCTACACCGGCGCCAAAACCCTGGAACAGGTCAGCTTCCGCAACATTCAGGACTTCAACGTTGGCGACCCCGCCAGCTCGAATCTCGAAAAGCAGTCCGCTGACCAGATCGATATCCCGCGCAAGTTCAATCTCGCCGGCGTGTGGGAAATGCCCTTCGGCAAGGGACGCCGTTTCGCCAACAACGTGAACAGCGTCGGCAATTTCCTCATCGGTGGCTGGGAACTCAACGCCAACATCACCTATATGAAGGGTTGGAACATCGCCTATCCGAACGCAAACCAAGTCACCCCCGGCAGCGCCCAGTTGGAGAACCCCACCATGGGCCAGTGGTTCAACACCGACCTCTGGAACAACCCCGCCACCGGTCGCCGCGTCAGCGCACAGGAACCCTTTACGCTCCGCGACTTCCCCCTGCGCTTCAGTGACGTCCGCGTCCCCGGCTATCAGAACTGGGACGCCTCCATCACCAAGTGGTTCCCCATCAAGGAACGCCTGAGGCTTCAGTTCCGCTTCGAAGCCGTCAATGCCCTGAACCGCCCCTGGTTCACCAACATCGCCTCGGTCGACGTTACCAACCCCGCCTTCGGCCGCCTCAACCCCGTGCAGGGCAATCTGCCGCGCTTCCTCAAACTTGGCCTCAACCTGCAGTTCTAACTAACGCTTACCCATTCGGTAGCGTCGCTACGGCCTGGCTCTCGATGATCCGCTCATCATCGGTCACGAGAACTAGGCCGTACGCACGTGCAGTTGCCACAATCATGTGATCCGCCGGATCACCGTGGGGCAGGGAATAGGAGCGCGCCTCCATGGCAACCTGACGAGTCATGTCCGCCGAGCGAAGCTGGAACCGCTCGAACGAATCGTTCACCCAGTCGCTGAAGTTGCCAATGTCCTCCAGTCGCCCTCTCCGGTGCGCTGCCTCGGCCTCAAAAATGCTGACGGGCGAAACCCATAAGACCGCGCGGGGATTCTCCAATCGCCTAGTTACGGTCTTGCTCAGCCGTCGTGGCGCGATCGACATCCACAGCCAGATATGGGTGTCGAGCAGGAAACCGGCCATTAGCGCTTCGGTTCCTCACCCCACCGCTCCGTCTCCTCGGCAGTGAAGAGTGGTTCCTTCAAATCCCCATTAATCCTGCCGCGCATTCCTCCGAGTATCCTTTTCTTCGCGCTCGGTTCTCCCACCGGCAACACCTCCGCCACCGGTTTCCCAAACCGCGTCACTCGCACCGGCTTGCCCGTCACCCGTACCTGTTCCAACACAGCCAGGCACGTCGCCTTGAATTTCGAAATCGCGATCTCTTCCATGGTTAAATTAGACCATAGTCATTTGACCATGGTCCAAACTCGCCTCACCCACCTCCTCGCCGTCGTCTGCCTCGCCTCCTGCACCGACGGCCCTCCCAGAGAAGGTCAACCCACCATGGCCGAACTCGCCGCCCGCCAACCTTATCAGGCCCAACCCCTCCCCCCTAAAGCCCAGGCCGCCGACGACGCTGAACGTGCCGCCCTCGCCTCCCGACCCCTCGCCGAACTCCTCGCCAGCCCTGAAGAAGCCGACCGCTTCCTCGGCCTGCCCGAAGCCCTCCGCCACGCCTACGCCGCCAACCAACTCGACGCCGCCGAAGCCCACGCCCGCGCCCTCATGAAACTCATCCCTCACTTCGCCGGCCATCCACGCTACGGCGACGCCATCTTCCTCGCCCACCAAACCCTTGGCAAAATCGCCCTTCGCCGCAACGACACCAAAACAGCAGTCGCCGAACTCCTCGCCTCCACCAACACCCCCGGCTCCGACCGTCTCACCCACGGCCCCGTCCCCATGGGCCTCGCCCGCCAAGTCGTCGACCTCGGCGAACGCAAAGCTGTCGCCCACTATCTCGACCGCTGCTCCCACTTCAATCTCGAAAAGGACAAGCTCATCGACTGGGGCGTCCTGATCCGCAAAGGCATCAACCCCGACCTCATTCCCTACTGAATTTGGCGATATACTCGCCCCCATGCCCCTTCACGCCCGCCGCGCTTTTCTCCGATACCTCGCCGCTAGCCCCCTCTACGCCCAGTCCGCCCCCGACGCCATCGCCAAGCCCGAAGACGCCATCAATGTCTTCGATTTTGAAGCCGCCGCCCGCCAGGCCCTCCCCCCGGCCCACTTCGCCTACCTCCAAACCGGCGTCGTCGGCGATGCCACCCTCCACGCCAACCGCACTGGCTTCGATCGCTATCAGCTCCGTCCCCGTCGCCTTGTCGATATCTCGAAAATCGACACCTCCGTCAACCTCTTCGGCGCCCGCCACGAGTTCCCCCTCCTCCTCTCCCCCATCGGAAACTCCGGCGCCTTCCACGCCGAGGGCGAACTTCCCGTCGCCCGCGCTGCCGCGGCCAAGCAGACCATGCAGATCCTCTCGACGAACGCCAACACCAGCGTCGAAGCCATCAACGCCGCCGCCGGCCGCCCCGTCTGGTACCAGCTCTATACCCCTGGTAAGCCCGAGGTTGCCGATCGCCTCTGGCGCCGCGCCGAAGATGCCGGCTGCCCCGTCCTCGCTCTCACCGTCGATTCCCAGGCGGGGCGCAACACGGAAACCCTCTCCCGCGCCAAACTCCTCGACTCCCGCAAATGCGTCGTCTGCCACGACCCGGCACCGGGCGGCTTTCATAAGCGCAAACCCATGTATTCGGGCATCAACATGGCCGGAATCCCGAACGCCAACCCCGCTCTCACCTGGGACTTCGTCCGCCAACTCCGCAAGTCCACCAAAATGAAGTTACTCATCAAAGGCATCGTCACCCACGAAGACGCCCGCCTCGCCCTCGATTGTGGCGTCGATGGCCTCATCGTCTCCAACCACGGCGGCCGCGCCGAAGAGTCCGGCCGCGGCACCATCGAATGCCTCCCCGAAATCGTCGACGCCGTCGGGGGCAAAATGACCATTTTGATCGACGGCGGCTTTCGCCGCGGCACCGATATCTATAAAGCCCTCGCCCTCGGCGCCAACGCCGTCTGCGTCGGCCGCCCCTACGTCTGGGGTCTCTCCGCCTTCGGGCAACCCGGCGTCGAACAAGTCATCGACCTTCTTCGCACCGAATTCACCCTGATCATGAAGCAATGCGGCAAACGCTCCCTCGCCGAAATCAACAAGGCCAGCGTCGCCACCCGCGCCCAGGAATAATCCTAAGAGAGCTTTCCCGGAAAATTCCCACGTCACTCTGAATGTCCGAGCACCCCGCCGAGGATTTGCTGGAACTGTTGGCCCTGCGTCGTCTGCCGGCCGAATCCCGAAACGAACTCTTCTTCCACTTACAGCACTGCCCCGAGTGCCAGGAGCGGCTGCGCGCTGAGCGTCGATACGTCGAAACCATCCGCGCCGTCCTGGGGCGTTGGCCATACGACTGATGCCTACCGCACGCTGACCGTCACCCCATTCTGGGCCGCCACCCCTCCCACCGTCACCTCCACCGGCACGGCCCCATTAGCCGTGCCTCCCGGCACCACGGCGTTGATCTGATAGAGCCCCAAAAAGAGACCCACGATGGTCCCAGGCACCGCCCCCGCATACCGAACCGTCGTCTCCACGCCCCCCATCCGCACTGCCACCGGAGCTGTAATCATGCCCGCCGCGTCCGTCACCCCCGCCCCCGTCAGATAAATCGCCACCGTCGATCCCTTCTCCGCCGGCGACGCCGCACTGTTTACCGTCCCCGTCTCGTTCACTATCGCCCCCTGCCCGGTCCCCACCGCTCCCGCCGTGAAGACCCCCGGCGCCGCCTCCTCCACCGGCCGTATCAAACTCTCCGATCGCTGCCCCCGGTACGACACCTGCACCGCCGTCACCGTGCGCCCCGCCAACTCCATCGGCGCTACCGCTCCCACCTGGTCTGCCCGCGCGTAGATTACCCGCGCCGGACGCCCGTCGAAAAACACATTCACCCCCCGGGTCGCCAGCGCCGCCGGGCCCAACCCTGTCCCAAACAACGTCACGATCTCTCCCGGCGACACGGCCCCCTTGGCATAGCTCGCGGCGTTCACCATCTCCTTCAACTCCGGTCCCCCCACTCTCATCGTCACCGGCAGCCGCACCGGCGAATTCGCCGCTCCTGCCAAATGCACGGTCACCGTTCCCCGGTAAACCCCCGCCGCTAGCCCGCCCTCGTTCATCACTATTGGAACCGTTGCCGGTAGCCTCCCCCCTGTCGGCAAAACCGTCAGCCAGTTGCCGCCACTCGCCGTCGTCGCAAACAGCGAATAGCTCGGCGTCGTCCCGATCCCCTCGTAGTCCAAGCCGATCTCCCGTTGCCCCGCCGCCACCGACAGTGTCCCTGCGGCCGGTATCGTCAAACCCGCCAACTGGCTGCGCACCGATTCCAATCTCCCCGTCACAAACGGACGCAACCCCGGCGCCGGCCCCGCCGCCGTCGTCATCGCTCCGTCGAACTGCTCCAGCGTCGTCAACCGCTCCGTCTCTCTCGCCACATATGGCCGGATCAGCGTTCGCCAACTCTCCATGCGCCGCAGCACGGGCGCCACCACCACCACCCGCGCCACCAATTCCTGATAGATCTGGAAGTACCTCGCCCGAATCGCCGCCACGCTCAGCAGCCGCGAAAAGAGCGGTCGAGAACTCGCCGCACTCCCCATCGGCGTTGTCCGGTCCACTCCCATCTGGATCGACGCCAACCCCGTCGGCCCTCCCGGAAACGCTCCAAAAGCCAAACTCGGATCCCACGGCATCCAAACCCATCGCCCATCCGATGGCCGCCGGTAAAAATTGAAGTTCTGCGCCATCCCTACGTACCCGTCCAGGTTGCCGGTCGCGTTGTCCAGCACCATCGCCGTCAGGAAGCTATCGATGTCCATCCGCGCCGCCATCGTCGCCTCCAGCGAACTCACCGGCGTTTCGTTCAGCGTCTTGCAGAAATCGATCAGGTCGCTCCAGTCGTCCGCAGCTTCATTTGTCTGCTTCTCCCAAAAGCGTTTGTACGCCGTCTTGTCCGGTCCCAAATACGCAAACGTCGCCCCGATATCCCCCTTGTACAAGTTCCCCTTGTCCTCCCCCCGTCCAAAATAGTTCTGCAGGAAATCGTCGTTCACCACCTCCCCCAAGCCGTACAACCCCCAGTAAACGTCGTTAATATACAGCGCCGCGAAGCCGGACCGCGGAGTTCGTAACCCCGCCGCTCGCGCCAACTCGTAGTACTCCACCTCCCGCACAAAACTCGCATCCCCAAACGCGTTGTTCAGGTTGAACGCACCCACCCCCTCAATCTTCTGACCCTTCACAAACTCGTTCAGCTTCAGCCGGAACGGCTTCTTCTTACTGTTCACGGTGTACGTGCTGTTGCCCTTGAATCGCACACCGATCGAAGAGAACTTGTGCGGGCCCCACTCTATCGCCGCCTCAAGATACGCCGCGTCCTCCAAGGTCCCCCGGTAGTTCACCGTCAGCCGCTCCCACCAGTCCGGCTGCGAAAACCGCAGCCGGATCTCGTGGACCTCGTCCCGGCCCCACGCCGAATGCGGTAGCGGCGTTTGCGCCACGCCCAACCCTGCGCTCAATAGCAACCAAATCATCCCAACAAACCGCATCCCCCCGTTATCCCACGTTCTAAGCATTGCCTGTCACTTCGCTCTCCCTCCCCCCGCTTCCCATCGAGGCGCCACCATTTCGCTGTTGAGTTTCTCCAGCGCTTTTCGCAACCGTGCCGCTCGCTCCGGCTCCGTCCCGGCCAAGTCCCGAGACTCGCCCACGTCACTCTCCAGATCAAACAGGGCAAACTCTGCCTGACCCTGCCGCACCAGCTTCCATTTTCCCTGCCGCACCGCGATGTTGTTCCCATACCGCCAGAACAGCGTCCGCTCTCCCAGCCTGCCCGCTATATCCACCCCGTCGAACTCCGCTTCCCGATAGGGAACCCCCGCCGCCCGCAACACCGTTGGCACAATATCCGTCGCGATCACTGGTGTCTCCACCGTACGCCCAGCCGCCCATCTCCCCTTCTACTGCGCTAGCCCGACTTTCGCAGTTGAGGTCGAAACCAACGCCTAAGTGTTTTCGTTTCAATACACACAAGCGCCCAGTCTGCACTACATTTTCAAGAGAGATCTGGGGATTTCGGCGGCCTTGGCCTTAATTCGTGGCGGTGTTTGCGGTGGAAGTGAGAGTGTCAACGTGTGGAGTAATACCACCTGATCCGGCTCCGGCTCGGTGTAGCGTGGCAGCACCAGATGTCGGCCGTCGGTAGTCGGAAACCACACGTCGATCATTTGGAGCTTCGCCAACTTCTCCAAGACTGCTTTCGGCGTCAGCCCCGGCGCGTGTGCCGCCAACCGGTTCTTCAACGTCACCAGCAAACAATAGCCCAGAAACGCCACAAAAATATGGGCCTCCACCCGGCTCTGACGTTGATGAAAATATCGGTCGAATCCCCAGTTCGCCCTTCATGCTCTTGAACGCCGCCTCTATCTGCGTCAACTGGATGTAGCGTTCCCACAGCACCGTCGGGTCTTCTCCCACCAAGTTCGAACGCAAAAGATAATGGCCATCTACCAATTCCGCCTCCCCCAGCTTTTGCTTACGCACCCGGAACGTAAAAGTTTCCCGCGTCACCTCTTGTTTGGCCGATGGCAACTGCATCTCAACAAAACCAAAAGCCCGGCCA
>JBBQRA010000145.1:0-15024 GCA_038215275.1 Bryobacterales bacterium | reverse complement strand
CCTGCAAGAAGTGGCCGTTGGAATGGGGCGACATCATCCGGGATCTGGACAATTTGGTCGAGATGGAGGTCGCCATCAACGGCAAAGGTTATGTTTTTCGCGGGCAGACTCCCGGAGTGACGGGCAAGGTATTTCAGGCATATGGAGTCGCACTCCCGCCTACGCTGCGCTGCTGCTGATTCCCTCCGCCTCACACCTCTATCGAGGGGGAGCGTGTCATTAGGCCGTTTTCACAGTTGTAACACATTGAAATTAAATCACTTCCGCCACGGTGGTGTTTAAGTTGAGTCAGAGTTTCAGTCTCGGCGGCTGCCGGTATGCGACTTAACCCCGCTCCACATCGGCCTAGGCCAGGATGTCCCGTACTAACTCTCCGTGCACATCGGTCAGCCGGAAGTGCCGCCCGCTATAGAAGTAGGTCAGCTTCGTATGGTCGAGCCCCATAAGATGCAGCAGCGTCGCGTTCAGGTCATGAGGATGCACCGGCTTATCGACGGCCTTGTACCCGAACTCATCCGTCGCCCCGTGCACATATCCGCCCTTCACGCCCCCACCCGCCAACAGAATCGAATACCCCAGCGAATTGTGGTCCCGGCCGTTATGCAGCTTCGTCGTCGACCCGGTCTCCACCGCCGGTGTCCGCCCAAACTCCGTACCCACCACGACGAGCGTCTCGTCCAGTAGCCCACGTTCCTCCATGTCCTGCACCAGCGCCGCCACCGCGGGATCCGCCTGCCGCGCCAACCGCGCGTGTGACTGAATATCCTCGTGCGCATCCCACGGCTGCGAATTGCCGAAGTAGATCTGCACCATCCGCACACCCTTCTCCACCATTCGCCGCGCCATCAAGCAGCCCCGGCCAAACGCCGAATCGCCGTACCGCTCCCGCGTCGCCTCCGACTCCTTGCCCAGGTCGAACACCTCCGGCCCCTCGGTCTGCATCCGGTAGGCGATCTCCATCGACTCAATCGTCGCCTCCAACTGCCCATCGCCCGCCCGCGCCGCCAAGTGCTCCTCGTTCAAGGCCTTCAACAGATCCAACTGCCGCCGCTGCGCCTCGGGAGCCGTCTTCCCCCGATCGACGTACTTGATCAACTTCTTGGGATCGGTCTCGTTGATCCCAATAAAAGTCCCCTGGTACACCGCCGGCAGAAACGCGCTCTCCCAAAGCGGCGGCCCCACCACGGGAGTCCCCGGACACATCACCACAAAGCCCGGCAGGTTCCGATTCTCCGTCCCCAGCCCATACGTCAACCAGCTACCCAGCGACGGCCGCCCCGGCTGAATCGCCCCGCAATTGGTCATGAAGAGCGACGGCTCATGGTTCGGCACGTCGTTGTACATCGACCGCATGACGGTGAACTTATCAATCACCGCGCCGATCCGCGGAAAAATCTCGCTGACTTCAATCCCGCTCTGCCCCTGCTTCCGGAACGCAAACGGCGAACGCATCAGCGACCCCGTCACGCGCTCCGTCTTCGGGTTCCCGCCCGGCATCGGCTGCCCGTGGTACTTCGTTAACGCCGGCTTTGGATCGAACGTATCCACCTGCGACATGCCACCGTTCAGAATCAGATAAATGACGTGCTTCGCCTTCGCCGGAAAGTGCGGCGCCTTTGGCGCAAACGCGTCCGCCGCCAGCAATTGCGACAGCGCCACGCCGCCGAACCCTATCCCCGTGCGGGCCAAAAGCTCTCGTCTAGTCCACATAAAGAAACTCATTCGAACTCAACAAAACCTGGGCATATTCGGCCTTCGACGCTTCGGCTAAGAACCGCTCGCCTCGCTCCTTTTCATTGGCCGACGGCGCCCGTTGGAACAACAGCGCATACGCCCGCTCCACGGTCGGCGCCCGTCCCGCCAGCGTTTCCGCCCTCTGCTTGATGAAGTCGCTGTTCAGGAAGAACAGCCGCTGCAACGGCACATTCGTCGCCGCCCGATGCTCGGCGCTCACGCTCGAACTCGGAAAGTCGAACAGCGCCAACGTCTCGTTCTGCTGATACCGGCCCACCCGTGCATAGACAGTCCGCCGCCGCAGTTTATCGTCCAACGGCGCCGACTCCCCGCCCACAGCCGTATCCAGTTCTCCGCTCACCGCCAGCAGCATATCCCGCATTGACTCCGCGTCCAGCCGCCGCCGCTCCGCCCGCCAGAACAATCGATTCGCCGGGTCCACCTTCTGCCCCGCCGCGGTCTGCGTACTCGAAGCCTGATACGTCTCGCTCAAAACAATCTCGCGAATCAACGCCTTTGGCGACCAGCGCAAAGCCACAAACCGCGCAGGCAAATATTCCAGTAATTCCGGATTCCCCGGCCGCTCGCCCATCAGCCCGAAGTTCGATGGCGTCCGCACCACGCCGTGCCCGAATAGGTGCGCCCAAATCCGGTTCGCCATCACGCGCGCCGCCAGCGGATGCCGCACTATGGTCTCCGCCAACTGCAGCCGCCCGCTTCCCTGCCCCAGCGGTTCGCCGCCCAGCACGGTCAAAAATTGCCGCGGCACCTTCGGCCCCAAATCCTCCGGATTCCCGCGAATGTTCAGCGCCAGGTCAATCGGCTCCTCATGCTCCGCAATGCCGTGCAGGAACGGATACGCCGCCGGGCTCGCCTTCTTCAGCCGTTTCAACTCCGTCCGCATCGTCTCCAAATGCCGCTTCCATTCCCCGGTCAAAAACCGGTCGACATCCTTCACCCGCAGCAGCGCCCCCTCGCCGCTGAACATCTTCCGCCACAGCGTGTAGCGGTCCCGCTCCAGCGACTCCGTCGGGATATAGGCCCCCGGATTGAAGTCGGCCTCTGAATCGTAGTTGCCCGGCAGAATCTCGATGCGCCGCTTAGTCACCGGCGGCGCCGCCCGGGCCACCAGCTTGGCGTTCTCGGCGTCCATAAATTTCTTCTCTTCCGCCACCGCCAACACCAAACCCTGATACGCTTCCGCCGCAGCCCGGTCTCGCTTCTTATCCCACTCCGCCCGGAGCGGCTGATCTTCGTCCGGTTTGGCCAGGTACTCCCGCCAGCGCTTCGCCAGTTCCGCATCCAACTCGCCCGTCCCCGTCATCAGGTCCGCAATCCGGTGCGCCAGGATCCCGGCCAACTGCTCCCGCTGTTGTTCCAGAAACGCGTCGATCGTCTTTTCCTGCCGTGAAATCTGTTTCCGGTGCTCCTCATAACGCTCCACCTCTTCCTTGGGCGCGAGCGGATATTCCTTATAAGCGGTACTCGCAAACACGCCACCCAGCGCGTAGTAGTCCCGCTGCGAAATCGGATCGTACTTGTGGTCGTGGCATCGCGCGCATGCCGCGGTCACCCCCAGAAATCCGCGGGTGACCATATCGATCCGGTCGTGCCGTTCGTCAGCCCGCGCCTGCGGCGGCTGCGAGATGCCGTAGTACCACGGCCCCAAACCAAACAGGCCCAACCCGCCCAGATACCGTTCCTTCTCCGGCAGCAGATCCCCGGCCACCTGCGCTTTCACGAACAGGTCGTACGGCATATCGTCGTTGAACGCCTTCACCACCCAGTCGCGATACCGCCACGCGTTCGCATACGGATGCGGTGCCGTGCCGTGAAAATCGTCTTCGCCGTAGCGGGCCACGTCCAGCCAGTACCGTCCCCACCGTTCGCCAAAGTGCGGCGAAGTCAGCAGCTTGTCCACTAACTTCTCCACGTTCGGATCGGCCAGAAACGCCGTGGCCTCGGCCTCCGTGGGCGGCAACCCGGTCAGGTCGTAGTGGATACGCCGCAGCAGCGTCCGGGCATCCGCCCGTGGATTCGGCGCGATCCCCTTCTTCGCCAATTCCGCCCGCACGTGGCCGTCAATCGAACCTTCCACCGGACGCAACGGCGTAAAGCTCCACCAGAGCTTCGCCTTCGGCTGCGCCAGCGCAACCCACGCAATCAGAAAAAGGCTCCAACGCACCACAACCCTATTCTACTTGCGCGCAATCCAAACGAGGAACAACCCATCCGGGTCCACGTCTTCCCAGTACGAGATTGGCCGGCTGGTCACCTGCCCGCAATGCTTCCGCAGCATCTTCTCTAGGTCCTGCTGCCCGAACCACCGCTCCCAGGCGGGCGTCTCAAATCGTCCCCAATGGTCTTTGTTCTTGTCGATCCCCACGATCGACCCGCCCGGCTTCACCACCCGGCAAAGCTCCGCCACCGCCGTCTCGATATCCACTGCGTGCTCCAACGATTCGGTCGCATAGGCCGCATCAAAGACGGCCGTTGCAAACGGCAACTGCGTCAACGATCCCGCCGCCGGCCACAACGGCGCCTGCACATGCCGAAGCATCGCCACCGCCAGATCCATCCCGCAAATCGACGCATCCGGAAACTCGGCCAGCAGCGCCCGCGCGAACCGCCCCTTCCCACAACCCGCATCCAGCACCCGCTGCCCGTTCAGATTACCGAAGGTTTCAACCAGCACGCGCACATGCAGAATTCGCGGATCAATCGTCGAAGGGAAATGCTCCTCGTCCGCCGCCGCCTCTTCAAACGAACGGCGGATCCGCTCGCGCAGATCCGCCGTCAACTCCGGTTTTTTCTTCACGAACCGATCGAACAGACCCATCTAAGCCTTGGTCAGGAAGATCGGAATCCCGAGTTTGTTACTGTAGATGGGCCGGTAGCGATCCGTGTTATACATCGTCTCCACGTCCACCCTCCGCGGTCCTAGCTTCGGATCAGGAATCTCCACCATCGCGTAGCAGCCTTGGTTGATCGCCGCCATCAGACCGCTTTGGCCGGCCAGAATCGCGTCGAAGGCCATGTTGCCGAACGTGGTCGCCACCATCTTGTCCACGAAGTCCGGGCTGCCGCCGCGCAAGTCATAGGTCAGGTCGCTGACAATCGCTTCCAGACCCGCCCGCTTCTTGGCCTGCTCCGCGAACAGTTCGCCGACGTTCATCTTCCGGCGGTGGCCGTAGTCGTCCGGCTCGCCATACTCCTGCACCACGTAGCCGTCCCAAGCCGCGCCTTCGCTCAGCACTGTCAGGCAGTAGTTCGAAGGGTTGTTGCGCTTGTCGCGGGCCAGCAGATCGAGCATCTTGTCGAGGTCGAACGCATGTTCCGGAATGCCGCAGCGGATGGAGGTGACGTAAGCGGTATAGAGCGCCGTGTAGCCGGCGTCGCGGCCAAAAATGCGAAACACGCCGAGCCGCTCGTGCGAACCGACGGTCGTCCGCTGCCGCTGAATGGCGTCGTGCGCGCGAGAAATCGCTGTCGAAAAGCCGATGCAGTATTCGGTATCGCGGACGTCGTTATCCATCGTCTTCGGCACGGCCACAACGCGAAAGCCATGTTTGTGCAACTTCTGCGCATAGCTCAACGTGTCGTCGCCGCCGATCGCCACCAGGCAGTCGACGCCCAGCTTTTCGAGGTTCGCCAGTACATGCTTCGAAATATCGTAGGCGGGATAGGTCTCGCCTTTCTTGGTCACGGTTTCGGGGGTGAAGTTGTCCGTGCTCAGGAACGAAGGGAGTTTGCGCATCCGGGCCGGGTTTGTACGGCTGGAATGGAGGTAGGTGCCGCCGAAGCGGTCGATGGTAGCCGTGTTCTCTCGGTTCAGCGGCATCAGGTACCGCTTCTTCGATTCTTCGTCGTCCAGGTTCAAGTGCGTGAGCCCTTCCCAGCCGCGCCGGAAGCCAAGCATCTCAATGCCGAGTTCGGTCGCGCGGTAGGTGACTCCCTTAATCACCGAATTCAAACCGGGGACGTCGCCGCCGCCAGTCAGGATGCCGATACGCTGAATACCCATGAATCTCCTATCAAGTGAGGTAGTTTTGACTTCATTATAAGGGGCGGGGCGGCTAACCGATAAGCCGAGTAAGGAAAAAATCCGTGCCGCAAGTCCTTGCCGTTGCGCACCGAAACCGTCCCAGCGGAATCTCGTGATTGGACCGCAACCCATCCGAAGTCCGCAAGCCGGCCGGCTCAGCCAGGACCATGCAGCCTCGGCCGCCGCTGCCAAAGAGTCCGCTGAAGCCCTCCAGCGCACCAATCAGAGCCTCAGCGAAACCGTCGCGGCCCTCGTTTCCTTGTCGAATCATTAACCCGCAGTGTTACACTGCGAACGATGATTACAGCGCAAGCCGGCGACAAGGTGAAGGTGCACTATCAAGGTACCCTCGCTGACGGCACTATCTTTGATTCCTCTGAAGGCGGCGAGCCGCTGGAGTTCACTCTCGGCACCGGCCAAGTCATCCCTGGTTTTGACGCAGCGGTCATTGGCCTTTCGCCCGGCCAGTCCGTCGTCACGACGATTCAACCCGACGACGCCTATGGTCCCGCCAACCCCGAAATGATCATCGAAGTCGAACGCGACCGCTTCCCCGAAGATATGGAAGTCGAAGAGGGTCTGGAACTCCAACTCTCCGGTGGCGGCCAGCAGTTCCTCGTCCGCGTCGTGGCCATCGCCGAGGACAAAATCACCCTCGACGGGAACCATCCCCTCGCTGGCGAAGCACTCACCTTCAAGATCCAACTCGAATCCATCGCCTCGAAACTGATCCTTTAAATTCCATGTACGCCGATCTCCCGCTCGCGCTCCGGCTCGAACAGGCCGCCGCCGTGATCGCGCAGCGTAGCGTCACCACGCACGCTCAGTTGTTCCCCCAGTCGGGCGCTGCCTCGATCCCCTGCGGCAGCGGTACCGCCGGATTCATCGACGAGACCTCGCCTCTCACCCAGGTGAAGGGGGCCGGCATGCTCGCCCCCACTCTCGAATCCGATCTTGATGCCGTAGAGGCCTTCTACGAAGAGCGGATGACGCCCGTCACATTCATCCTCAGCCCGTTCGCCGACGCGGCTATTTTCACCTATCTGTCTCGCCGCGGGTACGAGATCGGCGCGTTCGAAAACACGCTCTACCGCCCCCTCTCCGCTGCCGACATCCTGGAACCCGATCCGGACGTGGCCCTCTCGTCGGACGCCAACTCCTGGGCCCGGCCGCTCGGCGAAGCCTTCTTCGACATTGTGACGCCCGCCGCCCTCGAACTCTGCGGCACCTTGCATAGCATGCCGCACTGCCAAAGCTTCGTTATCCGCCTCGAAGGCGAAGCGCTCGCCGCCGCCCAGCTTTGCTTTCACGAAGGCCTCGCGCTCCTCCAGTCTGATGGCACCATCCGCCGGTACCGCCGCGCGGGGCTACAGTTGAAACTGATCCGCGAACGCCTCTCGCTCGCCGCCCGCGCCGGCTGCGACCTCGCCACCGCCGACACGGAACCAGGGAGCACCTCTCAGCGAAACTACGAAAGATGCGGCTTCCGCGTGGCCTATACGAAGATCACACTCATTAAGCCATAGCTTTCCAGGCTAGATACGCCAACCCCAGCAGGAATCCCAGCAGCGCCTGATACTCCCGGTTCTTTTGGTACAGCCAGCCCCGGAACGGAGCCGTATGCGGCAATCCTGGAAAGCGCGGAATCAGCAGCGGCACCCGGTCGGCGTAAGTGGCATAGTCCGGAAACAGACCCCGCAGATGCTGCTCTTCGAGCTCCATCACGGGGAGGTACACCAGCAAGAACACCGCTGCGAACAAC
This sequence comes from Bryobacterales bacterium, assembly GCA_038215275.1. GTDB lineage: Bacteria > Acidobacteriota > Terriglobia > Bryobacterales > Bryobacteraceae. The sequence goes on along the minus strand of JBBQRA010000145.1, from coordinate 7,483 downwards.
ACCGCCAACTCCCACCGTCCAGCTGCCACCGCCAGCCCCAGCGCCGTGATCAGCGTCCCGGCGTAGAGCGGGTTCCGGTGGAACCGGTACGGCCCGCTCGCCACCAGCTTCTGGTTCTTCTCAAGATGCCCCGCCGCCCAGGCCCGTAGCGCCAGCCCGGCGAGAGAAACCGGTACCCCATAGAGCAGCGAAGTTGCCGTCGGCATCGCAAACCATCCGAAGGCCACCACCAGCAAAAACCCGCTGGGCACCCGCATTCTGGCCACTAAATCCGCGTAGGGTTTGGGGAAGAGGTATCGAGGCATCGTTCCAAAGCTGCAAACACCGCGTCCACGGATAGGGCGCGCATCGAAGCGTGTATCTCCTGCGTTCTTTTGTAAGTCGTCTCGGCATCCGGAGCGCGCAACACGGTGATGCTCCCGCCGTAGGGGCCATTGCGTTCGGGCGAGGTCGGCCCGAACAGCGCCACTCCCGGCTTGCCCAACGCCGCCGCCAAATGCATCGGCCCGCTATCGAGCCCCAACACCGCCGCGGATCGCCGCGTGGCGTAAATTAACTGCGGCAGTCTCCACTCGGGCCGGTTCATCACGAGCGGCACAGGCAGTCGCTTGGCCAACAGGGCGTAGTTCTCCCTCGGCCATTCCTTCGCCCGCCATCCGGCCCGGTCGCTCGCCATCACAAACGGCCCCTCCGGCAAACCCTCCACAGTCTCCCCATACGGCAGCGGAAACTCCCCGCCCGTCAGGCCCACCAGCGACAATTCGTGCTCCACCACATGCGTTCCCTGCGGCGTCACGCGTTCGGTGTAGAGCCACCCCGCAGCCCGCTCCCGCAAATACGACGAAACGAACCCAACGCGCCGTGGCGCCCCGCTCAGCCACCCCAAAACCGCCGACTTGATCAATCCTTGCAAGTCATACGCCGCGGCAAATCGCACCGCCCGCAGTTGGCCCACCACGCGCCGCACGTCGCCGAAGTCCCGCCGGTTAAACGCCACCGTCCGCACCGGACACGCCGTCAGCAGGGGCGCCCATTTCCGGTCCACCACCCACGTCACGTCCATCCCGGCCCGCGCCAACGCCGTCGCCGCCGGCATCGCATGCAACACGTCGCCGAAGGCTCCCAACCGGATCACTAGAACACGCACAACTACCTACGCTTTCTGCCGCTCACGCACGAGCGCCATCAGCGCATCCCGGCGCCGCAAATCGTCGTGCGTCTCGTCCACTACGGTCAACCCGGGGATCCCCGTCAAAATGGCCGTTTCGGCATGATCCGCCACGGTCACAAACTCCGTACAATCCAGCGCCGCCGCCAACTCCGCCCTCGCCCGCGCCGGCAATAAGGGATCCGCCGGAGAGGTCACGCATACTGCCAACGGCCCGTATTCGCGCGCCAACTCGAGCATCCGCGCCACATTCGTGTAAACCACCGGATCAAAATGGCCGATCACCAGCGCCCGCGGAGGGGCGGGAGCGAGAAGCCGTTCGCGCATCTCATCCAACTGAATAATTTTGGTCCGGGTATCTACCATGCCAGCCCCCTATTGTCGCGCGATCTGCACCAGTTCCAAAACTTCGCCCGCCACGTGGTCCGCCGCCACTGCCTTCATGCACCGATGATCAATCGGGCACTCGCGCAACAGGCACGGACTGCACTCCACCTTCTCCCGGATCACTTTCGCCAGCGGTCCGGTCGGACCCGTCGCCACATGGTCGGTCGCGCCGAATACCGACACCGTCGGCACCCCCAGCGCGCTGGCCACATGCATGGCTCCGGAATCATTCGTCAAGAACGCATGGCACACAGATGCCATCTCGACGAACTCGGCCAGGCTCGTCTCGCCGGCATAGCTCACGGCCTCTAGCCCAGCCTCACGCACCTGGGCCGCAATGCCCTCGCACAAAGCCTTCTCGTCCGGCGAACCGAACACGGCCACACTCGCCGACAGTTCCCGGGCCACTTGGATCCCCGCCTCGGCAAACCGCTCCGGCAGCCAGCGCTTCGCGGTCCCGTAGGCCGCCCCCGGCGAAACGCCGATCCAGGCTCCTGGCAGCTTTTTGGCCCCGGCTTTCTTGAGGTTTGGAATCCCTGGCAGGCGGATCGCAGCCGACTCCGGCAGTTGCTCAATCACCCCGGCCCGCCGCAACATCTCCAAATAATAGAAGCGTTGATGGTTCGGAATTTCACCCGGCTTCGGGACCTCAATTGGATCCGACAGCAGAATCCCTCGCCCATCGCGGCAGTACCCGATCCGCACCGGGATTCGCGCGAGCCACGCAATCGCAGCCGCCTCAAACGCGTTCTGCTGCAGAATCGCCGCGTCGAACCGCATCGCTCGCAAACGCTGGGCCAACTGCCACTTACCGCGCAAGCCCCGCCAGCCTTTGGGCGCCGTGTACGGAATCATCTCGTCGACCAGCGACTTATCGTAAAGCCCACTGACCCACGGCCGCGCCAGCATCGAGATATGGGCTTCCGGAAAGCGCGCCCGTATCTGTTCGAGCGCCGGTACCGCCATCACGGCATCGCCCACCCAGTTCGTCGCGCGGATCAGAATTCGGCCAAATTTCATTGCGGTACAATCGCGGAGTGACACCCGAAAAGATTCAGGAGTTGCAGGAACAAGGGTACACGATCGTCCCCCAATTGATCGACCCCGCCTGGCTCGAAGAGCTCCGCGCCGCCGTTGCCGAGCGCATGGAAATCGAAGGTGAAAACGCCGGCGCCGAATTCCGCAAGGAAGCCAATTCCCAACGCCTCGCAAACCTCGTCGACAAGGGCGAGACCTTCCGCCGCGTCGTCTCCCACCCCGAACTGCTCGCCGCCGCCGAACTGGTCCTTGGCCCGGATTGGAAGCTTTCGAGCCTCAACTACCGTGCTGCCGAGCCCCATTCCGACTCGGCGCAACCCCTCCACTGCGACATGGGCCTGCTGCCGGACGAAAAAGGCTACTCCGTCTTCAACTCGGTCTGGATGCTCGACGACTTTACTCCCGACAACGGCCCCACCCGCGCCGTCCCCGGCTCCCATCGCGCGGGTGCCTTGCCGCCTCCTTCCCACCCGGACGAAACCATCCTGCTCGGCCGCGCCGGGGACGTCATTTTAATGAATTCTCACTGCTGGCACGGCGGAACCGCCAACCACACCGGCCATCCCCGCCGCTCTCTCCACGGCTTCTTTGTCCGCGGCGACCATGCCCAGCAGCAGTACCAAAAACGGCTCCTCCGCCCCGAAACCCTCGCCGCGCTCTCCCCGGAACTGCGCCGCATCCTCGCCATCGACGACCCACGCAACGACGAACTCAGCTCGACCGGCAGCGGCAAGTCCGGCTTTCTCCGCTAACCTAGGGAGAGAGCTGATGAACCCACTCCTGTCCATTCCCTTTGCGATTCCGTTCGACCAGATTGAGGCGGCCCACGTCGTTCCGGGCATCCGCGAACTGATCGGCCGGGCTCAAGCCGCCATCGAAGCGGTGGTCAACGCGCCCGCACCGCGCACCTACGAGAATTTGCTGCTGGCTCTCGACCAGGCCACCGAACCGCTCGACGTCGCCCTGAACATCGTCCGCCACCTCGAGACCGTCGCCACCACGCAGGAACTCCGCGAAGCATTTAACGCGATTCAGCCCGAAGCCAGCGCCTTCTACTCCTCCATCCCGCTCAACGCAGGCCTGTGGAAAGCGCTAAAGGAGTTCGCCGCCACCGCCGAAGCCGCCGCCCTCACCGGCATCCACCAGCGCAGCTTCACCAAGACCTTGGACGCGTTCCGCCGCGCGGGCGCCGATCTCGACGAAGCCGGCAAGAAGCGCTCGGAAGCCATCGACGTCGAACTCGCCAACCTCACGACGAAGTACTCGGAAAACGTCCTCGACTCGACGAATGCCTACGAACTCTACCTGACGGAGGAGGCCCAACTCGCCGGCCTACCGCCCAGCGCCCGCGCCGCGGCGCGTCAAAGCGCCGAAGCCAAAGGCCAACCCGGCTGGCGGTTCACCTTGCAGCAGCCCAGTTACGTCGCCCTCCTGACGTACCTCGACGATGGCTCCATCCGGGAAACCGTTTACCGTGCTTACGCAACGCGCGCCTCCTCGGGCGAGCACGACAACCGGGCATTGACGACAAAAATCCTCGGACTCCGCCAGGAAAAAGCCAGGCTGCTCGGCTTTGCCAACTTCGCCGACCTCGTCCTCGTCGATCGTATGGCCAAGACCGGCGCCGCCGCCCGGTCGTTTCTCGAAGACCTCCACGATAAAACGAAGCCATTCTTCGCCGTCGAAAATGAGCGGCTCGCCGCCTACGCGGGCCAGCCCCTCGAGGCCTGGGACATCGCCTACTGGGCCGAAAAGCAGCGCGTTGCGGTGTTCGATTTCGATGAGGAAGAGCTCCGCCCCTTTTTCGCTCTGCCCCAGGTGATGGAGGGCCTCTTTGAAATTTGCCGTCGACTGTTCGGCATCGTAGTCACCGAAGCCAGTGGGGCGCCCGTCTGGCATGCCGACGTAAAGTTCTACGTCATCCGCGACGAAGCCACCGGCCAGCACCTCGGCAGCTTCTACTCCGACTTCTATCCCCGCGAAAACAAGCGCGGTGGCGCCTGGATGGACTCTTTTATCACCGGTCTGCCCTGCGGCGACGACTGGGATCCGCACCTCGGCCTCATCTGCGGCAACCTCACGCCGCCCCTCGGCGGTCAGCCCGCCCTGCTCACTCACCGCGACGTCGAAACCATTTTTCACGAATTCGGCCATTTGCTTCATCACTGTCTGACCCGGGTGCCTCTCCGCAGCATGGCCGGCACCAACGTCGCCTGGGATTTCGTCGAACTGCCGAGCCAGATTATGGAAAACTGGTGCTGGGAACGGGAGGCGCTCGACCTGTTCGCCCGCCACTTTGAGACCGGCGCCGCCATTCCCACCGATTTATTTAACAAGATGAAATGCGCCCGGACGTTCCGCGCCGCCAATGCCCAGATGAGGCAGTTGAGCTTCGGCATCGTCGATCTTGCTCTCCACACGACGTATCACCCCGATACCGATGGCGATGTGGTCGCCTTCGGCCGGAACCTGCTCGATCAGTTCGCCCCCGCTCGCCTTCCGGCGGAGCAGGCCATGGTCAATTCGTTCACGCATCTGTTTGCAAACCCAGTGGGTTACGCCGGCGGTTACTACTCCTACAAGTGGGCCGAGGTGCTCGACGCCGACGCCTTCAGCCGCTTCCGCGTCGTTGGAGTCTTCAACCCGGAGGCTGGCCGCGACTTCCGTCACCAGATCCTCGCCAAAGGCGATAGTGAAGATCCGGCCCAGCTTTACCGCAATTTCATGGGCCGGGACCCTGATCCCCAAGCCCTTCTGCAACGTTCCGGGTTGCTCACGAGTGCGTGATACACTTTTTCATAGCGAGAAAGCGTTTCCTTCTGAAAACTGCAACTTTGCCTTCCTCTCAATCGTCTAGAGTTGCAAGGGGACAGGATTAAAACGATGGCGACTATTCCAACTCCACCGCCGACCGATAACAATCGCGCCTTCTCTCCGTCGCTCGACCATGACGACTTGCATTTGACGCGGCTGCTGACCCCTGAAGTCTCTTGGCATCGGGAGTTCATTCAGAATATTAAGGACTTGTTCCAACCGCCGCAGTTGCCGCCGTTGGACGTGACTTCAAAGCCGGTCGCCGTCAAAGACATTTGGGGCGGGACTGCGGGCAATGAAAAGAAGTCCGGCTTATACTCAATGCTGGTCCACGCCATAATCATCGGTTTGGTTTTGTGGCTCGGCACGAACAAAGCCGTGATTCAGGCCGTAAAGGATACGGCGCTCTTCATGCCGACCGACCTGGCACCCTACATTCCCCCGGCTCCGCCGAAGACCGTCACCATGGGTGGTGGCGGTGGCGGCGGCAACCTGAACCCGTTGCCGCAAACCAAGGGCAAGCTCCCTAAGATCGCTCCGCGGCAATACGTGCCGCCGACGGCAGAACCGATTCAGAATCAGCCGAAGCTGGTGATGGAACCGACAATCGTCCTGCAGGCGGATACCCCGATTCCGCAGGTGGCTCTGACCAACATTGGCGATCCATTTGCAATGGGTAAGATTCCGTCGAATGGCCCGGGATCGGCCGGTGGGATTGGTAGCGGTAAGGGTGGCGGTGTCGGTTCGGGCTCCGGCGCTGGCGTTGGGCCCGGTTCCGGCGGCGGCATGGGCGGAGGCGTCTACCGGATCGGTGGCGGCGTTTCGGCTCCCTCCCTCCTTTCAAAGGTAGAGCCCGAATATTCCGAAGAAGCCCGTAAGGCGAAATTTCAAGGCACCGTGGTTTTATACGTAGTCGTGGATGAGAAGGGCCAGCCGCAACAGTTGCGCGTGGTTCGTCCTCTCGGCCTCGGCCTGGACGAGAAAGCGATTGAAGCTGTCCAGAAGTGGCGCTTCCGCCCCGGATTCAAAGACGGCAAGCCCGTCCCGGTGGCCGCTACCGTCGAGGTTAACTTCAGGCTCCTGTAAACCGCTCTCCTCCGAAGCGGTCTCCAGTGAAAGAGGCCCACTCCCGCCAAAAAGCGGGAGTGGGCTTTTCTGATTTCAGATAGAATAGAAGGGTTACCGCACCCTTCATACCATGCTGAAACCCAAGGCAGAAACCCACGAAGACCTCAACCCCGTAGAAACCAGCGAGTGGCTGGAAGCGCTGGACCAGATTATTGACGCGGAGGGGCCTGACCGGGCGAAGTTCCTCCTGGAGCGTTTGTTAAACAAGGCGGCCATCAGCGGTGCTGCGCCAATTGCACGCTACAGGACTCCTTACGTCAATACGATCAGCACGGAAGAAGAGGTTCCGTATCCTGGCGACCGTGAAATCGAACGCCGGATTGAAACCCTCGTCCGCTGGAATGCCCTAGCCATGGTGGTGAAGGCGAATAAGTATGACGCCGGCATCGGCGGACACATCGCGACCTTCCAGTCGCAGGCGACGCTGATCGAAGTGGCCCAGAACCATTTCTACCGCGCCAAGATTGGCGATCAACCCGGCGACCTGATTTATTTCCAGGGGCACGCTTCACCCGGCCAGTACTCGCGAGCATTTCTGGAAGGGCGCCTGGATGAAAAACATCTGGCGAACTTCCGGCACGAACTCCGCGACTACCCCGGCCTCTCCTCCTACCCCCACCCCTGGCTGATGCCAGACTTCTGGCAGTTCCCCACCGTATCCATGGGCCTCGGCCCGCTCAACGCCATCTATCAAGCGCGCTTCATGCGCTACCTAGAAAACCGTAGCCTGATCGAGAAGACCGATCGCAAGGTTTTCGCCTACCTGGGCGACGGCGAGATGGACGAGCCCGAATCGCTCGGCGCCATCGGCCTGCCGGTCCGCGAAAAGCTCGACAACCTCATCTTTATCGTCAACTGCAACCTGCAGCGTCTGGACGGCCCGGTCCGCGGCAACGGCAACATCGTCAAAGAGCTCGAAGGGATCTTTGCCGGCGCAGGCTGGAATGT
>JBBQRA010000144.1:0-15111 GCA_038215275.1 Bryobacterales bacterium | reverse complement strand
GATGCGGGGGCGGCAAATAGCCCGGGAGGAGCTTCCCGCGCTATTCGGTGAGGAGTTCCAATCCGGGCAGTTTGAACGGGGGCCACGTGGTCCGGAACGAGAAGAAAGCGCATGTGCTCCTGGTGACCCTCAACAAGCGCGGAAAGTTATTTGCCGCCCGCATCGTATCGAGGGAGGGAATGTTAGGGTCCCTGGCCGTGGAATCAATCAGGTGGGTTATCATGAATTCGCATGGAGAAGATCCTCGTGGTTGGGGCCACCGGGCAACTCGGCTTGGCGGTGGTAAAGCGGCTCCTGGAAGCGGGGCGTCCCGTTCGCGCCATCGTTAGAAACACCCAAAGCGCAGAGCGGATGCGCGCTCTGGGAGCGCATCCGGTCATGGCAGATCTGACGGATCCGGCTAGTCTCGATTCCGCCTGTTCTCAGATCTCCGTAGTGGTAGCGACAGCCAACTCGGCGGTACCTTCGGACTCCCGTGATACGTTTGAAGCTGTAGAGTTGCATGGGTACCGAAACCTGTTGCAGGCTGCCAGGAAAGCCGGAGTGTCCCGTCTGGTCTACACTTCGGGGGTTCCGTCTAACAAAGGGAAAATGCTTCCCTTTCTCAGTTACAAACTAGATACCGAGAAGGCGATCCGGGAAAGCGGCATTGATCATGTCATCTTTCGCGCGGGAATTTTAATGGATGTTTCTTTTGCCATGATGGGTAGTCTGATCCCTGTACGAGAATCTGAAGGTGCGACTATCCTGCGGCCCTTTCCATTTGTCGCCTCTCACCTCAAGCGAGTGAAAGACAGCATAGAAAAGGATGGCGTTGCCATGATAGCTGGCGACGGCAGCACTCGCCATTCCTTTATCTGCATCGACGATCTTTCCCGTCTTCATGCGGCCGCTGCTGGCGGCGGACCTTCGGGCACCTTCGATGCGGGTGGTCCGGAGGCGCTCACCTTCCTCGATATCGTGGGAATCTATGAAGCCATCCTGAACGTGAAGCTGCGAGTGAAAACGACTCCAGCCTGGGTCTTCCGGCTTCTTTGCTTGGGAATGCGGCCGTTCAATCCCGCTGGCTCCAATCTGATGGGGTTGAACTACCTCGCCGCTACGGAGAATTCGATTCTGGATGTGGACGGTAAGACACCGGCTGCCTTTAATGTGACTCTCACGACGGCGGAGTCGTTCTTGCGGTCGCGCTACGCCGCGGGCTAACGAGATGTATGGGGATTCATCCTTATGGTCCTTCCCTGGAAAGAGATTGAACGGATCTTTCATGAGGTGCGGCTGACAGCCATCTCCGAGCGAGCGGCGCTCCTGGATCAGCGATGTGACGGCGATCGGCAGGCTCGCCTCCAAGTGGAATCTCTGCTCCGGCATCACGGGCAACCGACTGTTGAATTTGCTGCGTCGATCCAACCGGTCGCTGCTGCATGGGTTGCCGCCTCTCAGGACCACGATCCGCCTCCACCCGAAATGCTCGGTCCTTATCGAATCGAGCGCCAGCTTGGACAGGGCGGGATGGGATCCGTGTATCTTGCAACCGATACCCGGCTTGGCCGGCAGGTTGCCGTAAAAGTTATCCGCGGATCGGTTGCCCACACGTCCAATGCAAAGGCCCGCTTCCTTCGCGAAGCACAGACGGCTGCCGCACTCGCTCATCCCAACATAGCAATGGTGCACGATTACGGGGAAGCCGGCGAAAGGCCGTGGCTGGTCATGGAGTATATCGACGGCTGGTCCCTTCGCTCTCAGATGCAGTCCGGCGCAATCTCCGAATCCCTCCTGATGGACTATGCGGCGCAAGTGGCTTCCGCACTCGAGCATGCCCATGCCAGGCGGATCGTTCATGGCGATATCAAGCCCGAGAACATCATGGTCAGCGGGGATGGGTGCTTGAAACTGGTGGACTTCGGTTTGGCCAACATCCTGAGCGACGAAACCTCCGGCGACGGGGCCACTTCGGGCACGGTTTTCGCCACTCCTGCCTACGCGGCGCCCGAACTGATCTCCGGCGGCCGGATCTCCGCTAGAACCGATGTCTTCAGTTTTGGCGTAGTCCTTTGGGAACTGGCTCATGGGTGCACCATAGGCGAGGGAGAACAGCGTTCTCGCATGGATTCCACAACTGCCGTCTCTTCCGGAGTCCGCAACTTCATCGAACGCTGCCTGTCGCCCAATCCGAGCAGCCGCTATCCCGGCGGCGAGGCTATCGCAACTGCGCTCCGAACGATTCGAACGAAGGGACTTATCGCCCCCGCGGTATCGCGGTCGCCCGTGATTGCCATCCTGGATTTTCGTGCGCTCGGCGCCTCGGGCGAATTGGATTGGTTAGGGACGGGTATTGCGGAGAGTCTCTGGGCAGACCTTGCGAAATTGAAAGAGGTGAAGGTCGCCCATCGGGGCCGGATGCATCATCGGCTGGACCTCGCCGGCCAACCGCATTATGACGCGGACTCGGCAGCCGAACTCGCTCGGGAATTGGCGATTGATTGGATGGTTGCCGGCACCCTTCAGCAGTTCGGCGATCGTATTCGCGTGAACGCCACGGTAACGGAAACTGCCACTGGTGAAGTGACCGCCGTCGAGAAGGTGGATGGGCTCAGTCAGGATCTGTTCGGCTTACAGGACCGGCTTGCAGAGGCTCTCATCCTCCAGCTTAGACTCCGCCTTGGCAGCTCTGCTGGCGACGCCCAGCCAGCCCCGAAGGCTCCCAGCCTCGCTGCCTACGAGCACTACATCCGCGGTCGCAAGCAAATGTACCAGATGCGCGAAACTTCATTGACCGAAGCGATCAAGCAACTGCAGCAGGCCGTCGCTCTGGACTCGGAATACGCCTTGGCATTCTCCGCTTTGGGTACGGCCCATGCGCTGCAGTTCCTGCGCACGTCCAATCCTGCTGATGTCGCGCGTGCCTCCGAGTATCTGGAACGCGCCACCCGGCTCGATCCGGAACTCGGCGAACCGTATCCGTGGTTGGCCTACATTCGTGTCCGCCAGAACAATCCTCTCGGAGCGCTCGCTGCAGGAGAAAAGGGCATACTACTTCAACCAGACCTGCCGGAAGCTCAATATTTCTGTGGCGGATTAAGCTATATGCTCGCCGAGCACCCGGACGTCGATCATGTTTACGGACTCCAACGTCTCATTGAGGCGGTTCGTATTCAACCCAAGTTTCATCCTGCCTGGATTGCAGCGGGCGCGCTCGCGATGTATCTGGGAAAGTATGAAAATGCTATCGATCTGCTCAAAGAGGCGATCCGAATTGAATTGGAACCCGATCTTCAGTACCATTTTGAAGGCGCGCGGACCCACCTGGGGTCCGTTTACTTCCGCCTGGGCAATATTGGCAAGTCGATTGAATACCATGTGGAGGCCCTGCAAAAGCTCAGCCGCTCCGGACACCTTTACCGCAGTACGTTCCGCATTCTGAGCGCGTGTGGCCTTGGAGCCATCGAACTCCGAGAAGGGAATCCGAACGCGTCAATTTCCCATTACCGTTCGGCTTGGCAGACCGTCAAGGAGAATCCGCGGATAGCCGGCAATGCACGGCTCCACATTCGCGCGGGGGCTGGTCTTGCGGCGGCCTATGCCGCTGCGAATGAGGCGGATCGGGCCAGGGAATTACTTTCGGAATCCTATTGTCTACTCGATTCCGTCGTGGGAGAGTATGCGAATATCACGCTTGAATGTAGCTTTGGCCAATTGTGTCTGGACCTCGCTGTGGCGGAACGAAAGATGGGCAATGTTCAGCAGGCGGAAAAGCTCGTGAGGCGGGCGATTGCCATGCGATGGAAGGACTTTTCGTGGCTATTTGCCGATCCGATGCTAAAGGGGCTCTATTCCAATCCCGGTCTGTAGTTGAGCTCCCTCGATAGCCAAGCTTTCGCGAACGCCCATTCCCGGATGACCGTGCGGATGGACAGGCCTAACGCGGAGGCAACTTCTTCATTCGTCAATCCGCCAAACAGCCGAAGTTCCACTACCCGCCCCTTTCGCGCATCCAATTTCTCCAGCGAGCTGAGGGCATCGTGCACGGCCATTAGCGATTCGTGAGTACTCGCGGCTATTGGGAACTCCGGGTTCAGCCAAACGACTCGGGCTCCACCTCCCCTCCGTTCGGCCAACTGCGCGCGGGCGTGGTCCACCAGGATGTTCCGCATGATTTGGGCCGCCAGGGCATAGAATTGCGTGCGCACCTCAAAATTTCCAGGTTGCACCGTTATTAGGCGCAGATAGGCTTCGTGTACCAGCGCGGTTGTCTGAAGCGTCTCGGCATTCGCTTCCCTTGCCAAATATGCTCTTGCGATGCGCTTCAATTCGACCATCACGAGAGGCATCAGAGCGTCAAGGGCCTCGCGGCTTCCCCCGCGCCAGGCCACAAGCAACTGCGTGACGTTCGGACCGTGCGTCATCAAGTATATTTTAACCCGGTGTCATATTATGCCCACTCGCCTCGCTCGTTTGAATAGGAGGTTCGACAAAATGAACAATCGCAGAAAATTTTTAAGGTTCGGCGCTGGAGTGTCCGTACCCTTAGCCGCCGCCGTGATAACCGGTTCCGCTCAGGCGCAGCAGGGCGGCGACAACCAGTTCGTCGGTGCATGGCAGACCATCCATAGCTTGCCATTCCCCCCGGGCTCATTCCGGGAGTTCCTTACATTTCAATTCGGGGGAGGATTGGCCGAGACCAACTCCTTCCTCCACACCGCCAGCAATCTCGACTTCTCGTCTCTTGGTCTTCCCGGCATTCTAAACGCCAGTGACGGTGTCGGAAACTGGGAACGTGCCGGGCGGGACATTAACGTGGTCTTTCGCAAGATGCTGTTCGACGGAACCCGCCGGAACTTCGCGGACTTAAAGGTAACAGGCGTGGTGAGGGTAAACGGTGGGGTCCTTACCGCGGAATGGCAGGTAAACGTGATCGATTTTGACGACAGGATAATAAATTCACTCGGCCCTGCGACCAGCCAGGGAACGCGCATAAGGTGATCCGTCGTCATCCGCCAGGTACTCCGGGAGGCCGCCACGCAAATGCCCGGTTATCCGCAAGGCCGCAGGAACTTTCCCAACTTCGCTTCCAGTCGCTCAGGCCGCTTCGTTTCGCACTCCCATACGACGAGTACGGTCCAACCGAGGGTGCGGAGCGCTCTCCGGTTTTGCCGGTCGCGCTTGCGATTGGCCTGCAGCTTGGGGCCCCAATACTCCGGGCGGGTTCCGGGAAGGCGGCCTTCCCGGCAACCCGTATGGCCGTGCCAGAAACACCCGTAAACCTCAATGATTCTCCGGAGGCGAGGGAAGACCAAATCCGGCTTGCCCGGTAGGGCCTTCGCATGCAACCGATACCGGAAACCCATCGCGTGCACCATCCGGCGGACCGCCATCTCCGGACCCGTATCGCCGCTCCTGATACGGCGCATGTTCTCTGAGCGCTGCTCCGGCGATAACGAATCCGCCATCTCTTAGTCCTGCGCCGGCAGCTTGCCCGCCGCCCCCAAGATCTGCCACTCCTCCGCACCCGCCGCATGCAGGGAAATAAACTCGTCCGCTCCACAGTGCGGCAGACCTAACCGGCGGATCAACTCGCGATCGTTCCGGCCCCAAAGCAGGGTAATGCCTTCGCGGGCTAAGCTGTCGCGCGCGCCGCCATTCTTGCGAAGGCGCTTGAGCGGGTCCTTCTGCTGCGCGACCGATTCCACCACGCTGCGGGGAATTGGCCTTCTCTGCACGAGACGGAACAGCGCAGCGAGCCGATCCGTGCCGCCCCGGGGCAGCCGGATGGCAGACTGGGCGTGTTTATCCAAAAACTCCCAAAAGTTCTCCGGATACGGGGTGTCATGCAGGATCCAGCGGGCCAGCGCGCGACCCTGACGGGAGATTCCACCCTTGGCATCCCGGTTCCGGCCTACATTCAAGAGATGCGGCCGGACGACGAGGATCCCCACGCTGCATACGGCTCGACGCTCCTCAAAGCGGATCAACAGACAAGGGTGGCCCATCGCTTCCGGAGGAATGGACCATTGCTTGCGGATCGTATTCTTGACATCGACCTCCACGCCGTCAATCAGCAGGTCGAGCCGCTTACCCTTTTCCACTTGCAACAGATGGCGGAGCCGGATCTCCACTTTGGTGCCGTGGTAGGTTTTTTCCGTCTTCTCGATCTGGTCCAACGTGAATCGATTGCTGTGCGGGGTGTCGATCACCGCGTCGATCACCTCCCGGATCAGGCGGCCAAATTTGGAGGCGAACGCCTCCAGGCCTCCGGCGCTCCGGAGGATCGCCGCTTCCAGCCGAGCGGTAAGGGCGGCATCCGCTGCGCCTCCGTCAAACACACCACTCTCCGATTGCCCCGGAACGGGAAGCGGACAAACGGAGATTTCGCCCATGGAGTAAGCCTATCACTCCAGGGCGGTATTCCCGGCCAATTCCAGAGGGTAGATCCTGCGCTAACCCGCTACGCGCACCATCCGGGAAACGGAGAGACAGTGGCGAAGGCTGCTGGCGATAGCCCGGGCGAAGGGGGGCGGGAAGGCGTTGCCCACTTGGCGGTAAGCCGCCGTCTTGCCTCCACTAAGTTGCCATGCATCGGGAAAGCCCTGGATCCGGGCGACCATGCGGACAGTGAGGCGCGGCATGCCGGTGAATCCAGGCGCCGGAGCTTCATTCGCGATCCCCAGACCATCAACGTCTAAACTGGCCCACGCGCGACGCGCTCGCGTTGGACCCAGGTCGGGTCCACCATGTTTCTTCGATCCTCCGACAACTGTCGGGGCGATCTCATTGGCTTGCTTGCGCCACCGTTCTGACCCTTCCCAGCCATTGGCCGCCATTAAATCGACCAACGTGTTTCCCACCGTGAGCGGAGGGGCGCTGTTGGGCTCGGGCCAGCAAAAATCTTCCGAGCGTTCTTTCCGGACAGCCACAAAGACGACACGAGGACGAAGTTGAGGAACGCCAAAATCGGAGGCATTCATGAGCTTCCAGCCAGGCCGATAGCCGAGCTTTTCGAGTTCCGCCCCTACGGATTGGCGATAGTCTGCAAACACGGCATCGAGAATGCCCCGGACATTCTCAATCATGATGGCTTGGGGGCGTATTTCGTCCACCAACCGGATCATTTCCGGGAAGAGGTTTCGCTCGTCGCGCTCTCCCAACTGTTTGCCGGCCTTCGAGAATGGCGGGCAAGGGAGACCCCCGGATAGGATCTCGACGCCGCGGAACGGACGGCCATCGAAGTGAGCCAGATCGCCTTCCACTACCTTCCAATCCGGACGGTTCAGCCGAAGCGTCGCGCAGGCGTGTTTGTCTATTTCGACGAGCGCTTCATGGTGAATGCCAGCCAGCTCATAGCCGAGAGCTTGGCCCCCGGCGCCGGCACAGAGCTCAAGCGTGCTGATTCCAGAATTTTGAGGCACTGATCGATAGTTTAGCGGACTGCTCCCCGCCCCTGGCCAAATTTCTTCTTTGAAACCGGGAGGACGGCCTGCCGAGGCTTCCAGATTCGCATTTTCTTCGCCAGCCTAGCATATCGTCCTCGCTTGCTGTGGGATGAGGAAGAATCGAGCCACAGTAGGAGACAGGGCCCAGGGGCAGGGCATTGCGTGATCCGAAGGGACAGCGGGAATCCGCGGGCCGGAGGACAGCGCTCCTGTATGCCGGACTCTAAGTTGCGCGGCGGCGGCGGTCAGGCCGGAACGGGGATAACCGATCCGGCCCGAGGGGAGATTGACGGGTCGGTGCTAGAAACTGTATCCCAACACCAAGCGCAGCGTTGGGGACGGATTTGAATATATAGAGGTTCTCATTTCAGCAAACATTCCGCTTCGATACCGAACTCCTCCAATGATATTGAGTGCGACGTCTCCACTAAACTCGCCAAAATCGATACGTTTTCCGGATCCATCTGGCCGTTTGAAACTTACCTGGGTAAAATTGAATCCGGGCCCTGCCCCAACGTATGTGTTCCATCGTGCGCTGCGGGAGGTGAGGGGCAGTTGATAGATTACATCGGGGTTCAAGGCGAAAAGGGTAGTAACTTCGCCGAATCCAAATTCTATGTTCGGTCTGAAGAATACGTTTGGACTGAAGAAAGGACCAACCTGCACCTGGGCTCCGATTAACACAAGTTCCGGATCCAGAGCAAAGCCTGCCCGGACCCCCAATTGGAGCCGGCGTGCCTGGCGCTCGATTTGCTGTTCCAGGCGGCGAACCTCCTGCGGAACAACAGCGTTATCTGTTCCGGTCTGATTCGGCGCCGCTGCATCACCCACGGTGATTTGGCTCGCATACCGAACGCCAGGTTCATCTCCAGCAGTCGAAATCACGCGCACGGCCGTACCCGGCGTGAGTTGGGCCGGTCTCCGCGTGCCCGTATCTATGAGGAACAATTGATAGTTTCCGCTGCTATTTCTGATAGTCAGCGTACTTCTGGATGACGAGGCCACCGTGCCGGTCGTCGTTACTTCGTCTTGAGCCATTGCACACGGCGCCGCAACAACCAAGGCAGTCATTAAGGCGACACCAAGCATAAATGTTCCGGTGCGACTGTAATACTGTGCGATATTCATTCAGAAATACTCCAAGGGAAAGACTTCGCAATACCTTCTAGCACGTCATGTGCCAAACGTGCATTCAGACGAAGTTAATTTGCGTCCCGGCACCCAGCCGATGCCGTTCCCTCCCTGCCCGCGCCTCTCTATGTTCGTGCATCCAGCGCTGGCGGAATTGTGGTGGTGGACGTCTGGCTTGGGGGTGATTTAGGGTATCTGAGAGAATCCGGGCTGAGGGAATGAACGGGCGTAGCCGAATGGATTCGGGCCAGGCGCAGGAATAATTTTGTGAAAATGGCGGAGACATGTTTAAGAAAAGACTGATGACGAGTTTGTCCGTGGCGCTTTTTGCCGTCTCGCTGATGGCGGACCAGTCGCTGAAGTCGGCGCTGAACCTGGACGTGGAGCAGGCGCGGCAGGTGGACGCGATTCAGGCGAAGTATCGCGTGCCCTTCGCAGCGAAGCGACAGGTGCAGAACCAGGAGCTCGCAAACTGCGGCGCGCGCGGATCGCAAATGACAGCAAACAGATGGGGGAACAGGAGCTAATTACGACCCGGCTCCATGAAGGGTTGAAGCAGATCCGCCTCAACGAAGACGAGGAGATCCGGCGGGTTCTGCTTCCGGCGCAACTGCAGAAGTTCGCGGAGTACCGGAAGCTGGGGAAAGAGATGCTTGGCAGTTCGCGCGACGATAAAGAGTTTTGAGTAACCGCGCACAACGGACACGCTCCGGCCTGTGCGCCTCTAACCCTCGCGGTTCCCGTTCGGCCGGTTGCGAGGTGCGTTTGAGCCCGGCCGGGTGCTGAGTAGATGGGCCAGTTTGAGCAACAGCCCACCACACAGGATTTCGTTCCTTCTCTCTCTGTGAAGGCCGGAGCGGCTGAGGCTGGAAGGTGCGGCTGCCGTGGACGCGGATCTGGTTGGAGGCGGCGAGATTGTCAGCGCCGTTAATGTTGACGTTGCCGTGGACGCCGGCGGTGAGGTAGACGAAGGCGGCGGCGACGCGGACGCGGCCGAGTTGGACGAGGGGAAGGTTCTGAACCTGATCCTGGGTGATGGTGGTGGAGATTTCGGGGGATTCGACCTGGAGGGCGCCGAGGCTTTCGTTCACGGTGACGGACTCGGCCACACCGCCGAGTTCTAGCTGGACGTCGACGCGGCTGCGGGTTTCGACGGTGAGGACGACGCCTTTGCGTTCGAGCTGTTTGAAGCCCGTTTTGCGGACGCTGATGGTATAGGGACCGGGCGCGAGGGCGGGAACGGTGTAGAGTCCATCGGCATTGGTGGTGGCGCGGCGCCGGGTTTGGGTGGCATCGTTGACGACGAGGACATCGGCTTCGGGGACGGATTGACCGGAGGGATCGATGACGCGGCCGTCGACTTGGGCGCTTTGGGAGAACAGGGCGGCGGCGGCGGCGAGGTATAGGGCAAGGACCTTCATGCGCGCATGGTAGCGACCGAATGAGACAGTGACGTCAACGGAGCAACAATTCCTGGTTACGGTGGCGGCCGCGGGACGGCAAACATAATTCTTACAATTTGATTAAATTCTTATTGCTCCAAACTCCCGTATATATTATGCTGCTGGTACTGCTCTTTTCGCTCCCGTTCTAACCCCCGTCAGGTGGATGGTTCCTCTGGGAGACGAAGGTTTGGCGCGATTTCCCGATGCGCTTTGGATTCGCGCCGCTTTTTTTAATATCGGCTATTTTTGACCAGAATGCTGGACAATTTATAGGTCCAACGCTCGTAGTGTCTTCCGGCATAGGGCGGCTTCGGCTTGCCTTTCTATCCCCATGGAGGTTGTACCCGTGAGAAGCACCGTTTCCTTCCTGTTCCTGCTCGCTCTGCCGGGCTTGGCGCAGTTCACCACCGCCAGTCTCGGCGGCATCGTGACCGATTCGTCTGGCGCTCCCGTGCCCGACGCGAAAGTGACGATTCGCAACGTCGAGACGGGCTTTGTCCAAGCCGCCGCCAGCAATAGCACCGGAGCCTACCAACTGTCCCTGCTCCCGGTGGGCAATTACCGGTTGACGGTAGAGAAACAAGGGTTCTCCACCTACGCGCAGGAAGGTCTGTCGCTCGCGGTGGGCCAGTTGGCGAATCAGAACGTCTCGCTGAGAGTGGGGCAGGTGAATGAGCAGATCACCGTCACGAGCGAAGCGGAGCTGATCCAGACCCGAAGCGCTACGGGCGGGCAGTTGGTGGACCGGAAGAACATTGAAGAGCTTCCGCTGCAGGGGCGGCGGCCGGAACGGCTGGTCTACCTGGCCGCGGGGACCGTCGACCTGGGCCGGAACGCCTGCCGCATCTGCGGACATGGCGGGGTGTATCCGGGGCAGGAGACGGCGGGAGTGAATGGTGCGGGGATGGGGCAGGTGAACTTTCAGCTCGATGGGACGAGCCATAACGACACCTATCTGAACGCGAGCCTGCCGTTTCCGAATCCGGACACGGTGCAGGAGTTCCACTTGCAGTCGAGCAACTTTACGGCGGAGTATGGGAACGCGGCGGGGGGCGTGGTGAACATCGTCGCGCGGTCGGGCACCAATCAGGTACACGGAACGCTGTTCCACTTTCTGCGGAACGGCGCGATGAACTCCCGGCAGTTTTTTGCGCCGGCGCAGGATGCGTTGAAACGCAACCAGTTCGGGGGGACCGTGGGCGGACCGATTGTGAAGAACCGGCTTTTCTTCTTCGGGAGCTATCAGGGGACGGAGGTGCGGAATACACCGGCGGGGAACATTCGCTTTGTGCCGACGGCGGCGGAGCGGGCGGGGAACTTTTCGGGCATAACGCGGCAGTTGGTGGATCCGGTGAGCCGGGTGCCGGTGCCGGGGAACATTATTCCGGCGAGCCGGATAAACCCGGTTTCGAAGTACTTTCTGGCACGGATTCCGCTGCCGAACGGGCCGGGCGGCCAGTTGACGTTTCCCGGGTTGCCGCTGCAGGATACGGAGCACCAGTTTATGTCGAAGGTGGACTACCAGACGGGGGCCCACCAATTGAGCGGCCGGTTGTTTGTGACGGACTTTGGCCGGCCGGCCGGGATTCCGGGCGAGGGGGACAATCTGCTGGCGGCGCGGGGCGGCAACGAGGTGCGCGTGACCACTTTCTCGCTGAACCACGTTTACGTGATGCGGCCGACGCTGCTGCTGAACAGTACCTTTGGATTGAACTTGCAGCGCGGGGGCAGCTTATCGGGGGCTCCGTTTGGCTTTGCGGCGGCGGGATCGAAGGTGGTGGGTCCGGAGGATTCGACGCTGAAGGCTCCGCCGGCGCTGAACCTTTCGGTGACGGACGGTTTCAGCATTGGGACGAATCATCAGGGGATTTTCAATCGAGGCGACTTTACGATTCGCGAGGTGCTGAGTTGGAACAAAGGGAACCACGAACTGCGGTTCGGCGGGGAGGCGGTGCGGGTGCATAACCCGATTACGAACACGTTCCAGATGATGGGAAACTTCGGGTTCAACGGCCAGCTTTCGGGGAACGGGTTGGCGGACTTTATGTTTGGCCGGGCGTCGTCGTTCACGCAGGGTGGGGGCGAATTTAAAGACCTGCTGGGTACGCGTTGGAGCTTCTTTGTACAGGACAACTGGCGGGTGAGCAGCCGGTTGACGGTGAATCTGGGGGTGCGGTGGGATCCGTACTTGCCTTACTACGACCGGCAGGGACGGGTGGTGTGTTTCCAACCGAATTCCGGACGGGTTTCGAAGAGGTATCCAAACGCTCCGGCGGGGTTGCTCTATGGCGGAGACAACGCCGACGAGGGCTGCCCGACGGCGGGGTCGGAGGCGAACTGGGGGAACGTGAGTCCGCGGTTGGGGTTTGCGTATCGGCTGACGAACGACGGGAAGACGAGTGTGCGGGGCGGATTTGGGCTGTACTACACGCCGATTCAATCGAGCAATATGAATCCGTACACGAATATAGCGCCGTTTGCGGGGACGTTTACGTTGAACGATGTAGCGTTTGAGGACCCGTTTGGGAGTAAGGGGATGGCCAATCCGTTCCCGGCGAATTTTGGGCCGACGATTCCGGGGCCGGAGTTTGTGTTTTCGCCTAACAACGCGATTCGGGCTTACTTTGCGCCCGATTACCGGATTCCGCAGTTAGCTTCGTGGAGCATGCGCTTGGAGCGGCAACTGTGGGGCGACTGGGTGGGGAGTTTGGCTTACATCGGGAACAAGGGAACGTTTTTGCAGTACGCGATTGAGGAGAACCCGGCGATCTATGGACCGGGGGCGACGGTGGGCAATACGCAGCAACGGCGGATATATCCGAACTTTGGGAATGTGCGGCGGACGGATTCCGGGGGGAACAGCAACTTCCACTCGCTGCAGTTGAATGTAGAGAAGCGGTTTGCGAAGGGATACTCGATTTTGTCGAACTACACGTGGTCGCGGACGATTGACGATGCGCAGGCGGGGAGCCTGGTGGTGAATCCGTTTAACCGGCGGCAGAATCGCGGGTTGGCGGGGGAGGACGTAGAGCATAACTTCAAGTTCTCGAATATTTATGAGTTACCGCGGATGAAGAGCGATGGATTCGCGAGTAAGTTGGTGAATGGTTGGCAGTTGAGCGGGATTGTGATTGCGCAGAGCGGGTTTCCGTTTTCGGTGACCAGCGGGCGGGATAACTCGTTTAGCGGGATTGGGTCGGACTTTGCGGACTATCTGGGAGGATCGGCGACGTTTTCGGGGAGCCGAAGCCGGGGGGAGCAGGTGCGGCAGTGGTTTGACACCTCGCGATTTACGGCGAACGCGGTGGGGACGTTTGGAAACTCGGGCCGCAACATTATTCGCGGACCTGGCTTTTTGCAGGCGGATGCGAGCCTGTTGAAGAACACGGCGATTACGGAACGGGTGCAGTTGCAGTTCCGCGGCGAGGTGTTCAATGTGTTGAATACGCCGAACTTCCGGCTGCCGAATTCGACGGCAACGTCGGCGCAGGTGGGGCGGATTACGGCGGTGACGGAGGATAACCAGCGGATTATTCAACTGGGTCTGAAGCTGCTGTTTTAACGAGCGAAAGTTGGTAGAGAATGAAGGGAGGTGGATGGATGCCTCCCTTTGATTCTGTGATGATGGCCTTGAGGATGGCGCCGAGTGATAGGCGCACCGAACTCCCTTCATCATACGGGTCAGGACGGGAGACGAAGCAGTTCGACCATGGCGGGTTGGTTGTAGCGTTCGGCCCACCCGAGAGGGGTGAGTTTAAGATCGTCGTCGATGGCGTTGCGGCGGGCTCCACGGGCGAGGAAGAGTTGCGCGTTGGCGACGTCGCCGCGTCGGGCGAAGCGGTGGAGAGGGGTGACTTCGAGCCAGTCGCGGTGGTTGGGGTTCATACCGTGGGCGAAGAGGAGTTCGGTGATGGCGGGAGTCTTGCCGCCTACGGCGGTCTGCTTGGCTAGTTGGGGGCGGTGATGGAGGAGGAGGCGGACGAAGGGTTCATGGCCCTCCTCGGCTGCGTAGCGGAGGGCGGCGGGATGGTTAGCGAGTTTGGGGTTAGCGGCGAGCATGGCGGCGGCGGGGACGATGTCGCCGTAGTAGGCGAGGATTTCGAGAGAGCGGGCGGCGCCGTGGGAGGCGAGGAGGGTTACCATTCCCTGGTCGTTGTTGCGGAGGGCGGCGGAGAGGGTGTCGGCCGAGCTTTCGACCGGGACGTTGGGATGGGCTCCGTGGGCGAGGAGGAGTTCGACGATGGCGTGGTGTTTGTTGCAAACGGCTTCGTGGAGGGCTTGGCCGAGGGGGGCGATGCCTTCGACGCGGAGGTTGGGGTCGGCTCCGTGGTTGAGGAGGAGCTGAACGATGGCGAGGTGGCCGGCGGCGGCGGCGTTGCGGAGGGGGTTGCCGGAGCAGGGGTAGTAGGTGATGTAAGGGGACGGGCGGTTGGCCAGGGTGGGGTCTTCGGCGAGGAGTAGGGTGACTTGGGCGAGATCGCCGATGTAGGAGGCGGTGCAGATGTCGCAATGGGCGCCCCGTCTGCGGAGGTGGGCGATGACTTGGCGGGGCGTCGTCTTGGTATCGGCGGGGACGTTGCGCCAGCCGCGGAAGAGATAGTCGCCGTTCGAGAGTTGAATGGGGCGGGCGCCATCGGGGCGGGAGGCGTTGAGGTTGGCGCCGCGGGCGTGGAGTTCGTCGATGACTTTGAGCTGGCGGGTCATGGCGGCCCAGTGGATGGGGAGGTTGCCGCGCTGGTCGGGGGCTTCGAGGAGGGAGGGGTCGGCGTTGAGGAGTTGG
Organism: Bryobacterales bacterium; assembly: GCA_038215275.1. Taxonomy (GTDB): domain Bacteria; phylum Acidobacteriota; class Terriglobia; order Bryobacterales; family Bryobacteraceae. The sequence continues at coordinate 325 of JBBQRA010000144.1, read as the reverse complement.
CGGATTTGGCGGAGGTTGCGGGCGCGGATGGCGGCGGCGAGGGGTTCGCCGCAGGTGGAGACGGAGAGGTTGGCTTCGAGGAGTTCGCGCATGGCGGTGAAGCCGCTTTCGGTGGCGAGGGTGAGGAGAGGCTGGTGGACTTCGAGGCTCAGGCTGTCAGCGTGATGGGCGAAGAGGAGCCTGGCGGCGCCGAGTTGGTTGGCACGTACGGCGAATTCGAGGGGGGTACGGTATTCAAAGTGGCATTGGGCGAGAGCGGGGTTCTGTTTGAGGAGGCGGCGGAGAGCGGGGAGGTCACCTTCGCGGGCGGCGAGGAGCATGGCCC
>JBBQRA010000143.1:0-15246 GCA_038215275.1 Bryobacterales bacterium | reverse complement strand
AAACGCCATGCCCTTGTACCAGGCCCATGCCAGCAGGATCGAACCAGACAGCAGAAACCGCAGCGCCATCAGCACCAACGGCGGAAACGACTCCAATGCCACCCGGATGGCTACGTACGTCGTCCCCCAAAAAATGCAAACCGCGCCCAACGCGAGGTAAGGAAGCAGGAGCGGACGGGAGCCCATAGACCAGACTAACACCGTAGAATAGGGGTTTGATCCTGACCCTTACTTTGAATCCGGCCATCGACCAGAACGTCCAGGCCGACCGCTTGGTCTTCGAAGACCGCGCCTATATTCTCTCCACCAACGAGACGCCCGGCGGGCGCGGCATCAACTCCTCCATGGTGCTCCAGGCCTTCGGCGCCAGCACGAAAGCCATCACCGCCGCGGGCGGCAAGAACGGCAAGCGCTTCGAAGAACTCCTCCAGAACGAGTCGTTCCCTGTCGAGTACGTGAAGATCAAGAACAATGTTCGCAGCAATCTCACCATCGTCGACAAGCAAGGCCTCGCCGTAAAGCTCAACGAACGCGGACCGCACATCCAGGCCAGCGAACTTGCCAAGGTTGAAAAGGCTGTTGCCGAAAACCTCTTGGGCGCCAAGTGGCTGATGATCTGCGGCAGCCTGCCCCCTGGTGTGCCCCCCGACTTCTACGCCCGTATCATCCGCCAAGCCAAGCAACAGGACGTCTATACGCTCCTCGATACCGATGGCGACGCTCTGCTCCACGGCCTCGAAGCCGGTCCTACCGCCGTCACCCCCAATCAGGCCGAAGCTGAGCGCCTGCTCAACCGCGCGCTCATCACCCGCCAGCACTTCCAGGACGCCGCCCGCCGCATCCATGCCATGGGAGCGAAGTGGGTCGTCCTCTCGCTCGGTAGCCGGGGAGCCGTCGGAGCCTCCGAGAATCAACTCGTAGAAGCCATCCCGCCCATCGTCGATGCCGTCTGCCCCATCGGCGCCGGCGACGCGCTTGCCGCCGCTTTCGCCTGGGCGATTTCCATGGGGAAGCCCTTTGAAGATGCCGTTCGCTGGGGGGTCGCCGCGGGGACCGCTTCGGCTACACTGCCGGGCATCTCCTTTGCGAATCTCTCGCAAACCGAGCAGATTCACAGCCGCGTCGAGTTGCGGATCCTCTCCGGCTAGTGGGAGTTTACTGAGAGCGAGTTGGGGGAGGGCGGTAGCTGAGCAAGGGCTGTAAATGCAAGCGTATTGCGTGTTAACCGATATGTCGGCCATAGCTTGCGGTCCCGCGCATCGAGCCAGCCCCACAGTGTCGGCTGAGCATGCTCGCTCGCCGATTGGTTGCCCGCCTGGGTATGTCCGGGCCCCGTCGCGCAACAGCACCCAATCCACCGGATGATGGATACCCAGTTCACCGCCGTGGTATCGACAAAGGCGGTTTTGACGGTAACTGGCTCTTCCATTCACTTTGCCGTGCCTCGCTACTGGCCGACTGGACCAACGTCACCACGACCTGCCGGAGACCGCTGGCGTCGAGCATCTCCGAGTAACTCTGCAAGCTGCTCTTGCTAGGGACCCGCGTTCCGCCCGCTGGGCCTATCCGGCAGAACCACTGCCGCAACTGGCTCTCGGCGAGGGTTTGGGCGAAGCCGCGATAGCTCTCTCCGGTGAGGGTGCGGAGCAGAGAACAGAGTAGAGCCTGGGCCGCGAATTTTAGCCCGGGCTAAGGCCCTATGAAGTGGCTCGGCCGCCAGAGAACCGACTGCTCCCTCCGCCGCAAGACACCGAGCCCCCCCCCCGCAGCGCCGTGCCGGGCCATCGAGGCCCGCCCCGCCGCCGACACAAACCCTTACAACTACAGCGCCGCCCGCATCTCCGTCACCGCCTGCTGCAAACTCGCCACCGGCTCCTTCGTCGGCAGATACTCCATCGTCATATACCCCTCATACCCGGCCTTACTAATCGCCCTATAAATATTCGCGTAAGCCATCTCCCCCGTCCCCGGCTCATTCCGCCCCGGGTTATCCGCCACATGAAATACCTTTACATACGGCATCGCCGCCAACGCCGTCCGGATCACGTTCCCCCGCTCCACCTGCTCGTGATACAGGTCGAACAACAGACGAACATGGTCGTGGTCCGCCTCCTTCATCAGCCGCAACCCGTCCACACAATTCGACAGAAAATACCCCGCGTGGTTCACCTTCGTGTTCAGCGGCTCCACAATCAGCGTCACCCCATACTTCGCCGCCAAATCCCCGCACCGCTTCGCCCCCTCCACCATCGAAGCGAACTGCTCCTCGAAACTCTTCCCCGCAATCGCGTTTCCCGACATCAGCAGCGCCAACGGCACTTCCATCCGCTGCGCAATCTTCAAGTTGGATTCCACCTCCTGCAGCAAAGCCGGCCGCAACCCCGGGTCCACCATGTTCAGCTTCTGACGGCCCCAGTTCGGCGTCGACGAGATCGTATCAATCCCCAGCCGCAGGCTCCGCGCCCGCTTCTGAAACGCCGCCACGTCCATCGTCAGATGCTCGCCCACCAGTTCGACGCTCTGAATCCCCGCCCGCGCGACAATCTCCAGCCTCTCCTCCGGCGTCCCTTTCAAACACCAAAGCATCACCGAACTGGTGATCTTAGTCTTCTTCGGCGGCGCCACCACCGGCGCTTGTAAACTGGCGGCAACAAGTTCTCGACGGGTCATACCCCCACAGTGTACTTGGCCCGCCGCAAGAGCAACGCCCCCAACCCCGCCGCCAACCCCGCCGACGCGCACCATGTCCACGCCGCCCCCGCCGCCCCGTAACGCGGCACCACCACCCACAGCGCCGCCCCCGTCACCACCACCTGCGCCACTCCCAGCACGCTCGTCCATCGCACATGCCCCAACCCCTGCAATGTCGCGCTCGCCAGCGTGCTCGTCGCGTGCAGCGTCCCCGCCAGCAACAACGGAGCCACCAGTTCCGCCGTGCCAGCAAACTTCGGCCCATACGCCAAAGCCACCAGCGGTTCAGCCCAATAGACCGCCACCAGCGCCCCCGGCAGCGTGCTCATCCCAACCGCCATCGCCCGCCATCCCGCCCGCCGCGCCGCCGCCCGGCTCTCCGCCATCTGAACCCGCGTCTGCACCGTCGTAGCGTACGAGATCCCTAATAGCGCCGGAGGCAACGCCACGTTCTGCGCCGCCGCATACATCCCGACCTCCGCCAACGGATACCCTAACGCTCGCAACAACAGCAGGTCCAGCCGCTCCACCAGCCGCTGCGAGCCCATAAATACCAGGTACGCCCCGGCCGCCCTTAGCGGCAGCCGAACCCTCCCCCGCCCTCCCCACCACCTCGTCCGCACCCAAAACCGGAAGAAAACCACCTCGCTCAGCCCCGCCACCGGAAAAATCGCCACCCCCGCAAACACGCCGCCATCCCAATGCACCACTGCCAGCATCCCCAACGCCCGCACCAGCATCCGCAACGCCACCCCGCCCGCCCGCACCGAAAACTGCTCCAACACCGTCAGCCGAGTCCGGTGCGCCTGCGCCGCGCCCGCCAGCGGAAGCATCAGCGCCGACAGCCAGAGCAGCGAGCGTAGCGGCTCCTCCGCCAACAACGGCGTCGCCGCCGCCAGCAGTATAGCAGCCACCGTCCCCGCAGCCACATTCGCCTGCAGCAGAAAGTTCGCGACGTCCTCCGCCTGCGGGTCTCGAGCCATCATCTGCAACCCCACCCCGCCGAACAGTGCCACCACCATCCACTCCAGCCACAGCGTGATCGAAAGCACCAGCCCGTAAAGCCCATAGTCCGCCGGCCCCCACAGCCGGCTCAGCAGCACCACCGTCAGCAAGCCTACCGGCAACACCAACGCATCGGCCAGAAAGACCAGAACCGGGCCGCGCAGCTTCATGCCGGAAGGGCGTACCTCATCGCATCCCCTTCCCATCCATCGGGCAAGGCAAACAGCCGGGTCATGTGGACGATAATCTCATGCGTCCGACGGTGCTCGTAAGCGTAGAAATTAGACAACGTCAATATCCCATTCTCCCCCGGCTGCCGCGTATCCACCACCCGCACCGTCGCCTCCTGAAGCAACCCGCTGTGCCGGTCCACCTCGCCGATCACCATCGGATACCGCGGCCGGTTACCCTTCGGGTTCTCCGGTGTAATGTTCCCCAGCCAATACACCTTCCCGTTCGAATGCGTCAGCAACTGCGAACACGAACTCGGCGAGAAGAACCGCTTGCCCCCTTCATACGTCCACGGGGTCAGCTCCGACCATGTCCGGCCCCCGTCATGGGAGTAGCTCACCCACCGATAACTCGGCGTCTCCGGCGTCCGATCGTTCGAGGCCCGGCAAACCAACATCAGCCGACCCTCCGTCAGCCGCGCCATCGTCGCCTCCAACGCCCCCCGGGTCGACTGCTCCGGCTTCAGCCGCAAAATGTTGGACATCTCCCACCGGAGTCGATCCCCCTCCCAGCGCCCCCGCAGCACCACCGTCTCGTGCCACGTATAGCCCTTCCCCGGATTGTGATACTCCCCCTTTGGCCCCAGCGGCGCAACCTGCACCGCCAGGCAGATCGTCCCATCCGCCAGCGTCAACGGCACACAGGCGTTGTCCCCCAGCGTCACCGAGTTCTTCCCCGGCTTCACCAATCCCGGCAGATCGATCCGATGCGACTTCCCCGCATAGGTGTAGAAAAGCTCCCACCGCCGCATCCCTTCGAGAGGATCGTCCGTTGGCAGCACCCCTGAAATAAAGAATTCCAGATACCGCCCCGATACCGGATCAACGTACCCACACCGCAGATGCTTCCGGAACATCCCTTCCGGCCGCTTCTCTCCGGTCACGATCGCCTCCGGCTCCGACCACGTCACCCCGTAGTCTGTCGAGTGCCGCCGGTAGGCGACGTCGATCGTGTCCGACCGGCTCCACCGCTGTTCAATCGAGTCCATCCGGCCGCCCGTTCGTTCCGTATAAAACGCAAAGGCCATAATGGCCGTGCCCTTTCCCGGACTGGGCATGAAGACGGTCCGGCGCTGAGCAAAGGCCGCGCCCGGCAGAGCGAGAAACAGTCGACGATCCATGCAAACTATTCTTCCTGATTCGCCGCCTCGATGTATTGGTCTGCGTCATGCGTCACTTTGCTCCTGCTGGAATGAAGAAGTCCGGCACGCAGAACGGCTGCGGTCCCGTCCGCTGCAACTTCTCCGGCAGGAGGGCCTCTATGCGTTCAAGCGCCGCCCGGGCCGTGTCCGTGTCGGCCCGGCCCTGCACGATCTCGGCGCCCAGCCGCAGGGCTTGCAACTCGTCGGCGCTGAACATGAGAGGTGGTAGATCGAACCCAGGCCGCAACGGGTAACCCACCCAGCTCCTCGGCCATCTGCTCTGCGGTGACGGCGCGCCGCCGGCGGAGGCAGAGGATGACTTCGCGATGTTTACCGCGAGCCCATTCGGATCCCGGAAGACGAGCTGCCGTTTGCCCCACGGCCGGTCTTGTGGCGGTTCCTCCCCGGCGACTCCTTTCGCCTTCAGCCGTTCGTATTCGGCCTCGACGTCATCGACATTGAAGCTGATCCCGATGCCGGCCCCTTCGTAAGGCTGCTGAAAGCTGCCGTGAAGCCGAAGTGAGTCAAGTAGAAATCGCGGGAGGCGGCCAGTTGGCTAGTGATGATCCCGCCATTAAGCCCGCCCCTCCTGACACCATTCTGTCAGGAGACTCCCGACTTCCCATATCTTGCAGCACCATGCTCCCGTCTTCCTTCGCCACCGCGACCGCCACCCAGTCCCCACCGGCTTTCCCCCCACTCCACCGGACACTGCCCAAGCCGCGCCCGCGCGAACCGGCGACCCTGCCTCGCCCCGGCCACGCCGCCGCAAGACACTCACCCCGCCCCGCCCTCCCGTCGCTCAAGTCGACAAAGCCCCAGCATCGTCCGAGCCAACCGGCGTCCCCCGTCGAGTTTCGATGCTGCCCTTCCTCGGAGCGTCGAAGCGGGCCATCGAGGCCCGCCACAACGCCACAAAACCATCCCGCCCCGTCCAAAAAGCGTTCGCTGCCATCCGATGAGGAGACTCGCTATATACTGGGGTCATGAATCGCCGCGAGTTGTTGCAGGTTGGCAGTGCCTTTCCTCTGGCCGGTGCCGGAGCATTGGCGCAGATCTCCGCCGCGCCGGAATGGAAACCCGAGCTCTTCGACGCTCATACGAACGACACCGTCGTCGTGCTCACCGAACTTATCATCCCTGCGACCGATACCCCCGGCGCCAAAGCCGCCTTCGTCAATCGCTGGCTCGACCGTCTCCTCGCCGCCGGCCCCGTCGCCCAGCGCGATGCCTTCTTCGACGGCCTCCACTGGCTCGACGGCCACTCCATAAAGACCCACGCCGCCCCATTCGTCAAACTGACCGAGGCGCAGCAAGTGGCCATGCTCAAGACGCTGGACGTGGCCGGCGACGCGCCCGGTCCCCGCTTCTTCCGCCTCGCCAAAAGTTGGACCTCTCGCATCTACTATCAGACCAACATCGGCATCCTCGAACTGAATAAAGGCGGCCGCGTCCCATCCCCGCAGAACATGGGCTGCCAGCACACCACCCACGCTTAACCTCTCGTGCGGAACTACCCGGAAAGCGTCGAGTACCTGTACACACTCGGCAATGAGCTGAAGTCCGCCAAGCTGGGCCTCGAACTCGTCGGCCTGCTCTGGCAAGCCATGGGTTTTCATGGCACCCAGCCCCCCGTCGTCCACGTCGCCGGGACTAACGGCAAAGGGTCCACCTGCGCCATGATTGAGGCCGCCCTCCGCGCGGCCGGCATCCGGACCGGCTTGTACACCTCCCCGCATCTTGTCCACCCCACCGAACGCATCCAGATCAATGGCCGACCGATCACGCCGGAGCAGTTCGCTCACGCCTTCGACATCGTCCACCGCACCTCTCTCCGTCTGATCGCGGATGGCAGCATTGCCCACCACCCGTCCTACTTCGAGACCGTCACCCTCATGGCCTTCGAGGTATTCGTCGACCAGAACGTCGACCGCGCCGTTGTCGAAGTCGGCTTGGGCGGTCGCCTCGACGCCACCAACCTCGTCAAACCCGAACTCTGCGTCATCACCCCCATCGACTACGACCACGAAGACTGGCTCGGCAAGAGCATCGAGTCCATCGCCTTTGAGAAGGCCGGCATTCTCAAGCCCGGCGTCCCCGCTGTCATCGCCGCGCAACGGCCCGCGGCCCTCGCCGTGATCGAGGCCCGCGCCTGCGAAATCAATGTGCCGCTATATTACTCCTCGGAAATGACCGGCCCCGTGCCGTGTCCCCTTCCTGGCGAGCATCAGGTGGAGAACTCGAAGACCGCCGCCCGCGCCCTCCAACTGCTGGGCGTCCCCCTCGGCGGCATGGCCAACGCCGTCTGGCCCGGCCGCCTCGAAACCATCAGCCGCGACCCCCTCATCATCCTCGACGGCGCCCACAACCCAGCCGGGGCCAAGGCCCTCGCGCTCTACATACAGCAGCACTACGCGGGCCAACGCGTCGGCATGATCTTCGGCGCCATGCGCGACAAGGCTTTCGAGGAGATATCGTCCATTCTCTTCCCGCTGGTAGACGAACTTATCTGCACCGCCCCGGCCCAGGCTCGTGCTTTACGCCCGGAAGCGATGCTCGAACTCGCGCCCCACCCGGGCGCCCGCGCCGCGGCTAACCTCGGCGAAGCCCTCGCCCTGCCCCGCACCTGCGACGTGCTCTTCATCACTGGCTCGCTCTACTTAGTGGGAGAGGCACGCGCTCTTCTTGTCCAATAAAATGTCTTTCGCTCTGCTTCGTACTATCTTGTTTACCGATCCGATGATCGTCGTTGCGACGGTGGTGATGGGCATTATCAGCTACTGCCTTATCCCGTTCGACAAGGATGGAACCAAGCAGATTGCCTGTGCCAAGTTCTGGGGCAGGATGCTGACGAAGATCATGGGCATGCACATGGTCGTAGAGGGACTCGAGAACCTGGATCCCAAGGCTCACTACATCTTCGCCGGCAACCATCGCAGCTACTCCGATACCCCGGCGCTGCTCCATGCTCTGCCGTACAACTTCCGCTTCATGGCCAAGAGCGAACTGTTCACGATTCCGTTCATGGGAACGCACCTGCGTACCGCTGGGCATATTTCGGTTTCGCTCGATAATCCTCGCGAAGCTGTGAAAAGTCTCACGCTCGCCGGGGCCAAGATCCGCGAACAGAAGCTTTCGATTTTGATCTTCCCGGAAGGTGGACGCACCGATGGAGAACTCGAACCGTTCAAGGAAGGAGCTGCGATCCTCGGAATCAAGAGCGGCGCGCCAATCGTTCCTTTCGGCCTCATAGGCACCCGCGACATTCTGCCGATGCACGGCGTGGCCGTCCGCGGCGGCACAGTTGTCGTTCGCATTGGCACGCCAATTTCCACCGAAGGATTGGGCAACCGCGACAAGGGCGCCCTCACCGAAGAGGTCCGCAATCAAGTGGCGGCATTGCTCGGCGTTGCGCCCTAGGCCTATACTGCAAGGAATGAAAAAGGCTCTGTTGCTGGTGATGCCGGTGGCGCTGCTGGCGCAGCCGGAATTTCCTCGTCCTGATAAAAGTGCAGTGATTCCGTTCGAGGACTACAATCCGAAATCGGGGTTGGTGGTCGACCAACACATTGTAAAACGGGCCAAATATCCATTCATCGACGTCCACAACCATCAGCGCGGCGAGATGAACAAGGCCGCGCTCGACAAGCTCGTGGCCGATATGGACGGTCTGAATCTGCAAGTGATGGTGAACCTGTCTGGCGGCTACGGCGACCGTCTCAAGCGGACCGTCGACAACATGAAGGGCAACTACCCGAAGCGCTTTGTCATCTTCGCGAACCTGAACTTTGAGGACATGGAAGCCCCCGACTACCCGGACATCGTCGCCAAGCAACTCGAGCAGGACATAAAAAACGGAGCTCAGGGCTTGAAGTTCTTCAAGAACTTCGGCATGGACCTGCGGATTAAGAGCGGCGAGCGGATCAAGATCGACGACCCGCGCTTCGACAAGGCCTTCGAGATCTGCGCGAAGTACAAAGTGCCGGTTCTGATCCATACCGCCGAGCCGCGGCAGTTCTTCCAGCCTTGGGACAAGGAGAACGAGCGGTGGCTCGAACTCAAGCAGTTTCCGAGCCGCTACCGTCCACCAGACAAGTACCCGACATGGGAGACGTTGATGGGCGAGCTCTATACGCGCATCGGGCGTCATCCGAAGACCACGTTCATCAACGCCCATTTGGGCTGGCTGGGTGGCGACCTCGGCGAACTCGGCAAGCTGATGGACAAGTACCCGAACATGCTCACGGAAGTGGGCGCCGTACTCGCCGAACTCGGCCGGCAGCCGAAGACGGCGCGGGCCTGGTTTACGAAGTATCAGGACCGGGTTTTGTTCGGCAAGGACATCTGGGAGACCAGTGAGTACTTCACGTATTTCAGGGTGTTTGAGACTTCCGATGAGTACTTTGACTACTACCGGAAGCGCCATGCTTTCTGGAAGATGTACGGCATGGACTTGCCGGACGAAGTGCTGAAGAAGCTCTACTACAAGAACGCGCTCCGGATTATCCCCGGCATCGACGCGTCGCAGTTCCCGCGGTGATGCGGATCGATAAATGGTTGTGGGCGGCCCGGTTCTTCAAGACCCGGGCCCTCGCTATTAAAGCTTGCGATTTGGGCCGCATCCAATGGAACGGCCAGACGGCGAAGCCGGCGCGGGAGGTCCGCGTGGGCGACAAGCTGCACATCAAGAGCGAGGCCGGCGAGTACGACGTCGAGGTGCTCGGTCTGAGCGAAATGCGGGGTCCGGCCGCGGTGGCGCAGACCCTCTACAACGAGCCGCCGGAGAGCCAGGAGCGGCGGAAACTGGCCATCGAGGCGCGGAAGGCGATGCCGTTTTACCCGGAGGGCAAGCCGTCCAAGAAAGACCGGCGGCAGATTATCCGTTTCCAGGGCCGCGACTAGTAACGCAGCCAGGTGCCTACGGGCTTCTGTTGCTCGACGCCCGGTTTGGACCAGTCGCAGACGCCGGAGGGGAAAACGCGGCCGAGGCGCTCTCGCTCGTCAGTGGAGAATGCCGCTTGGTAGTCCGCGAGGTCGACGGCCTTGAGCTGACATTTTAGGACGTCGTTGGTGACGGGTCCTCCGGCGACCATGCGGGGGGACGGATACGTCGGATAGAACTCGTTGCAGCGGCCTCCCGTAAAGGTCTGGGGCTCGACGATGGGCTCACCGGAGGGCGAATGGCATCTGTCGACGAGATCGGCGGGCTTGACGCCGGAGGTGAGCCATTCGTCCATCCTGGTGATGGCGTAGCCGGCCTGGTTGTGCGCGTTGTCGCTGAGGAGCATGACGTAGTTGGCTAGCGTGCCATTGGCGCGGCGGAGGCGCTCGCGGAAGGCGTAGGAGTGATATTTGAGATGGACGTCGCCATTGGGGTTGCCGTCCTGATAAACCCGGACGTCGATGATGGGCACCTTGGCGAGGCCCATTCCGCCGTGGGCGATGCGGCCGGTTTGATACGCGGTCTTGACCGCAGCGAGGTCGGCGACGGCGCGGGCGGGGACGAGGTTGCCGTCGTTGTCATAGCCGCCGATGCGCTCATTGAGATGGAGGAACTGGGCGGGGGTGATGGCGCGGGAGTTGAGCGCGGCCAAGCCGTATTGGACGCCGGTGTTATCGACGGCGCGGCGGGCGAAGCCGGTGAGGGGGTCGCGGCCGTAGACGTTGACGTTGTGGTCGAAGATATCGCAGCGGGCGCCGGCGCGGTGGAGAACGGGGTGGTAGCGGAGCTCGGCGGGAAGCTGGGGCGGGCAGAACTTTTCGGGGTTGATGCGGCCGGCCCCTCCAGCGGGGCCGGAGATGTTCTTGAGGTTGGCGTGGCCGCCGATGGCGCGTTTCTGCTCTTCAGTGAGGGAGGCGCGGGAGAAGTAGGCGTCGAGGAGCTGGGCGTCGATGAGGAACTGGGTGGTTTCGAGGACCTCGGGGAAGGTGGCGCTGGGGATGATGCCGTCGAGGAGGCCGGGGTAGTTGTCGGCGATCTGGATCTGCTGGTAGGCGCCGCCGGAGCCGCCGCGGCCGAAGGTGAAGCGGGGCGGGCCGTAGGTCTCGATGAAGCGCTCCTTGACCATCATCATGGTTTCGGCGGCGGTGACGTCCTGGCAGTTGGTGCCGAAGACGTTGAGGGTGGCGGCGGCTTCGGCGTAGCCGCGGCCGACGATGTCGTCGTTGACGGGGAGGTTGAGCTTGCCGCCCTGGCGGAACCAGCCGCTGGTGCAGCCGCCGCCGAAGGAGTAGAGCAGGCGCTGGTTCCAGGCCGCGGGGGGCGCGAAGGGCGAGGGCGGGGCCTCTGCCGTGGGGTCGTGGAGGACGGCGGTTTGATAGATGGCGCGGTTGCGGGTGCCGGTCTCGATGCGGACGATGTAGGGGACGGTGCGGCCTAGGGTGGTGGTGGTGCGGGCGACGTCGGCAGGCAGCGCGGTGAGCGACGGGAGGGGCTTGAGCGGGCCGTGGGGTGTGGGCCGATACATGTAAGTGATTTCGGTGCGGGCGGTGCAGTCGTCATCGAGAGGCGGGCCGAGGAGGCCGCCGTCGGGCAGGGGGAAGCTGGCAGATTCGCAGACGAAGGGCTGCTGCTGGGGGCCGGAAAAGACGGGGCCGGAGGCCGGGAAGTTGGTGAGAGAGAGCTGCTGGCCGCCGGCGGAGAGGGTGTTCTGGCCGAGGCGGAGACCGGTGACGAGGCCGAGGAGGGCGCGGCCGGCGGGACGGAAGGCGCTGGTGATGTCGCGGCCGTTGAGCTGGACGGTGAGCCGCTGGGAATCGGCGGGCTCGATACGGACGAGGACGTCGCCGCCGGTGACGCGATCGGGCGCGGCGGAGAGGGTGAGAATCTGGAGGGCTAGAGCGAGGAGGGGCATATGCGATATAGATAAGGGCTTATGGAACGAGAGTATACGCGAAGAGGGTTGATGGGATTGTTGGGGGCGGGCGCCTTAGCAGCGCAGACGCCTCGGGACTGGACGGGGCAGCAGCCGATCCAGTATCCGGACCCGGACATTGAGGCGCTGGACCCGAAATTCCGGCGGTACATGATTGGGAACACGAGCATCCGGCGGCTGCATATTGGCACGTCGTGGGCCGAGGGGCCGGCTTGGAACGGGGTGGGGAAGTATCTGGTGTGGAGCGACATTCCGGCCAATGTGCAGTTGCGCTGGATAGAGGACGACCGGCGGGTGACCGTGTTCCGGAATCCGTCGGGGTTCAGCAATGGGAACACGTTTGACTTTGAGGGGCGGCAGTTGTCGGCCGAGCATGGGGGCCGCCGGGTGGTGCGTTATGAGTATAACGGGACGGTGAGTGTGATCGCCGAGCGGTTTGAGGGCAAGCGGCTGAACTCGCCGAATGACTTGGTGGTACATCCGGACGGGAGCATCTGGTTTACGGATCCGCCGTACGGGATCAACGGGGACTATGAGGGCTTCAAGGCTCCGAAGGAGTTGAAGGAGGCCGTTTACCGGGTGGACGGGAAGACGGGCCAGATTACGAAAGTGACGGACGAGGTGAGCGGGCCGAACGGGATTTGCTTTTCGCCGGACTATAAGAAGCTCTATGTGGCCGATACGGGTGCCGGGGGCCGCGACATCAAGGTTTGGACCGTCAATGGGACCGGATTGACGGGTGGGAAACGGTTGATAGTATTGGACAATCCGGTGACGAAGACGCCTTCGGCGGCGGACGGGATTCGTTGCGACGTGGACGGCAACATTTGGGGCGGCGCGCGGCCTGGGGTGCAGGTGGTGACGCCGGAAGGCGAGCGGATCGGGTTGATTAAGCTGCCGGAGAGCTGCGCGAACGTGTGTTTTGGCGGGGCGCGGCGGAACCGGCTATTTATGGCGGCCAGCCAGTCGCTTTACGCGGTGTATGTGAACACGACGGGGGCTCATATTGCCTAGCCGGCGGACACACTTTGGGCGAACCGGGTGAAATTGGCGGGTTGTCAAAGAGCAAACTGCGGTTCGAAGGCGGCGGAGTTCTACGATTCGAAGCCAAGTCAGCAGCGGTCGGTGTAAGCCGGGGCGTTTTCCGGATGGTTGGGGACGTATTGCGGTTCGAAGCCAATCTCGGGAAGGATGGACTGGCCCGCGGCGGCGGCTTTGGGTTTTTCGACGACGGGTTCGGGGGCGGCGACCGGTTGCGGCTGGGACTGGCGGCGTTTGATGGCATCCTGGACAGCTTTCAGCGCCTGGCGATAGGACCGTTCGGCGGCGGTGACGTACCGTTGCAGGGTGGCGAACGATCGGTGGTGGGTCGCATCGACGAAGCAGGCGCCAAGTTTGGCTTCGGTGGATTGGCCGGTTTCGCGGGTGCCGTTGCGGCTGAGGATGACGTTGGTCGACTCCATGAGGTAGTCGAAGGTTTTGGCTTCGACGCGACGGGCGCGGCTGAACCGCCAAAGGGCTTCGGCGAGTTGGTTCGTGAGGAGGCTTTCTTCGGCGGTGATGGGGGCGAAACTGGATCGCACTTCAGCTTGGAGGGCGTCGAACTCGGCTTGCGTTTCGCCGAATACGAGGAGGCGGTTCGAGCAGAGGCCGTGGGTGAGGCGGTTCTGGCTGGAGGCGGCTTTGCCGGCGACGGTGCGCGGTCCGGTGGACTTCCGGGCATTAGCGCGATTGACGGCGTGTTGGTAGGCGACGGCGTCTTCGGCCTGCAGCTTGGCGAAGCGTTCGTCGGCTTCGTCGAGGAGGAGTTTGAGCGATTCTTCGGGGGTCATGGGTTCGTCCGAGTCGATGTTGGTGTTCATGCGAATTCTCCAGGGGTAGAAATGGGAAAGCCCACTGGGCCGATTGGGGCGCAGTGGGCTTTTCTGATTTCACTATACGGGTGGTGTCAAGCGATTTGGGCCGTTTGGAGGAGGCCGGTGTTGCAAACAAACAACATATTTTTACGGGCGGGCTGTCACCGGCGATTTTGGGTTTTGTTTCCGCAAGCCGGCAGTTCAATGATTTGGTTTGGGTCCGCGGAGAACCGGAAGCAGCCGAATGGTAGAATGAGACTGGGAGTCTACCATGGGTCTCAACATAAAAAACTTGGAAGTCGAGCGATTGGCGTCTGAGGTAGCCGCGTTGACGGGAGAGAGCAAGACGGAGGCCATCCGGCGGGCCTTGCTCGACCGCAAGGAGAGTCTGCAAAAGACTGTAAGGCTGCGGACGGAAGGCATCCAGGAGTGGTTGAAGCAATCGATTTGGCCAAGTACGAAACCTGAATTTCAAGGCAAGCCGGTGAGCAAGGCAGAGATGGATGCCCTTTGGGAGTAATGCGGCGCGGGTCGTGGTGCTCGACTCGTCGGTTCTTTTGGCGGTGCTACTCGGCGAGAATCCGGTGACGGACTTTGCGGTGACCCTTAACTCCGCGAAGGAACTGTTGGTTGGTGCGCCGACTCTGGCCGAAGCGGGGATCGTGCTGCAAAGCAGGCAAGGCACCGCGGGCGTTGCCGCGTTGCTCTCGCTGTTGGAGCGTTGGACGGTCCGCGTTGTCCCGTTCACGGCCGCCCATGCGTTGGAGGCGATGGAGGCCTATCGCCGTTACGGCAAGGGGCAGCACCGGGCGGCGTTGAATCTGGGCGACTGCAATTCTTACGCTGTGGCGAAGCTGGCTGGAGCAAGACTGCTGTACAAGGGCGACGATTTCGAGCAAACCGACCTTGGGGCGGCGTGATTCGTTATCGACGGCAGTTCGTGGGCGGCTGATTCCATGCAGAAGTGACCGTCAGGAAGCTAGCATTGCCAAGGCGGTGAAAGTGGAGTGCGGAACGACTCCCGGGGAGGTCGATTTCGACGGCTTGGCGGGCCCCGAAGGCCCAGAACTCCGCCTGCCTTGAGGACCTCCATGCGTTGCTACGTCAGTGGCGTATGACTGGTCGAGGTGATGCAAGGAGGGTCTGGAAGTGGACGCGAAGTAGTTTGAAGAGTTAGTAGACTGCATCCGTGAAGGTGGCGCCATATTGCGTGCAGAGCGGATGCCGGCGAGATCCTTCGTGGTGGAGGCGACCGAAGTGCGGGCGAGCCGTGAACGGACCGGGCTCTCGCAATCCGACGTCGAAGTGCTGACTGGGGTGAGTGTCAAAACACTGTAAGACATGGAGTAGAATCGGCGGCGTCTTAGTGCGGACAAGACTGCTGCAGCATTTTCTCATTGAAGGATGAGCCTAAAGGATTGGGGTGGTGTTTTCGGGCTCCTTTCTT
>JBBQRA010000142.1:0-15252 GCA_038215275.1 Bryobacterales bacterium | reverse complement strand
CGTTATGCCAGAGACGGCGCTTTTTGCTAGCTCTTTGTGAGAAATCGCGGCTAGCCTTGCCCGTCGGAACGGCGTTGTTGAATAGCCCGTTCATCTGCGGGAACTCCCTCAGCAACTGGTGCTTCGGAATCGTCGGGCTCGTGAACCGTCCCAGGGTGGACAGGTGCTGGTAAAGCACCGATTTAGACGTCCGCAGCGACTCGAAGTGGCTCAGAAAAAACGGCCTCGGCACGTTGCGGTTCAGCTCATTCGCCAAAGCGTTATTTCTCGTATTCGACTGATTCCGATAACCCTCCGGCAGATAGTCGAAAGTCGCCCAGTCCAACCTCAGACTGGCCGCGGGAGTGAATCCATCTTCGTCCTTGCGCACATAGTTAGTTATCTCGCTTTTGAATGAACTGGACGTTGCTTGTGACGATGTGGCCGATGGCGCCGTTAGCGTATTGGCGCATCTCGTAACCCATGCCCATCTGCAGGGTGGGGGAGACTTGGCGGAGGAAGCCGAGGCCGAGGCGCACGGTGCCGCGGCGTTGGGCGTAGAGGCCTTCGATGGAGGCGAAGGGCATGAAGCGTGTACCTTGGCGTTGCCAGTAAAAGCGCTGGCGGCCGCGGGTGAAGTCGCCCTCCGGGGTGAAGACGAAGCGTTCGACGAGAGTGCGGGTTTCGAGGACCATCTTCGGGGTCTTGATTAACTGGGCCTGGACTCCACCGAAGCCTCGGTGGAACGCGTCAATGTCTCCGCGGAAGCGGACTTCCTGGCCTATGTAGTAGTAACCGGCCATGAGGCTGAAGCGGGGCTTGAGGGCGTAGTAGGCGAGGGGGCCTCCGCGGAACTGAAAGAGATTGGAGATGTTGTCGTTGGAGCGGACTCTGAGGTGGCCCTGGACGGTCAGCTTGCCGGTGGGTTTGAGGATGGCGTTGAACTGATGGAGGGATTCCACATCCTGAGCGGAGAGGAGAGTAGCGGACAAAAAAATAATCACCCCGAGGCGGACCACGAGGTGATTATTTCAATTTAGTTACATTTTCGCAACAGGCGACTGCCTTAGGCGGCCGCGGACGCGATTTTGGCATCGAGGCCGGGGATCATGGCGGCGAGGACATCTTCGACGCGTTCGACGAAGAGGAAGGAGAGCTCTTTCCGGACGGCATCCGGGAGTTCGCGGAGATCCTTTTCGTTGGCGGCGGGGAGGATGACCCGTTTCATGCCGGCACGCCGGGCGGCGAGCACCTTTTCCTTGACGCCTCCGATGGGAAGGACGAGGCCGGTTAGGGTAATTTCGCCGGTCATGGCCGTGTCAGAACGGGCGGGCAGTTTGGTGTAAGCCGAAGTCATGGCGGTGGCGGCGGCGATGCCGGCGGAGGGTCCATCCTTGGGGATGGCTCCGGCGGGGACGTGGACGTGTAGGCCATGCTTCTTGAACGAATCGGGTTCGATGCCGAGATCTTCCGCGTGGGACCAGATGTAGCTCTGAGCCGTGCGCATCGATTCCTGCATGACTTCACCGAGTTGACCGGTGATGGTGAGACCCTTGCCTTCGGGTAGGGTGGTGGCTTCGAGATAGAGGACGTCGCCGCCGGTTTCCGTCCAGGCGAGGCCGGTGACAACTCCGGCCGGGAGGTCCTTGCGGAACTTTTCGGGCGGGACGGCTTCGGGTCCGAGGAGATCATAGAGATGCTCGGGTTCGACGGCCACGATGCTGTGGGTGTTCTCGACGATCTTGAGAGCCACCTTGCGGATGACCTTGGCGATGGTGCTTTCGAGGCGGCGGAGGCCGGCTTCCCGCGTGTAGCCGCTGATGATGCGGCGGAGCGCGGCGTTACTGATTTCGCACTGCTCGATGGTGACGCCCGCTTCCTTCAACTGGCGGGGGATGAGGTATTTGCGGGAGATCTGAACCTTCTCCTCTTCGGAGTAGCCGCTGAGGCGGAGGATCTCCATCCGGTCGAGGAGCGGCCGGGGGATGGTGTCGAGCGAGTTGGCGGTCGTGATGAACATGACCTTCGAGAGGTCGAAGTCCAAGTCGAGGTAGTTATCGCGGAACGTCTTGTTCTGCTCCGGATCGAGGACCTCGAGGAGCGCCGAGGTGGGGTCGCCGCGGAAGTCGCGTCCGACCTTGTCGACTTCGTCGAGGAGGATGACGGGGTTGTGCGAACCGGCGCGGCGGATAGCTTGGATGAGCCGGCCGGCCATGGCGCCGATGTAGGTGCGGCGGTGGCCGCGGAGTTCGGCTTCATCGTGCATGCCGCCGAGGCTCATGCGTTCGAATTTGCGGCCGATGGCGCGGGCGATGGATTGGCCCAGCGAGGTCTTGCCGACGCCGGGGGGCCCGACGAGGCAGAGGATGGGCGCTTTAGCGTCCGGGTTGAGTTGGAGAACGCTCAGGTGCTCGAGGATCCGTTCCTTCACGTCCTTGAGTTCGAAGTGGTCTTCGTCGAGGATGGCGCGGGCGTTCGAGATTTCGAGGTTGTCGACGGTGGTGGCGGTCCAGGGGAGGTCGAGGACGTACTCGATCCAGCCGCGGGAGACTTGGTGGTCGGGCGAGTTGGCGTTGGTGCGCTCGAGCTTTTTGAGCTCGCGTTGCACTTCTTTCTTTGCCTGCTCGGGGAGTTCGGTCTTTTCGAGGCGGTCGCGGAGCTGGTCGATTTCGGAGCCCTCTTCGCCGTCGCCGAGTTCCTGCTGGATGGCCTTCATCTGCTGGCGGAGCATGTACTCGCGCTGCTCTTTGGACATCTCGCTGCGGGCTTCGCTCGTGATTTTGGAGCGAAGTTCGAGGACCTGCACTTCGTGCCAGAGGTACTTGTGGAGAAGGCGGAGGGCGTCGACCTTGGTTTCCGCTTCGAGGAGCGACTGCTCCTTTTCGACGGGCAGGGACATCATGGAGCCGAGCAGGAAGACCATGCGGAGGGCGTCTTCCTGGCCGGAGAGAAGCTTGGCAAGGTCGGGCGTGCCGTCGCCGTGGGCAAGGGAGATGGCGCGGGAGGCGAGTTCGAGGATGGTCCGTTCGAGAGCTTCGACCTCGGTGCCAACGTCTTCAGGCAGGGGCAGAGGACGGACGCGGGCGCGGAGGTAGCCTTCGTCGTTACTGACCTTGACGACAGCGACACGGTCGACGCCGAGCACCATCAGTTCCCAAGAGCCGTCGTTCGAGCGGCTATTGCGGCGGATGATGGCGGTGGTGCCGACCCCGTAGAGGTCGTCCTGGGTGGGGGTTTCGATACTGGCGTCCCGTTGGGAGACGATCAGGATCTCTTTGCCTTCGGCCGCCAACGCCGCGTCTACTGCCGCCTGCGTCGATTTCCGGCCTACAGACAGGGGCAACATCAGCCCTGGGAACAGCACGGTGTTCTTAAGCGGCAGGACAGGTAGGGTTTTCAACTCTTCGTTGGTGGTCATTTTAGTGATCTCCTGTCAGGTTTGATGCGCGTCAAGCCATCGCGGATACAGGAGGATTGAAATCCAATGCCCCCCGTAACGGATTAAGCTCGACTTTGACGGTTTGGCCGTCGCGGACTTCACCGCTGATCAGCTTTCTGGCCAGGGGATTTTCGACTTCCTTCTGGATGGCGCGCTTGAGCGGCCGGGCGCCGTAGCTGGGGTCGTAGCCGGTGCGGACGAGCCAATCGAGGGCGGCCTCGGAGAATTCGAGGGAGATTTTGCGATCGGCCAGGCGCTTGGTGAGGCTTTCGAGCTGGACGAGGACGATCTCTTTCAAATGCTTTTCGTCGAGCGAATGGAAGACGATGATTTCGTCGATGCGGTTGAGGAACTCTGGCCGGAAGCCGGTGCGGAGTTCTTCGAGGACCATGCGCTTCATGCGTTCGTAGGGTTCGCCGTCGAAGCTGCCGCGGAATTCGAGGATGCGGGCGGATCCGACGTTGGAGGTCATGATGACGATGGTGTTTTTGAAGTCGACGGTGCGGCCTTGGCCGTCGGTGAGGCGGCCGTCGTCGAGGACTTGCAGCAGGATGTTGAAGACATCATGATGGGCCTTCTCGATTTCATCGAACAGGATGACGGAGTAGGGCCGGCGGCGGACGGCTTCGGTGAGTTGGCCGCCTTCTTCAAAGCCGACGTAGCCTGGAGGGGCGCCGACCAGGCGGGAGACGGTGTGCTTCTCCTGGTATTCGGACATGTCGATGCGGATCATGGAGCGTTCGTCGTCAAAGAGGTATTCGGCGAGGGCGCGGGCGAGTTCGGTTTTGCCGACGCCGGTGGGGCCGAGAAAGATGAACGAGCCGATGGGCTTGTTGGGATCTTTGAGGCCGCTGCGGGCGCGCATGACGGCGTCGGCCACGGCGTCGACGGCTTCATTTTGGCCGATGACGCGGCGGTGGAGTTCCTTCGACAGGCCGAGCAGTTTCTGCATTTCGCCTTCGAGGAGGCGGGAGACCGGGACGCCGCTCCAGCGGGCAACGACTTCGGCGATGTCCTCTTCGTCGACCTCTTCCTTCAGCAGGCGGCCTTTCTGGCCGGATTCGAGGGCTGTTTCTTCGGTAGCGAGTTTCTTCTGGAGTTCGACGAGTTCGCCGTATTTGAGGCGCGAGAGTTTTTCGATGTCGTATTCGCGTTCGGCGCGTTCGATCTGCGCTTTGACGTTTTCGATCTGCTCGCGGATTTTACGGAGCCCGTCGACGGCGGCCTTTTCGTTCTGCCACTGGGCTTGCAGGGAAGCGGAGCCGCTCTTGAGGTCGGCGAGCTCTTTTTCGAGTTTGGCGAGGCGGTCGACGGAGCCGGGGTCGGTCTCTTTCTTGAGAGACTCGCGTTCGATTTCGAGCTGCATGACGCGGCGCTGGACCTCGTCGAGCTCGGTGGGGAGGGAGTCGATTTCGGTGCGGAGCTTGGCGGCGGCTTCGTCCATGAGGTCGATGGCTTTGTCGGGGAGGAAGCGGTCAGTGATGTAACGGTTGGAGAGGATAGCGGCGGAGACAAGGGCGGAATCCTTAATGCGGACGCCGTGATGGATCTCGTAGCGTTCGCGGAGACCGCGGAGGATGGAGATGGTGTCTTCGACGCTGGGCTGTTCGACGAGAACCGGCTGGAAGCGGCGTTCGAGGGCCGGATCCTTTTCGATGTGCTTGCGGTATTCGTCGAGCGTGGTGGCGCCGATGCAGTGCAGTTCGCCGCGGGCTAGCATGGGTTTGAGGAGGTTGCCGGCGTCCATGGCGCCTTCGGCCTTCCCTGCTCCGACGACGGTGTGGAGTTCGTCGATGAAGAGGATGATTCGGCCTTCGGCGGATTGGACCTCTTTGAGGACGGCTTTGAGGCGCTCTTCGAACTCACCTCGGAATTTGGCGCCGGCGATGAGGGCGCCCATATCGAGGGAGACCACTTTCTTGTCCTTGAGGCCTTCGGGGACGTCACCGCGGACGATACGGGCGGCGAGACCTTCGGCGATGGCGGTTTTGCCGACGCCGGGTTCGCCGATGAGCACCGGATTGTTTTTGGTGCGGCGGCTGAGGACCTGGATGACGCGGCGGATCTCTTCATCGCGGCCGATAACGGGGTCGAGCTTGCCTTGGGCGGCCATCTGAGTGAGGTCGCGACCGTATTTTTCGAGGGATTCGTAAGTGGCTTCGGGGGTTTGGGTGGTGACGCGCTGAGTGCCGCGAACTTCTTTGAGCGCGTTTTGCAGGCGCTCGCGGGTGATGCCGAACTCCTTGAAGAGCTTGCCGGTGGCGCCGGCGTCGCCGGTCATGGCGAGGACGAAGTGCTCGGTGGAGACGAAGTCATCCTTCATCTGCTTGGCTTCGGCTTCGGCTTCGGCGACGAGTTTAGTGATGCGGGTGGAGACGTAGACCTGGTCGACTTTGGAGACGACCGGGAGCTTGCCTACCTCCTGTTCGGCGCGGGAGCGGAAGTTATCGATGGCGACGCCGGCCTTTTTGAGCAGGTTCGAGGTGAGGCCGCCGTCCTGTTCGAGGAGAGAGACCAGGAGGTGCTCGACTTCCAGTTGCGAGTTGGAGCGTTGTACGGCGAGCGACTGGGCGGCGCGGAGGGCGTCCTGGGATTTCTCGGTGAGTTTATTGAGGTCCATATATGAGCCTTTCCATATCAGGTAAGTACAGCGTATCACACTAAACTAAAAGCGCAATGGTTTCTTGCACGCTGGAGCGCCCCCGCTTGCGGGGTGCTTCGGGGCAAAAAGGTCCGATACTTAGGTCCGGGTGAGCCGGGCTTCGAGCCAGATGGCGAGTACGAGGGCAAAGACGGCGATGGAGCCGAACAGGGGGAGCCACATGATGCTACCGATACCCCAATAGTGAGCGGCGAAGCCGAGGGCGGTGGGGGCGAGGAGCGCGCCGGTTAGACCGAGGGAGAAGATGCCGTTATAGAAGCCGGGGTGGTAACTGCGGAAGCGATGTTCGATGCTTTCGGCGGTGAGCGGGTAGATGGCCGCGAAGCCGCCACCGACCAGGACGATGGCGACAAAGGCGCCTTCGATGGTGGCCGTGAGCGAGAGCAGCAGGCAGCCGAAGAACGCACCGAGGACGCTGAACAGCAGCAGCCGCGAGTGCTTGATGCGGCGGAGGAGGGCTTGGGCGACGATGCGGCCGATGAGGAGGGCGGCGAAGTAGCAGGCGAGCAGGGCGATGCCGGTGGCCGGGCTGGCTCCGAGCCTTTGGACGACGAACAGGGGCAGCCAGCCGGCGATGGCCCATTCGTTGCCGAATTGGAAGAAGAGGAGGAGCGTGAAGAGAATCGCGCCTGGGGAGCGGAAATCGCGCATAGCGACTTGGATGCTGGGGAACTCGGCAACTGGGGCGGCCGGGCTTTTTCCGGCGCGGAGCCAGGCGAGGAAGTAAAAGAGGGGGATGCAGGCGACGATCAGCAGGATGGCGTCGGCGCTGTAGGTATTGAAGGTTCCCGCGACGAGGACGGACGTGGCCAGGCAACCCAGACCGAAGAAGATACCGGCGAGATTGATGGTGGAGGCGGGATCGTGTCGGTACATCGAGGTGATGGCATGGAAGATGGCGGTATTCACCATCGCGGCGCTCAAGCCGACGCCGAACAGGCCGGCCATGCGGAGCGATGGGGGGACGGGGCCGGAGACGCTAGCCAGGTAGACGAGTGCAGCGACGGCCAGGGCGCTGCCCAAAGCAAGGACGAAGCGGACGCCGCGGCGGGGCAGGAGCCATTGAGCGAAGTGGAAGGCGACGTAGACGCCGAAGTTCAGGAAGAGGAAATAGAGGCCGACGGTGAAGTAGTCCGAGCGGAGGTGGTAGCCCCAGGAGGGAAGAAAGGAGCCGAGTAGGGAAAAGAGGAGACCCGAGAGAAAGAATCCGCCGAGGGCGCGACGGCCGGAGGCGGCGTGGAGGCCATCGCCGGAAACCGGGCGGGGGGTGGGGGGCGGAGTGGGATCGCCCTCCGGTAGAGGTTCTACCGCCACCCTGGCGGAGGGGACGCTGGCGACAGTCAGCTCGGGAGCCCCAAAAACCACGTCCGGTGTCGGTTCGTCCTGTGTGGCGCGTTCTGGATTCGCCTTGCGGCTTTTGCGTCGTGCCATCCCGAATAGTGTACCCCGTATCCCATTTCTGGAATACCGGTCTCGTTCGACGGGGGCGGGCACGGGAAAAAAAGAAGTTACCGAATGGCCATCGAGTTGCATCCATGTCGGCATACGCTTTGGCGGTGATTGCCTCCCCGCTAACTTCAGGGGCCTCAACTTCGGATGGGGCCTTTTTTCTTTGGTGTTTTACACCTGTAGCGGCGGCAGAGAATAGGACCACCAAGGATAGGGGTGTGCTTGCATATTTTCTCTTGACAACGGCGAGGGACCGGGATATTCTGCTTTCATCACTGAAAAAGGAGGTGGTCCAGTTTCATGGTTATAGAAGGCAGTATTTCTGGGCGCAGGGAGGGTGCTGGCTCCTAGTAGCGGCTCCTCTGATTATTTGCTCAGGCCTCGATCAGTGGCGAGGGAGTCGTAAGCGGTACCTCGACCCCTCCCTGCACGAAGCCCACTCTCAATAAGCTGAAAGCCCCTGACCGGTTTGTCCCGGCAGGGGCTTTCGGTTTCTGCGGACGACGAAAGGGGAACTGTGCTATTCTGGTTTGGTCATGAAAGCTGGAATCCACCCCGCCTATAATCTCTTGAACGTGAACTGCGCCTGCGGCAGCACTTTCCAGACCCGGTCCACCAACAAGATCGACCTTCGTGTTGAAATTTGCTCGGCATGCCACCCGTTCTTCACGGGACGCCAGAAGTTGATTGACACCGAGGGCCGCGTTGAACGCTTCAACAAGCGGATGCAGAAGTCGGCGGAAATCAAAAAGGCCCGCGAAGTCGCTCCTGCAGTGACCGCGTAGTCTAACCTCATAGAATCCAAAAAGGGCTGATCGCTTTCGCGATCAGCCCTTTTTCTGTTTTGGGGGATGAATTGCCGGCTTAGAAGCCGTCGCCACGGTCGCCACGAGCTTTCCGGCGAGCTTCGCGTTCGGCGCGCATCTTTTCGTATTCGAGCTTCTGTTCGTCCTTGAGCAGAGCGTTGACGGAATCAACTTGCTCCTTCTGGATGCGTAACATTTCGGGCTTGGCTTGCTCACGGCAGCGCTTGTAGTCCTGGTGAGTTTTCTCGAGAATGATTTGCAACTTGCTTACCTGCTGCTCATCAAGCTGGAGGCGGGAATGCATTTCCCCTACATATTCGCGGCGATACTCTTCCGGGCTCTTGCGCATGGGACTGCTGGCGCTAACCGCCGGACCCCGGTACAGTTGGAACCCGCCCGCGCCTATTGCGATGCCACTGGCAAAGACAAGCGTCAGGTATAGACCAATACTACGATCACTTCTGGCCATATTTTACTCGGAACTAGTTTCGAACGGAGAGGCGGGGTGCAAAGACGCCATTACGACGACATCGTCGCTGGCGTCGAGAGCTTCAACATAAGAAGTTTCATAGTAAACGGATCGCTCAAAAGGCGACCATACACTAAAACCTATGAGAAGCATCCCAGCGACCGAAGCCCCGGATAGGATTGCCCGGGTCCAAGTGAACCAAAGTGAAGTTTGGGATTTCCGGCTTTCAATTTTCGCCCATAGGCCGGGCACGAATTCTGCCCCGCCTTCGAAATCGGGCATTTCGCGTCGGTAGTCGGCGAACAGCTGATTCAATTTTTCTTCCGGATCTTGGTTGGACGACATATCGATCACCTAAGAGTTTAACTCGCTTCGCTCAAACGCTTTCAACACCCGCTGGCGGGCCCTGAAGAGGCGAACTTTCAGAGCGTTCTCATTCACTTTGTAAATCGCTTCCAATTGCTTCAGCGACAACCCTTCAACTTCTTTCAAGGTCAGCAAGATTCTGTCTTCTTCGCTGACACCACCCAGGAGCGCATGCACGAACTCTCGAATGCGGCCCTTCCGATTCTCTTCTGTTTGCGCCAGCTTACTGGCGCTGGCGTCCGCCACCACCACCTGCTGCTCGCTTAAATCCGCCATTCGTGCTTCGGGACGCCGCTTCTGGCGCCGAAGATAGTCGTAAGCCGCATTCACCGTCAAGCGGTAGAGCCACGGTTCGAACATCTCGGGTTCGCGCAATTGATCGAGGGAATAATAAAGGCGCAGGAACACCTCCTGGCCGACGTCCTCGACATCTTCCCGGCGGCTGATGAGCCTGGAAATGGTGCCGAGAATCCGGCGGCGATAGGCCTGGACCACCTGGTTAAAGGCAGCGTCATCTCCCTCGCGCGCTTTTTCAATCAGGGAGAAATCAACCAGCATGGCGGCCTTCGCCCGCGCGGAAGGAACGGTTTCCAAAACCCTCTCCACGTTTGCGTGATCTGCCGTTAACCCAAGACTGGCCAATTCGTGCTCTCCGAGAAGATAGGCGACCTTGCACCCATGTAGGTTACACGATTTGCCGATCCTGTTTGAGGCTAGGCCGCCGACTCGCGCTGCGGACGCGTCCGGACGGACTCCAAGCGCTCCAACACGGAGATGACGTGCTCGATTCCAGCCTTCTGCTCCCGCAGGTAGGTAAGCTGATCCTCTCGGCTTCCCCGGGCGACTGCCGGGGGGAACAAGACCTGTTTCTGCATAAGAATATGAATATAGTACTAAGGGTCATAAGTCAATCACCTTACGGTACTAGTACTCAAGTTCCAGCACCTCGTGCTACGCTCGAATCGTCCCCTTATACCTTCATGGATTTTTTCTCCGGCCTTAATCCCCAGCAGCAGCAAGCGGTTGCCGCCACCTCCGGTCCTCTATTGATTCTCGCGGGAGCGGGATCGGGGAAAACCCGCGTGATCACCCATCGCATGGGGCACATCATCAAAAACCTGGGCACGCACCCGCTGGCCGTGATGGCGGTCACGTTCACGAACAAGGCGTCGGGGGAGATGCGCGAACGGGTTGCCAGGATCCTGCAGGAGTCGCATCCGGGGCGCTTGCCGCGCGTTTCGACGTTTCACGGGTTTTGCGTGCGGCTGCTACGGCAGGATGGCGCGCGGTTAGCCGATATTCGGCCGAACTTCACGCCGCAGTATCTGATTTACGACGACGACGACCAGACGGCGATGATGAAGGGGATTTACAAGAATCTGGGCCTGGATGAGAAATTCATGCAGTATCGGGCAGCGTTGAGCGCGATTTCCCGGGCGAAGTCGCAGCACGAGACG
Organism: Bryobacterales bacterium; assembly: GCA_038215275.1. Classification (GTDB taxonomy): domain Bacteria; phylum Acidobacteriota; class Terriglobia; order Bryobacterales; family Bryobacteraceae. The sequence continues at coordinate 4,625 of JBBQRA010000142.1, read as the reverse complement.
CCGGCCGATTTTTACAAGCAGACGCAGGACCCGAAGATGTCCCGTCTGGCTGTGATCTTCGAGCAGTACGAGGCGAAGCTGCGGCAGGCGAATGCTCTGGATTTCGACGATTTGCTGCTCGAGTCGGTGCGATTGCTGACCTACGACACGGACACGCGCAGGAAGTACAACGAGTGGATTGAGTATCTGATGATTGATGAGTATCAGGACACGAACCGCTCGCAGTACGACCTGATGCGGCTGCTATCGCAGATGCGGCATAACGTTTGCGTGGTGGGCGACGAGGACCAGTCCATTTATAGCTGGCGTGGGGCGGACATTCGCAACATTCTCGACTTTGAGCAGGACTATCCGGGTGCGCAGATTATTCGTCTCGAACAGAATTATCGCTCGACGAAGAACATTCTGGATGCCGCGGGCGCGGTGGTGGCGAACAACCTGCAGCGCAAGGGCAAGAACCTGTGGACGGATTCCGGCGCCGGGGAAAAGGTAACGGTGTATGAGGCGCTGGATGGCGAGAACGAAGCGCTTTACATCGCCAGCGAGATTGATAAACATCTGGGACGGAATCCGGATTCGCGGGCGGCGGTGCTGTACCGGACGAACTTTCAGTCGCGGCAGATTGAGGAAGCGCTGCGGCGGTATGGGCGGCCGTACATCGTCGTGGGTGGTTTCAGCTTTTACCAGCGGGCCGAAGTTAAGGACCTGCTGGCATATTTGCGGCTGCTGATGAATCTTGACGATTCGATCGGGCTGCTGCGCTGTGTCAATACGCCGGCGCGTGGGATAGGAAAGACGACGCTCGACCAAGTGGAGCAGCACGGGGCGCAGTTCAAGATCTCGATGTGGGAAGCGATTGGGGACATGCTGCAGAAGCATAGCCTGGGCGCGAGGGCAGAGAGTGCGCTGAAGGCGTTCCGGGAGTTGATCCAAGTCTGCCAGCAGGCGGTGGCGACGAACGACATCGGTCTGGTTTTGAAGACGGTTTTTGAGGAGTCCGGCTACAGGCGGATGCTCGAGACCGATACGGCGCCGGAGGCGGAGGGACGCCTCGAGAACATCGCCGAATTGTTGAATGCGGCCGCGGAAGCCACCGAACGGGGCGATACGATTACGGATTTCCTGGACCATACGGCGCTTGTGGCCGACTCGGACAACCTGGACGAGACGGCGCGGATCTCGCTGCTGACGATGCATAACGCTAAGGGGTTGGAGTTCCCGGTGGTGTTCCTGGCTGGGATGGAAGACGGGTTGTTTCCACATTCGCGGAGCCTGAACGACGATGCCGGGATGGAAGAGGAGCGGCGGCTTTGCTATGTCGGGATGACCCGGGCGGAGCAGAAACTGACGCTTTCCTGGGCGCGCTTTCGCCGGAAGTTCGGCGGAGGCCCGGCGGAGCCGACGATGCCGTCGAGGTTCCTGTCTGAGGTGCCGAAGGCTCTGGTGCTGCGGGCGGGGGCGAACTCTTCTTCAGCCGCCGATGACGACGCTGAAGTCGAGTTGTTCCTCGAACGGGAGGAAGTTCGGGAGTCGGTGAAGAAGAATTTGTTCACGGGGAAGACCTACAACTCGGTGGACAACATCGCGCGTTACTTTGAAGATCGTGGCGTGAAGGTTCCGCCGAACATTGCGGCGAAGGCCGCGGCGCCGGCGGCGATGCCGAAGCCGAAGGATGACCGCCCGCCGTGGCTGCAGGACTTGGAAGCAGAAGTGGACTCAGCCCCCGCACCACGGACACCGTCTCCGGCGCCGCAGGCGGCACCACAGTATCAGCGTCCAGCGCCACCCAACTCGGGCGGCAAGCCCATGATTGCGCCGAGCAAGGTGCCGTTTACACCTGCTCCGCCCCGCCAAGCTGTCCGGAAGCCAGGAAACTACGTTGGAGCGGTGGTAAATCACGCGAAATACGGCCGTGGGAACGTCTTGCGTCAAGAAGGGGACGGCGATGATGCTAAACTGACAGTGAGTTTTGCCGGTCACGGCTTGAAGAAGCTCGTCGCCAAATACGCAGGATTGAAAATTTCCGAATGAATACGAAGCACGTCTCCGATAGAAAAGAACGCAAAGAACTGAAGCGTAAAGCCCGCGCTGAGGCGACGGCCAAGCCGAAGCGCGCCGAAACCGTTGCCCGCGGTTCGATGAAGAAGAAAGTGAAGAAGTTGATTAAGGGTCAGACGATCCGTAAGCGCTAAGCGGTAAGAATCCATCGCGGGAGGCTCCAGCCGTGAGCCAGTTGTTTCGTAAGAAGAGCATAGACGCTCTGATCGCAGATTCGGAACAATCAGGCCGGCGACTCGAAAGGTCCCTTGGTCCCTGGAGCCTTACCGCGTTAGGCATCGGAGCCGTAATTGGTTCCGGGATTTTCAGCCTCACCGGGACCGCCGCTTCCGGCGTTACCTTAAGCACGCACTCCATCCTTCATGCGCCGGTGCTCGACCTGTTATTGAACGGGCGGGACGCCGTGTCGACGATTGGGCGCCCGGGGGCGGGTCCGGCGGTCGCGCTTTCCTTTATCATCCTCGCGCTGATATGTGGATTGGCTGGGCTTTGCTATGCCGAGCTGGCGTCGATGATCCCGGTGGCAGGCAGTGCTTACACTTATGCCTATGCGACGATGGGCGAGATTATCGCCTGGATTATCGGATGGGACCTGATTCTCGAGTACGCTGTCTCGAACATGGCGGTAGCCGTAGGATTCTCGGCCTACATTAATGCAATTTTGAAGACGCTGATTGGCGTCGAATTGCCATTTGTGTTGTCGCAGCCGATGATTGTGGGCGGCGAGTTTTCGGGGGCCTGGTTCAATTTGCCGACGCTGCTCATCCTGATGGGTGTGACCTGGGTATTGGTGAAAGGCGTGCAGGAGTCGGCGCGGGCGAACCTGGTGATGGTGTTTATCAAGGTCGCAGCTATCCTGATTTTCGTGTTCGGCGCGGCCGGATCGGTGAATGCGGCGAACTATACCCCGTTCATGCCGAACGGGTTTTCGGGCGTACTGACCGGCGCCGCGATTGTCTTTTTCACCTACATCGGGTTCGATTCGATTTCGACGGCCGCCGAAGAGTGCAAGAACCCGAAGCGGGATTTGCCCTTCGGCATTTTCATGACGTTGGGAATTTGCGCGGTGCTATATGCCGCGGTGGCGACGGTGTTGACGGGGGTCATCAACTGGAAGGAACTGGACACGGCGGCGCCAGTGGCCAAGGCGCTGACATCGATCGGCAAGGATAACTTGCAGGTGGTGGTTTCGACGGGCGCCGTGATCGGGATGTTGAGTTCGCTGCTGGTTTTCCAATATGGCCAGGCGCGGATTTGGTTTGCGATGGCGCGGGACCGGTTTCTGCCGGACCGTTTTGCCACGGTTCATCCGAAGTTTAAGACACCGCACACGGCAACGTGGGTGGCCGGTTTCCTGGTGGGGATTCCGGCGGGGATCTTCGACATTGGCACGTTTGCCGACCTTTCCAACATTGGGACGCTGTTCGCGTTCATGCTGGCGTCGGTGGGTGTACTGGTGCTGCGCAAGACCGAGCCGGACCGGCCGCGGGGCTTTCGGGTGCCGTGGGTGCCGGTAATTCCGATGCTTTCGATTTTCTTCTGCTTCCTGTTGATGCTGAGCTTGCCGCTCGAAACCTGGGTGCGATTTTTCGTGTGGTTGGGGATTGGCTTGGCCATTTATTTCTTCTACGGGAAGAAGCGCGCCGCGACTTTGTAAGGGAAACTTGTTGCGCGGCTGTGGACCAGATTGTTTTCGAGATTCCCGCAGAGACGCCGGAAGGTTGTTTCGTGCCCGTGCATTTGCGGAGCGGCGGGGCGGTCAGCAACTCGGTAACGGTGGCCGTCAGGAAGGAAGGAGGCGCCTGCAAGGATAGCCAGAGCCCGTTGGCGACGGCATTCGCGGTCGGGAAGAAGACGGGGATGGCGATGTCTACAGGCTTCCGGATGCGCGCCGACACCAGCGTTCCCGTGAACCGGGACTTTACCGGGGATTTCGCCTCCGTGTTCCGTGTTCCTGACGCAGCCTGCCGGGATGCCGTCTTAGGCGCACTGGGGACTGCGGTGCTATCGAAGGCTTCGTTGGGGCAACAGCCGAGCATGATCGCGGTGCCTCCGAACGAGGAGTTTTCTGGCAATGACGAAAGCGGCTTCGCATTCGGTTTCGATCGTCACGACCGCGGATAGCCGGCTGAGCAACCCGGAACTCGGTTTCAGTGATAGACGTGGCGGCGGGGCAGGTGATCGCCACAGTCAGCACACCGGGGGCGCCGTCGAAGATCGCGATTTCATCGGATGGTTCGTTGCGATGGGCGACGACGGCGAGCGGCTCGATTTACGTTATCGACACCCTTGCGGATACGGTGAGCGCGGTGGTGAGAAGTGAGCCGAACCCGGTGGAGGTGGCTTTTAATCCGACGGGAACGAAGGCGTATGTCACCAGTGCGCCGGCGGGGGCTCCGGGCAGCTTAGTGGTGCTAAACACGGGGGACTATTCGGAGCTGACCCGGATGGCCGTGGGCACGAATCCGAATTCGATTGTGTTGCGCTCTGGGGGGACGTTTGCCGGTGTCAACAACTTCGATTCAAATTCACTATCGGTTATTGACGCAATGACCGATAAGATACTA
>JBBQRA010000141.1:0-15268 GCA_038215275.1 Bryobacterales bacterium | reverse complement strand
CCCGTCACCTTTCTACGGGACGTCGCGCCGATCCTGAACAAGACAAGCTGCACCTCCGGCCCTTGCCACGGGGCCGCGAAAGGGAAGAACGGCTTCAAGCTTTCGCTCCGCGGCTACGATCCCCAGTTCGACTACGAGGCTTTGCTCTACGATCTCTCCGGCCGTCGCTTCAACCGCGCCGAGCCCGGCCGCAGCTTGATGCTCGCCAAGCCCACGCAGTCCGTTGCCCATGGCGGCGGCCTCCGCTTCGACAAGAAGTCCCCCTACTACTCGACCATCTATAACTGGATCGCCCAGGGCGTCCCCTACGGCGACCCCTCCAAGGACAGCGTCGCCGCGCTCGAAGTCACCCCGGCCGAAGTCGCCATGACCGGCCCCGGCGGCACCGCGCAGGTAAAGGTGACCGCCCGCTTCGCCGATGGCCAGACCCGCGACGTGACAAGCGAAGCCACCGTCGAATCGAACACCCCGGACGTCGCCAAGGTCGATCCCGCCTCCAAGGTCTCCGGCGAACGCGTCGGTGAAGCTACGCTGCTCGTCCGCTATCAAGGAAAGTTCTCGACCATCCCGGTAACCATCCTCAATCCCAAGCCGGGCTTCGCCTGGAAGCAGCTCCCGCAGAACAACTACATCGATCAGCACATTGACGCCAAGCTGCAAAAGCTGAAACTCCAGCCGTCGCCGGCGACGGACGATGCCGCTTTCCTCCGCCGTGTCTCGCTCGACCTCACGGGCCAACTCCCCACACCCGATGACGTTCGCGCCTTCCTCGCTGACTCGGCGCCATCGAAGCTGAAGCGGGATCGCCGCATCGAGAAGCTCATCGCCAGCCCTGCGTTCACCGATCACTGGACGGTGAAGTGGAGCGATCTCCTGCAGTCCTCCCGCAAGTTCCTCGGCGAGAAGGGAGCTTATGGATTCCGCGAATGGATTCGCGAATCCATCGCCGCCAACAAGCCCTACGACAAGATGGTCCATGAGCTCTTGACGAGCCGCGGCAGCACGTACGACGACCCCGCTGGCAACTACTTCCGCGCCACCCGCGACGCCAAGCCCACCATGGAGAAGACGACGCAGGTCTTCCTCGGCGTCCGCATGGTCTGCGCCCAATGCCACGATCACCCGTTTGAAAAGTGGACGCAGAATCAGTACTACCAGATGTCGGCCTTCTTCTCCGCCGTCGGGCTCCGTCCCGGTTATGAGGTCGGCGAAGAGATCCTTTACGACCAGCGCGCTGACTATGAGATGAAGCACCCGAAGGATTCGCGCGTGGTCGCCCCCGAGTTCCTGATTGCCTCGTTGACGCCGACGAAGATCCCTGCCGGGCCACAGCGTCGCGACGCCCTCGCCGATTGGCTCGTCTCGAAGCAGAACCCGTTCTTCGCCAAGGCCGTCGCCAACCGCGTTTGGAGCTACTTCTTCGGCAAGGGCATCATCGACCCGGTCGACGACATCCGCGCCTCCAATCCACCCGTCAATCCCGCGCTCCTCGAAGCCTTAACGAAGGACCTCACCGACCATAACTTTGATCTCCAGCACCTGATGCGCACCATCGTTCGCAGCCGGACGTATCAGGCCGCATTCCAGACCAACGAATGGAATGCCCTCGACGCGGACAACTTCTCGCACGCCATGCCGCGCCGCCTGAACGCTGAGCCGCTGATGGACGCCGTCGCTGCCGCCGCCGGCGCCCGGCCTAACTTCCCTGAGGTGCCGGAAGAAACCAACGCATCGCAAGTCCTCGATCCTCACGTGGGCGCCGATGGGTTCCTCGATCTCTTCGGCCGGCCCACCCGGGAATCCGCCTGCGAGTGCGAGCGCCGCACGGACTTCAGCCTGCCGCAGGCGCTCAACCTGGTTAACGGCAAGACCATCTCGGATGCGGTGGCCCATCCGAAAGGCCGCGTCGCAAAGAACGTTCTCGCCGGCAAGTCTGATGCCGCCATGGTTGAAGACCTCTACCTCGCCTCTCTCTCCCGGCCGCCCACAAAAGCCGAAACCGATTACGGCATCAAGTACCTTTCCGGCGGACCCCGCGCCCTGCGCGCACAGGACCTCCTCTGGGCCCTTCTCAACAGCAAAGGTTTCCTCTACAGTTACTAAGGAGCACGATCATGTTGAACATTCCTGGCCGCATCGCTGGACAGACCTGTGAAGGTCCCACCCGCCGCGAACTCCTTCGCATCGGATCACTTGGCTTGGCGGGGCTTCACCTGCCTGGCTTTTTCCTCTCGCAGAAGGCCGCACAGGCCGCCGCCGTGGCCGACAAGTTCGCCGGCGCGAAGGGCTTCGGCAACGCCAAGAACGTCGTCATGATCTTCCTTCAGGGCGGCCCCAGTCACATCGATATCTGGGATCCCAAGCCGAACGCCCCGGCCAACATCCGCGGTGAGTTCAAGCCCATCAAGACGAAGATTCCCGGCACTTGGATCGGCGAGCACATGCCGATGATGGCCGATACGATGGATAAGGTGACGCTTATCCGCTCCATGAGCTACACGCCGAACGGCCTGTTCAACCATACAGCGGCCATCTACCAAATGCTCACCGGCTATCCGCCGGATAAGGTTTCACCGTCCGGCCAGCTCGAACCGCCGAACGCCGCTGACTTCCCCACCGCGGGCAGCCACATCTCGAAGATGATGCCGATGAAGGATGCGATGTTGCCCTTCGTCGAACTGCCGCGTCCGCTGCAGGAGTCCGGCATTATCGGCAAGGGCGGGGCAGCCGGCTTCCTCGGTAAAGCCTACGATCCGTACCGGATGTATCAAGATCCTGCCCAGAAGGTCACTCTCGAAGACCTTTCGCTTCGCAAGGAGATTCCGCCGGAGCGGTTGAAAGATCGCTTTGAGTTGTTGAAGGGCATCAATGGCTCCATGCCGGAACTCGAAAAGGCGTTGAATGCCTCCGCCGTCGACGAATACTACGGGAAGGCGTACGATCTCGTTCTCTCGGGCAAGGCCCGCGACGCGATGGACCTGACGAAGGAGTCGGCCAAGATGCGGGAACGCTATGGCCTGCACACCTTCGGGCAGAGCACGCTGATGGCCCGGCGTCTGATTGAAGCCGGGACGAAATTCGTCCAGGTCAACTGGCCGTCAGTCGCCAATGGAGACCCCGAAAAGACCGCTTGGGATACCCACGCCGCCAACTTCGGTCCGCTCAAGAATTTGCACTGCCCGAAGCTCGACCGGAGCCTGTCGGCGTTGCTGCAGGATATGGACGACCGTGGATTGCTGAAGGAGACGCTGGTGGTTGCGATCGGCGAGTTTGGCCGCAGTCCGCGCATGGGTGTATCGACCAGCGGCAACAGCAACAGCCCGGACGGCCGCGATCACTGGCCCTATTGCTATAGCGCGGTGGTGGCTGGCGCGGGCATCGGCCGCGGCGTCCAGTACGGCGAAAGCGACGCGACGGCGTCGAGTCCGAAGGAGAAGCCGGTTCATCCGAACGACCTTCTCGCGACTATCTACTATGCTCTCGGCATCGACCCGGAGATGGAGATCCGCAACCACTTGAACCAGCCGCGGGAACTCGTGAAGGGCAAGGTGGTGACGGACCTGTTTGCCTAGAGATCGATATTCAAGCTATGGCGGGCATCAAAGCACAAGTCCACGCGAAGCGCCCGCGACCTTTCGGCTGACTCCACGATATACTCGCAAGCGTGAAGTCACTCCTCCTCCTCGCCCTCGTCGCACTCCCCGCCTTCGCCCAATCCGCTAAAGGTTGGATCCCGCTTTTTAACGGCCGTGACCTCACCGGCTGGACCCCAAAGATCACCGGTTACCCCGTCGGCGAAAACTTCGCCAAGACCTTCCGCGTCCAGGACGGATACCTCACCGTCGGCTACGACGGCTACGACAAGTTCAACCAGCGCTTCGGCCACATCTTCTACAAAGACTCTTTCTCCTACTACCGCATCCGCCTCGAGTACCGCTTCATCGGCAATCAAGCCAACGAAGGCCCCGGTTGGGCCACCCGCAATAGCGGCATCATGGTCCACGGCCAGCCCGCCGCCACCATGCAGAAGGACCAGGACTTCCCCATCTCCATCGAAGTTCAACTCCTCGGCGGCCTGGGCAAAGGCCCCCGCACCACCGCCAACCTCTGCACGCCCGGCACCAACGTCGAACGCGAGGGCAAGCTCTTTACCGCTCATTGCCTCAATTCCACCTCTCCCACCTTCGACGGTGAGCAGTGGGTCCAGGCGGAGGTCCTCGTCAAAGGCTCCGAGTCCGTCGAGCACTTTATCAACGGCCAATCCGTCCTCAAGTATGAGCGCCCGCAGATCGGTGGAGGCAATGTCTCCAATCACGACCCCGGCGTCAAGACCGACGGCAAGCTCCTCGAATCCGGTTCGATCTCGCTGCAAAGCGAGAGCCATCCCGTTCAGTTCCGCAAAGTAGAGCTCCTCAACTTGTCCGGCTGCATGGACAAAAAAGCAAAAAACTACAAGGCGTATTTCCTCAAATCGGATCCGTCCGCCTGCCGCTTCTAACAAAAAGCAACAGCGCCCCCACGGCCACCAGCGGGCAAGCCCCCGCCACCAAAATCGCAACCGTGTAGTCCTGCCCATTGCCGAGCAGGTATCCTGTCGCAAGCGGAGCCAGCGCGCCCGCCAACTGCGCCACCATGTTCTGAAAGCCTAACGCCCGGCCAACCAAAGCCCGCGGTACCGCTGCCTGCGACATTGCCCAATAATTGCCCGCTCCAATCCCGACGCCCATCAGCGAAGCGAGCAGAACCCAGATCACCGGCCCTCCCTTTTCCACCCACACCAGTCCAATCAGGATTGAAGCCAGCCCGAATCCAACGCAAACGAAGCGTCGGCGGAGTGCCAGCGGTTCCGCCGCACCCTTCAGCATGTGGTCCGCCCAAGCTCCACCCGCCAGATTCACTAGCGCCATTCCCCCCAGCGGCAGCGCCATCGTTACGCCCATCTTCAAATTCGGAAAATCGTGCACCTGCATCAAGTACGCCGGCACCCAGGTCAGTACGAAATACCAGAAGTAAGAGTAGAAGAACACGCTCAACGAAAGCCCCCACGCTACCGGAGCCTTCAAGAAGTCGAGCAATGAGCCCTCCACTTTGCTCACCACTGCCGCCCCGCCCTGCGGCGCTAGCAGCCACCACGGCACCACCCACAAGCATCCACCCAACCCTGTCACGATGAACATCGCCCGCCATCCCAGCCACTCGATCAGAGACGAACCAATCAGCGCCCCCAGCGCCGGGCCCATCGTCAAACCAGCTACATAGATCGCCGTCGGCAACCCCTGCTCTCGCTCATCAAAGTTCTGCTTGATAAACGACATGCTCGCCAGCGGCGCAATCGCCTCTCCCATGCCCAGCACCAACCGTAGCGCCAGCACCTCTTCGAACGTCCGCGCCCATCCGATGGCCGCTGAAGCCAGGCACCAGACCAGGAACGCCCCGGCATACAACTTGCGGATACCGAACTTGTCGAGCAGGGCGCCACCCGGCACTTGAAACGCCGCGTACGTCCAGAAGAAGCTCGATAGCAGCAACCCCATCTGCGCCGGCGTCAGCCCGAACTCTTTCATGATCGGCACCGCTGCGATGCTCAGGTTTCCGCGGTCCATATAGCTGACCACCACCCCGAGAAATAACAGTCCCAGCACGATCCAGCGGCGTTCCATAGCCTTTTCTTGTACCATGCCGCTGCCACCGTAGCGCTTAGCGCTGGGATTTGATAAGACTAGTGTCGCGTGGTCTGCCTACGGAAGCTTCTCCTCCTGCTCGCTGTGCCGGCCGCGGCGCAGCCGCCGGATATCGCCCCCATCCTGGAACAGGCCCAGTGCCGCGATTGCCATTCGGAGAATGGCGTCGCCTCCACGACGCGCCTCCAATTCCCGACCGGTGCCGTCGACCTGCCCCGCCTCCTCCAGCCTCTCGCCGCCAACGATCTCCTTTGGCGCAAGCCCACCAACCGCATCCCGCACGGTGGCGGCGAACGCATTAAACAAGGCTCAGCCGAAGACGAATCCCTCCGTCGCTTTACCGCTTGGCTCGCTACTCTTCCGGCTCCCACTACCGCCCTCAAAGTCGAATCCCAGCCCCTTCCCACCGTCCTCCGCCGCCTCACCCATTCTCAATACAACAACACCGTCGCCGATCTTCTGCACGATCGCACCCGTCCAGCCAATGCCTTCCCCGCCGAGGACTTCATCAACGGCTACACCAACCAAGCCGCAGGCCAATCCATCTCGCCCCTCATGGCCGAGGATTACGCCCGCGCCGCGGCCAAGCTAGCCCGCAACGCCCAGCGCTCCGGCATCCTCGCCAAGCTCATCCTCTGCGACAAGATCCACCCCGCCTGTCCTGAACATTTCGTTCGGAGTTTCGGAGCGAAAGCCTTTCGCCGCGACCTCACACCCCAGGAAGTTTCCGCGTACACCAAACTTCTCGGGCCCAACTTCGATGCCGCTCTCGTTGTTGAAGCCATGCTGCAATCGCCCGGCTTCCTCTTCCACACCAGCACCGGACCCGCCGCCCGCCTTTCCTACCTCCTCTGGGACACGGCCCCAGACGATACCCTCCGCCAAGCGAAACTCGCAACCCAAGACGACATCGAGGCCCAAGCCCGCCGCCTCCTTGCCGATCCCCGCGCCCGCCTCGCTCTTAATCAATTCCTCGCCGAATGGCTCCGCTTCGATCGAGTCAAGGGCGCACTCCGCGAACGCAAGCTCTTTCCCGAGTTCGGTCCCGAACTCATTCAGGCGATGCTCGCCGAAACGACGCGCCTGTTTGAAGACCTCGTCTGGAACGATAAGAACTTCCTCGATCTCTTCACCGCCCGCTACAGCTTTGTCAACACCGCCCTCGCCCAACTTTACGAACTCCCGCCACCTGCCTCCGAGTTCGCCCCCGTCCAATTCCCGGCCAACGCCAAGCGAGCGGGTATCCTCGGCCACGCCAGCTTTCTGACCCTCACTTCCAAACCCGCCGAAACCGCACCCACCGACCGTGGCCTTTTCGTCCGGGAACACTTCCTCTGTCAGATCGTGCCGCCCCCACCCCCCGGCGTCTCCACGACCCTTCCGGCCCTCTCCGAAGATAAGCCCCTCACGAATCGCGAACGCCTAGCCGTCCATCTCTCAAACGCCAGTTGCGCCGGTTGCCACCGTCTTGTTGACCCCATCGGCTTCGGCTTCGAGCAGTTCGACGCCATCGGGCGCTATCGCGAAAAACAGATCGCTCTCATCTATCCCGCCGTCGACACGGAGAAGAAGAACGTCCGCCGCGATGGCGTCCCCACGGAACTACTAGTCGACACGAAAGCCTCCATCCTCGGCATCGCGAACTCCGACTTTGCTTCTCCCGCCGAAGCCGGCGGCATCCTGGCCCGCACCCCGGCTTGCCAGCGCTGCATCGTTAAACAGTTCTTCCGCTACGCCCTCGGCCGTCCCGAAACTGACGCCGACCTCCCTCACATCGAAAAAGCCTTCGAACGCTTCTCCCGCTCCGGTTTCCGCTTCCGCGAACTGGTCCTGGCCATCGTCACCTCCCAACCGTTTCTCGAGGAATCCCATGCCCATTGAAACCCGCCTCTCCCGCCGTACTCTCCTCCGCACTGCGGGCGCCGTCCTCGGTCTTCCCCCGCTCGACGCCATGTTCAACCCCAACGGCACCGCCTACGCCTTCGGCCCTGCCAAAACAATTCCGAAGCGTTTTGTTTTTTGGTTCAACGGCAACGGCATCCCTGAGAAATACTGGGTTCCCCGCGAAACCGGCGGCGATTTTGCCCTGCCCTCCTGCCTCCAACCCCTTGCCCCGTTCCGCTCGGACATTCACATCGTCACCGGCCTAGACTCCGCCGCCGCCCGCCTCCCCGGCCCCGGCAACAGCCACTATCCGTCCATGTCCGCCGTCGTCTCCTGCCGGACTTACACCGGCCGCGGCGCCGGCGGCCCGTCCATCGACCAAGCCATTGCCCAGAAGATCGGTGGCGACACGCGCTTCCGTTCGCTGCAGATCGGCGTCTGCCAGGAGTCCTTCGGCGAAAGTATCCAACGGAACCTCAGTTGGGCGGACCGGGATCGTCCTCTCCCGCCCGAGATGATCCCCCACCGCCTCTTCGATCGTCTCTTTGGCGTCAAAGACCCTGCTACTCTCGCCCGCCAGAAGTCCGTCCTCGACGCCGTTCAGGAGCAGACGAAGTCTCTCCAGTCGCGCCTCGGCGGCAACGACAAACGAAAGCTCGACGAGTACCTCCAATCGGTGCGTGAACTCGAGACCTCCATCGCGACGCTCCCGCCCGAGTACTCCACCGCCGTTGAACGCCCGGCCGAGGCCGGCGACCTCCGCGACTATCCCCGCATCGCCAAGCTGCAAAGCGATCTCCTCGTCCACGCTCTTGCGTCGCAACAGACTCACGTCGCCTCCTACATGCTCACCAAATGTCAGGGCCTCACCCGTTTTCCCTGGCTCGGCCACACCGCCCAGCGCCATCACGAATACACCCACGGCGAAGTCGAGTCCCCCCGCGGCATGCGCATCCTTCGCGACATCTGCCGCTGGCACGTCGACGAGTTCGCCTACCTGCTCGGCAAGCTGAAGTCCATCCGCGAAGGCGAGGGCACCCTGCTCGACAACACCTTGCTTGCCTTCGTCCACGAGCACGCCGAAGCCAACGCCCACAAGAACAACAATCTCTCGCTCCTTCTCGCTGGCCATGCTGGCGGCGTCAAAATGGGTCAACATTCCCGCACAACCGGCACCCTGGGCGACCTCTATCTCACGCTCTCGGAAGAGGTCCTCAACGCGCCCATAAAAGCCTTCCCTACGGCGGAGCGTAAGCTCTCCGAGATCATCTGATGCGTGGGTTCGTTTTCCTTGTCGCACTCGCTTGCCACGCCGCCCCGGCGGACCACGCGCTCGCCCGCTGGACCATCCTGCAGGGAGGCCGCGTGGGCATCGCCGGCCAGGTCTTTACCGACGTTGCAGAACTCCCCGCCACCGAGTACCAGCTTGAGATGGTCGATTGGGTCGCCGTTAACGCTGTCCCCGAAGACCTGGAACGTATGTCCGGTCTTCGCGCCCTTCGCGAACTCCGCCTCCCCGGCCCGCTCTGGAATCGTAACGCCGATGGCGGCAAAGACCTCAGCACCCAGCTGAAATTCCTATCCGCCGTCACTACCCTCGAAAAGCTCACCTTCTCGGATCACTTCCTCGACCGCATCCGCTTTAAGGACGCCGGTCTCAACGAGATCAGTACCCTAACCAATCTTCGCGAACTCGCCCTTCGCCAGGCTGAAGTCCAGGGCTCCGGCCTTCGCCACTTCCCCAAGCTCCGCAACCTTGACCTCACCCTTTGCCCCATCACCGATCTGACGCCCCTAAGCCAGATGGCGGACCTCGAACGCCTCTGGGCCGGAGATACCTTCGTCGCCGATCTCGCTCCCCTCGCCAAGCTCACGGGCCTCCAGGATCTCGACCTCCACGGCACCGCCATTACGGACGACACGATCTCCCATCTCCTCCACCTCACCTCCCTCCGCCGTCTCGATCTGCAAGGCACCAACCTCACGGACGCCTCCATCGCTACGTTGGTCCGCCTTCCCAACCTTGAGACGCTCAATCTTTACCGCACGAAGATCTCGAACGACGGCTTGGCCCGCCTCGCCAAGCTACCCAGGCTGCGTCAAGTTGATATCCGCTACACGCGCGTCACCGCCACCGGTTTTGACGCCTTCCGCGCCGCTCTTCCCCAAGCCCGCATCCTCTTCGCTGGAGCCTCGTCCCGCCCCCAGGCGCCCCCGCCCGCCGGCGACCTCCGCCAGTGGGTGGCCTCCATAGGCGGCACGGTCCGCAATGGGTTCGTTTCGTTACGGGGCATCCCGCTCTCTTCCGCCGCCGTCGCGGCTCTCGCCCGTTGGCCGGGGTTGCGCTCGCTCGACGTCGAAGCGACTGGCATCGGGGATTCTGCCCTCGTCCAGCTCGCCGCTATCACCTCGATCGAAGAGCTGAACCTCAATCAGAACCCGGTATCCGATTCCGGAGTTCGGCATCTGGCTCCTCTCGCCAATCTCCGCAAGCTTTCCCTGAACAACACCTACGTCGAAGCCGTTGACTTGCCCGCCTGGCCCCAGCTGACCGAGTTAAGCCTCCTCGGGGCCCCGGTCTCCGATCTTGCGAGCCTCGCCCGGCTCCCGCAACTTCGTCATCTCAACCTCGCCGAAACCGACATCACCGGCCTTTCCGTTCGCACCCTCGCCGCGCTTTCGCTCGAACACCTCGACCTCTCCGGCTCTGACGTTGACGACCTGGCTCCCTGGCAGGCGTTGACCAGTCTCCGCTGGCTCAGCCTTCGCGATACCCGCATCACGGACAAGAGCGTGAAGCTCCTCGCACCGCTTGTCCGCCTTGAGTTCCTCGACCTTGCCCGCACCCGCACCACCAACGCCGGCCTCCCCGCGCTCGCGGCGCTGCCCGCGCTCAAGTCGCTGAACCTCGCCTACGCCGACGTCGACGATTCTGGAATCGCCCTTTTGACGAAACGAACCCAATGGGAGACCTTGATCCTGGATAGCACCCTCATCACCGACAAATCGGTCCCGGGCTTGGTCCAGCTCACAAACCTCAAGACCCTCGACCTCTACCATTCCCTGATCTCGGCTTCTGGCCTTGCCCAGCTCCGCGCGTCACTTCCCACGGCTCGCATCGTCTGGGACAAAGAGAGCGGAATGCCCCACCGGAGACGCGCATGAAACTCCTGCTTCTGTTCCTGTTCGCCGACTTTACCGCCACCTGGGTTACTGACGCCGACCTCGACCAGATCGCCCAGCGCCGCGACCTCGACCGTCTCAGCTTCGCCCAAACTCGGATCACTGACGCCGGCCTCGAACGGCTGCGCGATCTCAAGGGCGTCCGCGAACTCGACCTCTACTTCACCGAGTTCATCACCGACGAAGGTCTCGCTGCCCTCGCCGGTTGGGACAAGCTCGAACGCCTCAGCCTTCGCGGCACCCGGCTCACCAGCCGATCCTTCGAGACGATCGCCAAGCTCGTCTCCTTGAAGCACCTCGATCTGAGCTACTCCCAGATCGACGATACCAACGTCGAACTCCTGGCCGACCTCCCGCAGTTGGAATCGCTCTCGCTCGGCGGCACTCGTATCGGCGTTCAGGCCCTCTCCGCTTTGCGGCTTCTGCCCAACCTGAAGCACCTCGACCTCTCTGGCATGCAGCGGGTCGACTCTGGCCACTGGGGTCTGTCGCTGACGCCCGCCGTACTCGAAGAACTCGGCAGTCTGGAAGGCCTCCTCACCCTTCGACTTAAAGGGGCGGTGCTCAGCGACCTCGGCGCGGATCGTCCCGGCCTGAAGGAAGAGCAACGGCAATCGATTGAGGGACTTGAGAAACTCAGCCGTTTGAAGAACCTCGAACTTCTCGACCTCAGCCGGACCCCTGTCTCCGTGCCTGGCCTCCAATCGCTCCGTGTTCTTCCCAAATTGCGTGAACTCCGCCTTGCTCACGCCCGCAATATTGACGACACGGTAATTCCGCTGCTATCGACTTGGCCGCTCGTCACGGTGGCCCTCGAGGGGACGGCCATCACTCCTGACGGTCTGGCGAAGTTGAGGCAGCAGCCGGAACTCCGTTTGCTGCCCTAAATGGGTTAGTTTCCCGATGCTGTCTCACCCTGGTACTGGTACTGTGCCGTGCATAATTGGTACCTGTATTCCTTGATTGGTCCCCGCCTTTCCCGTAAACTCAGGGAATCACAGAAAGGAAGCCAGTCGGATCGGAGTACTCCGGCGAAGCTGCGTCTTCTCGGAGGTCTGTTTCTATGAAATTACATCTTGGCGGTCTTTTGGCATTCGTCGGTCTATCCGTCGCCTATGGCAATGCACCGCTCCCCGATTCGTCGGCATACCTTGGAGTTTCCAAACCGATTGCCGTTACCAGCCAAAACGGAACTTCGGCGGGCGGCGGCGGGGGAGCTTTCAATGGCACCGTTGCCGGTTTCGCGACAACCTTCTGGTGCGTCGACGACCAACTTTACTTCCAACTGGGTCAGAGCGGCAACGCGAACATCATCCGCTTGGACCAGATTGCTGCGGACGATTCCCGTGTCCGCTATGGCAACGTCCACAATGGCGTGGGCACCAACACTTGGACGAACCAAACCCCACTTCCCGATGCCGCCCAAGATCGTTATAAGATGGCTGCCTACCTGATTAGCCAGTACACTGCAATTGGTGGCAACCTTCAGAATGGATTGACTAACGCGACTTCCAATTCTGCGATCCAGAAGACGATTTGGGCGTTGACCAGCAACAATGCAACAACGGCTCAGAACACCCCTGGCCAGACGGCTTTTGTTGGTGATTGGATCGATAGGGCTCGCGCGAACTACCAATCGATTGACCTGACGAAGTGGGCTGTTGTGTCGTGGACCGTGGACGGGAATGGCAACCTAGGCACGGCTGGCTACGGCGACGGCACAGGTGCCCGGCAGACGTTCCTTGTACAGGTCGTTCCGGAACCCGGCTTCTACGGCTTGCTTGCGCTTGGCTTGGCCGGTCTCGGAGTGATGGCGCAACGGCGGCGCAAACAGGAACAAGTGTAGTCTCCCTCTCAAAACGCACGGCTGCCACTGGGGCGGTCCGGTCTCCAACGAGACGGGCCGCCCCTTTTTCGTGACTCCTGACCACCCCCTCTGGGCCGCAATAGGCATTTTGACTGGCGAATCTAAGGCGAAAATAGACCTGGACATAGGGTCTGCCGTCGCCGTTGGAATGACATACTGGAAACAGTTCGGCGTCCGGCCATCCCCCCTTGTAGGAATTGATAATGTCTTGGTACCTCCTGAATTCTAGCAAAGTACTTTGCGCCACCCTTGTCCTCGTCAACGCCGGGTGCAGCCTCGTGGCAACCTCTAAGGAAGCCCACCTCGAACGCGGCAACAAGTTTGCCAGTGAGGAGAAATACACGGATGCCTCGCTCGAATACCGCAAAGCGCTGCAGAAAGATCCGCGCTACGGGGAAGCGTTTTTTCGCTTTGGCGAAGTCCTGAGCAAGCAGGAAAAATACCAGGAGGCCTTTAGCGCTCTCACTCAAGCAACGGAGATTATGCCTCAATCGGAAGAGGCGCAGATAGCCTTGGGCAGAACCGCCTTCTCCGCGTTCATCACTTCCCCGGAACGGCCGTTGGTCTTCTACCAAGCGGTCGAAAAAGTGTCTCAGCGTCTGCTGGAGTCTTCGCCAACCTCTTTCGAGGGATTGCGGTTAAAGGGACTCTTGTTGATGACGGATTCCAAATCCAACGAGGCGATCGAGACCTTGCGGAGGGCCCTGCAGACAAAGCCGAACGACCCTGAGGTCGTCTCCATCCTCATCCAAAACTTTTTGCTTGAAAAGAAGGACGATGAGGCGGAGAGGCTGGGCCGTGAGTCGCTCCCCCATGTGAAACAGTATGGACCTCTTTACGATTCGCTCTATGGGATCTACATGAAGTCCGGTCGATTGGCAGATGCCGAACAGGTTCTGAAGACGAAGGTCGCCAACAACCCAACTCAAGATCTCTACATGGTCCAGCTCGCGGACCACTATCAGGAGCTAAAGAGAGCACAGGACGTAGAGGCGGTCCTCGAGAAGCTGACTGCCGACCCAAAGGCTTTTCCTGACGGGCGGTTATCGGCTGGTGACTTCTACAGGCGCTCTGGCCGGTACGAGGAAGCGGTGCTCCAGTTTGAAAAAGGTCTAGAGACCAAGCCGGATCAGCGGAAAGTCTATCTAGAACGGCTGGCTGGTGTCCGGATGGAACAGGGGCGGACCAAAGGTGCCTCCGGCATTCTCGATACGATCTTGAAAGAGTTCCCCGACGATTCCGCTGCGCAGTCTTCCCGCGCCTCACTGCGAATGGCTGCGGGATCGCCCGAAGAACTGAATCGGGGACTAGAGACTTTCAAGTCGCTCTCGGCGAAGAACCCGGACGATGAACAGGTTCGCTTGCTCCTCGCGCGCGCCTATCGCGCCGTCGGGCAAACCGACCTAGCGCGCAGTACCTTGCTCGATCTGCTCAAGAAGAATCCTCGACATCGGGAGGCAGTCCGCGAGATGGCCGACGTCGCCATCCGCGCTGCCCGCGCCGACGAAGCGTTGCAGTATGCCGACCGGCTCGTGGAGTCTCAGCCTAAGGATGTAAGCTCTCGCTTGGTCCGCACCGCGGCGTGGGCCCTGCAGCGCCGGTTTGGCGAAGTCCGGACCGAACTTCGGCAGATCGCCCAGGAGTACCCAAATCTTCCGGAGGTTCAAGTGCAACTGGCCACGCTCGCTATGGAAGAGAAGAACTTTGCCGAAGCGGAGCGTATCTTGTTACGCCTCCACCGGCCGGAGCAGAGTTCCCTGCCGGCCCTGCGCCGGCTCGTAACCCTCTACGCGATGCAGGGCCAAGCACAAAAGGCGGTGCCCTTCATGCAGGAAGAGGTGAAGCGCACTGGAAACCCGGAGGCCCGCGCCCTGCTCGCCAGGGCGGCCGCTCAAGCCGGCGACCTGGATCTGGCGCTGGCCACCACGCAGAAACTCAGCTCGGATTTCCCCAAGAATCCAGACCACTGGGGTTCGTCGGGCGAGATCTATGCCCGCAAAGGCCTACAAGACCAAGCTATCGACAGCTTCAAGAAGGCCCAGCAGGCGGAGCCAGAGAACCCGATTTGGTCCGCCCGGCTCGGCAGCGCTCTTGGCTTGGCCGGCCGGTACCCGGAGGCCGTCGCGGCCTATCGGGAGAGTCTCAAGCTTAAGCCGGAGGATGCCCTGTTCATGAACAATCTAGCTTGGCACCTGGTTATGGGTGGAACCAATCTGGACGAAGCGCTCTCTCTCGCCCAAGGAGCGCAGCGGAAGGAGTCAGCGAACTTGGGATATGCGGATACCCTCGGCTTGGTCTATCTAAAGATGAAGAAACTGGATAGCGCGCGCCAAACGGTACAGAGTATCGTTGCTAAGGAACCCGCCAATCCGGAGTGGCGCTCAAGTTTGGCCTCCGTCATGATCGCGCAGGGAGAGGTCCAGCCTGCCAAATCCGAGTTGGAGAAGGCGTTGCAGTTGCGCCCATCACCTGCTCAGGAGACGGAGATCCGGACGAAATTGAGTTCCTTACGCTAGAGCAAAACCTGACATACTAGAGGGGCTCTGGATTTTTGGCGGCAAA
Organism: Bryobacterales bacterium; assembly: GCA_038215275.1. Lineage (GTDB taxonomy): Bacteria > Acidobacteriota > Terriglobia > Bryobacterales > Bryobacteraceae. The sequence continues at coordinate 91 of JBBQRA010000141.1, read as the reverse complement.
TCGATATGGCGCGACCATACTCAGATGATCTGCGTGAAAAGTTCGTATCCGCCTACGAGGCTGGGGATATCGGGCTGGAGAAGTTGGCATC
>JBBQRA010000140.1:0-15303 GCA_038215275.1 Bryobacterales bacterium | reverse complement strand
TGGTGCAACTAACGTTGCCTTTTTGGAAGCAGGCGCTTTGGGAGAGGGAGACGGGTTGGTGGCGGACGATCCCGGGGTCCTGCCAGGAGACGTCATCGCCGGGCTTGGGGGGCTGACGGTGGCAGGCGCCGCAGAGATCATTGAGGCCGGCGGCATTCAGTATTTTAGGCTTGAGGAGTTGAGAGTGGTCGGTGCCGGGGCCGTGGCAGGCTTCGCATTGGACGCCATTCTCGGCGGGTATGATGCCGCGTTCGGGGGTGAAGCTGAGCTTGCCGGTGGAGTGGCATTGGAAGCAGCGGAGGATCTGCGCGCCGGGATCGAAGACACGGTATTTGACGCCTTGCGTGTGGGTATGGCCCGGGGTGTGGGCTTTGACGTTGGGGGTCGTGTACTGGGAGAGGCCGTGTTCGAGGTAATGGTCTGAATCGAGGCGGGAGACGGGGGTGGTGGCTTGGCGGCCGGCGCCGAAGAGCCAGAGTTCATTGCGGCGGGAGAGGGCATAAGAATGGGCCGAGCGTTTCTGCGCGGCCCATTGGGGTTGGTGACATTCGGCACAGGCCGCCGACCCGGTGAACTGGGCGGCGGCCGGTGAGAGAATCAGGCTAGAAAATAATACGGCCCGAGTACTGAAGCTGACGGCCAAAGAAACCTCCGCGTTGCGTGACGACCCGACCGAAGTTGGGAGAGTTCACGTTGACATCCGGATCGGATCCGAAGAAGCTATTGGCCACATTGTACGCTTCCATGCGAAGTTCAAACTTCACCTTTTCGGTGATGGGGAACTCTTTCGCCAGGGTTGCGTCGAGGTTCAGCGTATTCGGACCGACCAGATTCGGATACTGGAGGGGGTTGGTCCGGCGGGTGAATGCAGGGAGGATCGAGAACTTCGAGGTATCGAACCAACGGCTGCGTTCGGGACTGTCGAGGGTGGGGTCGCCGTTAACGAGCATGCCCCCGAAGCGAAGGAAGAGTCCTGTGTTGTAAGTGAACAAGGGCGCTACGGACCAGCCTCCAAAGGCCAAATCGAGCGCCTTCGGCGCGCCGGCCATGAAGCGGCGGCCTTTGCCGAACGGAAGTTCGTAGATGGCTGCTCCGGTGATTCGATGGCGCGCGTTGCGGGCGGGCTGGAAGGTGAACGTGCGGGTGAAGTAGTCCTGCTCGTCGTAGAACTCTTCGTTGCGTTCGCGGTTGTAGTTGTAACCCACGGTAAGGTTGAACCCATTGGCGAAGGGCCGCTGGAACTGCATCTGAAGGGAGCGGTAGTGATTTCGGAGACCCGAGTTGAGGGTTTCCGCGAGCGCCCCATATTGCGGATAGGGGCGGAGCAGTTGGTTGACCTGAATGTTCGGCTGGGTCCGGAGCTGGCCTGGGAACTTATCGGCGCCGAGAACGTTGAAAAACGGATTCGGGACTGATTGCGTGACGGCGGTTTTGACGTTGTAGCCGATGCGCGGGTCGATCTGGTTGAGATCGTACGTATATGGGTGGTTACGGCCGGTGTTCATGAAAAACGTGATGTCGGCGAGGATCTGGCCGGGCAATTGACGCTGGAGGGAGACGTTGAAGCGGTCATTGACGCCGGGGTTGAAGTCCTGCTGATACCAGGTGGCGGGGCCACCGAGGTTGGTGTAGCGGCCGAAGGCTTTCCCGCTTACTGGGACGAGCCCACCGGGGTAGGGGTTCGAAAGGCGCTGTTGGGGGACGCCCTGGATCTCGGGGACAGAGGTGCTTGTCGCGTCGAAACCAGGCAGGGGTACCGAACCGAGGATGTTGAGGCCGTCGGTAAGGGTGGCGGGTACGATGTAGCGGGCCCAGCCGATGCGGAGAGCCGACTTGTCGTTGATCCGATAGGCGAGGCCGGCACGAGGCATGAGCAAGGTTTTGGGAGCGTTCCAGCTACCGCGGTTATCGGAGTCCGTGAAGACCCAGGCGCCGTTATAAATTGGTGCGCCAGCGCGCAGGGCAGTGACGGCCGCCGGCATTTGCGGAGCGTTGGCGCCTTGGAATTCCGGGATCGGGCTATTGAGATCGAGGAAGCGGGAGAAGCGGTCTTCCGGGTCCGTCATGGGCCCAAAGTATTCGTAGCGGATGCCAAGGTTGAGAGTGAGGCGCTGGGTGAGCTTGAAATCATCCTGGACGAAGAACGATGTGAAGTTGACGCGGGGCCGTTGGATAGGGATAGAGCTGAAGGTCGAGTTGCCAGCCATGGCGCCAAGCAGCATGGTGGCCCAGCCATCGCCGGAGAGGTTGATGTTGGGATTGAGGAATGTGTTCGCCGTAAGAGCCGGAGCGAAGGCGAAGACAGGCGGGCGGGGCCGGGACGCGACGACGTTCTCGCGGCGGTATTCGGTGCCGACCTTTACATAGTGGCGGCCAATGTTTTTCGACATCTTGGCATCGACATTCCAGGACTTCGGTTCCTGATACCAGTAACCGGTACGACCGAGGGTCGTGTTGGAGCCCTGGGTGACGGTGACGCCGGGATAGTAGATATCCGGGAGGCCGCCGAGGTAGGGCTTGTACCAAGCGTTGCCGGGCCAGAACTTATCGAGGTCGGACTCTTTGAGCGTGGCGGAGGGCACGCCGAAGGAGTCGACGATGGCGTTGGAGGCACCGCGAATATTGAGCACGGTGCTGGAGTTCAGGGCGTAGACCATATCGCCGGAGAAGCTGAGGGAATGGCGCTTGGAGCCGTCGGGCGGTTGGGCGGGGGAGCCGCCGGTGTAGTCGTCCTGGGCGGTAAAGGTGCGGAACTGGTTGTAGCGGCCGAAGAACTTAAGTTTGTCGGTAGCGTTGTAGTCGACGCGGTCGCTGAGGTTCCAGTAGCGGAAACGATTGGCGAAGCCGGTGATGAAGTTGTTGACCTGCGTGGGGCCGGTGCCGGGGCCATTGGGCTTCCACAAGTCGTTCATGATGATGCGAGAGGTGGGGTCGATGCGATTCGACGGGATGACGTTGCCCGGGAAGGGCGTGCGGCTGGCGACGCCGTTGGTGACGGTGGTGGTGTAGGGATCGTAGATCGTGCGGAGGGCGCCGGCGGTGTTGAGCGACCGGGAGAAATCGCCGGTGCGTTCGAGGTCCGTGGGCAGCGTGTTGAAGGCGCTGCGGGGTTCAATGGTCCGCCAGCCTTCATACGAAACGAAGTTGAAGAGCTTGTTTTTAATGATGGGGCTGCCAACGGTCGCACCCCAGGTGTTCTGCCGGGTGAGGTTGGCGCGTTGGGTGATGCGGTCAGCAAGGGCGTTCAACGCAGGGTTGCGGCCGAGATAATAAGCGGTGCCGTGGTAGTTGTTGGTGCCGGACTTCATGGAGACGCTGAGCACGCCGCCGGCGGAGTGGCCGAACTCGGCGTCAACCGCGTTCTGCTGGAGGTTGACTTCCTGCACGGCGTCCATGGGAGGCGTGTAGGAGGACTTCTGTCCGGTCATGGACGGAGAGCCATCCAGGATGATGTCATTCTTGGTGCTCGTGTTGCCGCCGACGTCGAATTGGGAAGCGGCCCAGTGATGGAACGGGCTCTGTTCGGTAGAGGAACGGATGACGGTGGCGGGGTTAAGGCTGACGAGGAGGAACGGATTCCGATGGATGATCGGAAGATTGTTCGCCATCTTCGTATCGAGCGTGAGTCCCATGGTTGAGGTGTTGAATTGCACCGCGACGGGTGAGGCTTCGACTGTGATGGACTCTCTGGTGGATCCGGTTTCTAGGCGGCTATCGACGGTAACGTCCGCGCGGGCCTGCACAAGGATGTTCTTCTGAACGTATTTCCGGAATCCGGCCATCTCCACGGTTACCGTGTACTTACCGGGCAGTACCAGGTCGAAAATGTATTGGCCGGCAGCACTGGACATCTGCGTCGACTGGATGTTGGTGTTGTCGTTCTGGAGTAAAACTGTGGCTCCTACGACAACAGCGTCGGTGGCATCCGTAACGCGTCCTTGAACCCTGCCGCGCGTATCTTGCGCGAGCAGGGGAAGCGTGGATAAGAGAGACAGCGCGACAAGGGCGTTTCGATTAATCAACATGAGTTCCCTCCCAGTGGGTTGGCGGATTACATCACAAATTGATGTCGGCGACAACCGTAGGGAAGTTTAATGAATATTGCTTAAAGTCTGCGCGGGGGGCGACGGCGGGGCATATCGCAGCCTGAGATGTGCATGGGGTTCGGCATGGCGAGGAGGCCTTCCTCGAGTGCCCAAGGCGTGATTTGGCGGAGCGCCTCCGCCACAGTCTGTACGGCTCCGCAGGGAATTTCGGCAGTAGTCAAGCGCTGTTGCCAGTCGGCCTTGGAGCGGGTGGCGAAGAGCGGGGTGAGTAGGGAGATGAGTTGGTCCCGATGCCGTACGCGAGCGGAGTTGCCTTTGAAACGGGGATCAGTTTGCCAGGCGGGTTGATCGAGGGTGTCGCAAAAACGGAGCCAGATTCGTTCGTTGGGAACGCCGACGGCGAGTTGGCCGTCGGCGCAATCGAAGACTTGATAAGGGACGATGTTAGCAAGGCCGAGGCCTGCGGGCTTAGGATCGACGCCGGCGAGGAGAGCGGCGGAGGTGAGAGGAGACATGCCGGCGAGGAGGCTTTCCAGAAGCGAGACGTGGATGCGGGCGCCTTCGCCGGTGCGCTGGCGGCGGAAGAGGGCGGCAAGGATGGCTTGGCTGGTGAAGAGCGAAGCGAGGATGTCGGCGACGGGGAAAGACGTCTTGCCCACGGACGCTCCGGGAAGGGCGCTCGTGTGCATGAGGCCGCTGAGGGCCTGGATGATGAGGTCGTAGCCGGGTTGGGTGGAGGCCGGGCCGAATCCGCTGACGGACGCGTAGATCAGCGAGGGTTGGGCGAGCCGCTCGTAGCTGAAACCGAGGCGGTCCATGACGCCGGGCCTGAAGTTTTCGACGAGGACGTCGGCTTCGGCGATGCGGGCGCGGAGCTGGGCTTGGTCGGCCTTGAGGTTGAGGGCGATGCTGGCTTTATTGCGATTGAGACCGAGCCAGTAGGTGCTGTCGTCTCCGTGAAAGGGCGGGCCCCATTGCCGGGTTTCATCGCCGGCGCCGGGTTCCTCGACTTTAGTGACTTCGGCGCCGAGGTCGGCGAGCATCATGGTGCAGAACGGGCCCGCGACGGCGCGCGTGAAGTCGAGGACTCGGATGCCGGCGAGCGGGAGGCTCACGCCTGGGGCGCCTCGGTAGGAGGAGGGAGGAGCGACACCGGAATGAGATAGCCGCGCTGTATTAGGCCCTGGAGGATGGGCATGGCCGCTTCGACGATTTCAGGGAAGCTAACGCCGACGACTTCGCCCATCTCTTTGACCAACTGACGCAAGGGCAAGGTGCCGTCGCAGCGGGCGCAGAGGCCAGCGGTGTATTGGTCAATGCGGCCGCTATAGGGAAGCGGCTCTTCGAGCAGGATTTCGGCCTCCGAGGAGGCCCAACGGTTTCCGTTTTGGGAGTAGACATGCCGCATGCGGGCGGCGCTGGAGAGTTGAAAGGGCTGATCGAGTAACTCATCGACGGTGGAGGTATTCAGCAGCAGATGGATATCCAGCAGTTGGATGAGCGTTTCTCCCCAGCGGCCGCGGATGACCGGCGGCGCTTCGTCCGCGTAGAACCAATTTTGCCCGTCTCTCTTGCGCATCGCGATTAATCCCGTCTCGACGCCAACCATGCCGATTTTGTCGTAATAGTCGATCCAGCGTTCGAAGGTTTGGGCATACTCATCCGGAGAGAGATGAGCCTGATAGGAGCGGAGCCAGGACATGGCATAGGTGAACAGGTCGGTTTGCTTGCTGGTGGATACCCAGACATCACAGCCATTTCCAGCGATCCATTGCTGCAGCCGCTCAACCGGTTGCGCGCCCTTGAGGAACGCCCATTCGCAGATGACGACCGCGAAGCCGCCTTCTTCGAGGTAGTCACTGACGTTGCGGATCACGGTTTCGGCGACGCGATCCGCGCCGAGACCGCCATCGCGATAGTGAAATTCCGACTCTGGGGAGATGACGAACGGAGGGTTCGAGACAATCAGGTCGAACTTTTCTCCTTCGACGGCTGAAAAGAAATTGGAAAGCCGAAAATCGATGTTGCTGACGCGATTGAGGCGGGAGGCGAAACGAGCCAACTCCAACGCCCGGGGGTTGATGTCGAGGCCGACGACCGCATCGCAATGAGTGGCCAGTTGAAACGTTTGGAAGCCTCCTCCACAGCCGACGTCGAGCGCTCGCCGATAGTGCCGGCGGGGGGTGGCGTTGGTCGGGGCTAGCGAACTGGTGCCAACGCCCATGACCAGATACTTGGCGACTTCCTGGCGTTTCGCGGAGAGGTGATCGTAAAGGATAAACGCGCCGCGGACGGGGTAGATAATGAAAGGGCACCGGATGCCGTTTGGATCGGATCGAAATAGGCCGCCCTCAAGGAGGGCCGTGAGTAGAGAATCGCCTAAGAGTTCCCGGACGGCAGACTCCTCCGTGGGTATGGAGACCAGGCAGAGGCGGATCAGCAGGTTGATCGAAGTGTTCTCTCGAAACACCCGCCGGATGACCGGCGAGGCGCCTTCGGTAGCTGGGTTCCCGTCGAGACACGCCGGCAAGACATCTGTGATGGACTTTTCGTTGTAACTGTGGAGCTCGAAGAGCTTCCGCAGGCGGTCGATGTCGGCCGGGTCGAGGTTGGCAAAGGGATGGAGAACGCGGTCGATTGTCATTCAGTTATAGGTCCTTACGATACCCCGCGCGGGAATGGAAAGAAAATTCCATCACAGGAAACGGTTCTGGGGTCATGTTACACCTCTCCCGTGTATAATCGGGAGCGAAATGGCAAAAACTCCGATGGCAGAAGTGTTTCTTGACGTCGATCCGCAGCGGCGCACAACCGCGCGGCCGGAACCTGATTCGCCCTTTCATGTGCTGATTTTGGGTGACTTCTCCGGGCGAACGAGCCGGGGCGTGGTGGAGCCTTTGGCCGGGCGCCGTCCTATGGCCGTCGATCGGGATGAGATCGACGCCGTAATGCGGAATCTACAGATTCAATTGCGGCTTCCGCTGGGGTCGGAAGGGGCGACTGCGGACATTGCGATTAGCGAGTTGGACGATTTCCATCCGGATCGCGTTCTCGATACGCAACCCTTGTTCCGGGCGCTGAAGCAGATGCGGAAGCGGCTGGAGAATCCGGCAACATTGAAGGCGACGACGGACGAGATTCTGGGTGGGCTGGCGCGGGCTCCCGAGGCGCCCGCCGCGCGGGCCGGCGCGGATATTGTGACGGGCAGCCTGCTGGATGCGATTGTGGAGGGCGGGGAACCGGCAACGCAGGCCTCGGCGAAGAGGAAGCCGGCCGACGCGCTGCTGGCCTATGTCCACGACCTGGTAGCGCCGCATCTTGAAAAGACGAACGATCCGCAGCAGAAGGAGCTATTGGCAGAGCTCGATGAGACCATCGCCGGGCAGATGCGGGCGCTGCTGCATCAGCCGCAGTTTCAGGCCCTCGAGAGCTCTTGGCGGGCGCTGGACTGGCTGGTGCGGAACACGGAGACGGATTCGCAGCTTCAGTTGTACATTTTCGATGTAAGCAAGGCAGAACTGTTTGCCGACTTGGCGACGGCGGGCGACTTGCGGACGACGGGGCTCTACCGGTTGTTGGTATCGCAACCGGCAAAGAATGAGCCGTGGGCCCTGTTAGGGGCGGACTTATATTTTCGGCCTTGGATTGAAGAGATCGAGCTTCTAGCGCGGTTGGCGATGATTGTGGACCAGGCCGGGGCGCCACTACTGTCTGGGGCGGACCCGTCGATTCTGGGGGTGAAAAACCCGGAGGATTTACGGCATACCGAAGAGTGGGAAGAGGGAAATGCGATTTGGGGCGAGATGCGTCAATTACCGGAGGCTCGACGGATTGGTTTAGCCTTGCCGCGGTTTCTGGTCCGGCTGCCCTACGGGAAACTGTCGAATCCGACGGAGCGATTTGCGTTTGAAGAGATGCCGAACCGGACATCGGCGCATGCCGGGTATTTGTGGGCCAATCCAATGTATGCGTGCGTGCAACTTGCGGCGCATTCGTTCGCCGTCAATCGGTGGCATATGCGGCCGGGGCAGTTTCAGAACATTGAAAGCCTGCCGCTGCATTCCTATGTGGAATATGGCAGTCCCGAAGTGAAACCCTGCGCCGAGGTGCTCCTGACGTTGCAGGCCGCTGAGCGGATGATTGCTCAGGGCTTAATGCCCTTGTTGACGATGAAGGGAACGGACACTGTTCGTGTGGGAATGTTTCAATCGATCGCGGACCCGCCGGCGCCGCTTGAAGGGCGGTGGCGGTAACCGGGGAGCGTTCCGTTTCGCCTTACAATGAGGGTGTACCCATATCCATGAATCAATCTGACAGAAAAAAGTTCCACGAGATGCTGCTGGCCAAGCAAACGGAGCTGCAGAACCGGCTGGCTCGTCGCGATGACCTGGAGGTCCAGGTATCGCCGGATGAGTTTGACGCACGTCTCCAGCTAGTGGATCGCGAGTTCCAGAGTGGCTTACTGCATCAAACGGCGCTCGATCTTCGTGAGGTGCGGGCGGCTCTTGTGCGGGTTGAGAACGATAGTTATGGCGTCTGCGGGGAATGCGACGAGGACATCTCACCGGCTCGTTTGCAGGTGATTCCGTGGGCTAACTATTGCGTCAAATGCCAGGAGCGGATTGAGGTCGAGAAGCAACAAGAGAATCTCGACGAACGGTCCCAAGAGCTGGTTCCGAGCGAATAGTGCTCGGAACCCAACTTGATTTGGATTAGCGGCTGAGGCGGATCTCTTCGGCTTCTTTGAGACCGCCCAGGATGGAGGCGTGAGTGTCATTGCTCATGCCCACCTGAACTTCGCGCGTCGTGAAACCGTTGGGCGATTTCACATCAACAAACATCTTCCCGTCTTGCGCATAAACGGCTTGCTTTGGAACGATCAAAGTGTTGTCGACCTTGTCGAGAACGACGTCTGCGGAACCGGAAAGGTCTGGGATCAGTCGGGAATCCGACCCCTCAATCGCGAGCTTGACGGGGATGCTGCGAATAAAAGGGCTTTGACGCGAGGAGCTGGTAGCGATGGCCCCAATGCTGAACACTTTAGCCTGCATCACCATGCCCGGGAAGGCATCCAGGCGGATCTCGGCAGGCTGACCCAGCCGGAAATTGTCACTTTCAGCCTGATTGATCTTGGCATCGAGCATCATGCTGCGCGGATTTACGACTTTCATGAATAGCTGCCCTGGCGTAACCTGATCACCCTGTTCGATCGTTCGAATCGAACTACCACCCCATACGGACTGGAGGACCGCGAGACCATCCATCGGAGCGGTTATGACAAAACGCTTCACGTCGGCAACATGCCGGCCGAGGTGGCGTTTGTGACGCTCGAGGGTGAAGTTGAGGATCGCCAGATCGGCAGCCTGGAGTTGCTTCGTATTTTCAAAGTCGGACTGCAGTTGCTTGTAGCGGGCTTGCGCCTCTTCGTAGGAGAGTTGCAGGAGTTGACGCTCGACCTCGGTTCGGACTTCGGCGGCCGAGGCTTCGAGGCGCGCCTTGTCGAGATCGGCCTTGGCCACCAGAACTGTCTGCTCAAGGTTCTTCCAGTCGATCTCTAATTCTGCTTTCCGCTTCCGGACGTCGGCAAGCGCAGCCTCAACCGTGTCTTGCACGTCGTCAATGTGATCCTGCAGGCTCTGGCCGTCAATCCGGGCGATCACCTGACCCTGCTTTACGACGGCGCCCGAGTCGACCATGCTCAGGATCACCATCGGGCGATTGCCCTCCGGTCCGCGGATCATGGGGGCCGTCACTGTGGAGAAGTTCTTCGCTGCCGTGGTGCCCGAAATCCGGGAACGCTTTTCAAGGGTCCCGCGCTTCACCTGAGCAGTGGGGATGACTATGGCAACCGATTGCGCTTTCTGGGCCTCAAGCGGTTTATAGCCGAACTCATATCCGGCCCAAGCCGCGCCAGCGACCAACGCCAGAATGACAAACGGTTTCCATTTGCCCCGGGCGGGTGTTTCGGGAGGGAGAGCTGGAGCTAACCGTCCAGGTTGGCTAGGCGGGGTCGGTTGAGGAGTAGGGTTAAGAATCGCCGACATAAGTTTGTGACCAAGGCTTTGAGTGCAGGATGAGCAGGGACGGAATGGCTCAGCGGAGAAGGCGCGCGGAGCCTCGCAGAGGTTACGCCTCCTTTAATTTATCACCAGTACGACGGCTTCGCGATGAGGGTAAAGTTTCGGGCCAAGTCGGTCGATTCAACTCTAGGGGCAAGTGTCCCCGGAGGATCATCCATGCGTTATCTCTCGGCCGGAATAATTCTGAGTTGCAGTTTCGCCTGTTGGGCGGGGAGTCCCCGCGTGTCGCCTCCTTCTGCGGTTGGCGTATCGGTGCATCCGGTCGAGGGTCATTTGGTCGCGATTGAAGGGGTGTCGGGCAGGTTGAGCCTTGGGCGTCAGATCTGGAATGGTCCGGTAGAAGGCGTTTGGCCTGGGACTTCGCGCGCGATCGTGAGGTCCGCAGCAGGTTGGCAACTTCTTCAATTCAATCAGGAATGGTCGGTAAGCCGCGTGATCGATCTGGGAGAAAGGGACTGGGTCGAGCCGGTATGGAATGCTCAAGGGTCTGCGTGGCTGGCCTGCGGGGAGTCGACCCAACGCTGCGGTATTTACCGGGCGGAGGATGGGAATCAGGTCCGGGAAGTTTGGGCGGCTGGCGGATTCCATGCTCTGAGCCTGTCCGATGGCGGAGTAGAGGCGCTGTTGCGGCAAAACGGCCGCGCAGTCATTTGGAACGCGAAGGAAGAATTGGTCCCGGTGGCCGAGGGCGAAGGGCTCTTGGGCGCGTTTGCTCCCGGGGGCCACCGGTTGGCCATTGTCGATGCCGCCGGCTCGCTGCTTCTCGTGGATGTGCGGACCGCCAATTCCACTCAGGTGATGGCTCCGGCTGGCGCGGTGGGCCTTTTGTGGTCGCGCGGATCTCTGCTCTCCGTGCATCGGTCCGGCGAAATCCGCCGTTGGGATGAGCGGGGAGAGGCGCTATCGACACTGCACTGTGAGTGTCGGCCGGGTGGGGCGTGGGCGGCCGGCCAGGGCATGGTGCGGCTGCACGATTCCTTGAAACAGATTTCGCATTATCTCGATTTTGAGCGAGGCGAGGGAGCGTTCACGATCCTGCCTGCTTTGATTCCGGAGGTCCAATAATGTTGACTCAGCGTATTGAACAATCGTCGGCCAGCGACTTGGATTTCACACCGAGCTTGGTCGCACTGGCTCAAGCGTTGGAGAGAAGTCACGCCGCGGCAGTCCAGGAGCGGGCGCAAGCAGTCAGCGTGGTGCGGAAGCCTTCCGGGTTTCTGTTGTCGCTACTGGCGTTTTTAGCGGGAAGTCTGCTCTTCCCGCAACCTGTTGCCGGCCAAGCCATTCGCGATTTGCCTGGGTTCAAAGCGCAAAGCGTGCCGCGGAACGATGATGGCTCCGGTCCCTACGTATCCCTGCCGTTTGCGATCAATTTCTTTGGCCGGTTCCGGGCAGGCTGCTGGGTGAACAATAACGGCAACATCACCTTCGACCGGGCTTTGTCCACGTTCACACCGTTCGGTCTTGATAATACGCAGACAGAAATTATTGCTCCGTTCTTTGCCGATGTGGATACTCGCGGCGAGCGGTCGCAACTGGTGACGTTCGGCGAGGACACCGTGAATGGCCGGCGCGCTTTCGGCGCCAACTATATAAACGTTGGATACTTCTCGAGCTATGACGACAAGCTGAACAGCTTCCAGGTGATTTTGATTGACCGTTCGGACACGGGATCCGGGAACTTCGATGTGGAGTTCAACTATTCCCGAGTTGTTTGGGAGACGGGCGATGCTTCGGGTGGTGCCGGGGGTTTTGGAGGTGTGCCGGCCGCAGCCGGATGGTCGAACGGATCGGGACAGCCCGGGACCAGTTTTCAATTGCCGGGTTCGCTGGTGGTCGGAGCGTTCCTCGATGGTGGGCCGCAGGCGCTGGCCCGGCGCCGCTTGAATTCACCGGTGATCGGGCGGTATCTGTTTCGGGCCCGCGACGGGCAGTTAAGCCCGGGATTAACGATCACTTCGAGCAACTTGCTGCCGGACGGACGGATTGGTTCAGCGTACTCGTCGGTGCTCACGGCTGAGGGCGGCTCGGGCTATCAGTGGAGCCTACTGCCGGATCCGGGGCAATCGTCGCCTGGGCTTTCGCTCTCCCCTACGGGCGTGTTGAGCGGGATTCCGACGGCGCTGGGGACCTATCACTTTACGGCCCGAGTGACCACTCGTGTGGATGGGGTTGAAGAGTCCCTCGCTCAGCGACTTACGTTTCAAGTGCTTCCGGCTACGCTGCAGATTCTGAGCGGTACGTGTCCACTTCCCGAGGCTACCGAAGGAGCGGGCTACCGGCAGGCGCTCCGCGCCGCCGGGGCCCCCGGTCCTCATCTATGGTCGTGGGGCGAAAATGGACAGAGCCCGGTATCCGGGCTGCAATTGAGTGAAGAGGGCGTGCTGTCCGGGACTCCGAACGTGGCAGGCTCTTATAACTTCCTGGTGCGTGTTGCTGGAAGTCCGCGATCGGAGGTCGAGCCCGCGTCCCGGAGTTGCACTCTCACTGTCCGGCCGCGACTGACGCAGCTAACCGTAGCCGCCTGTCCCTTCGAATGGGGCACGCAGGGCGTTGGTTATGACGAGCTCATTCAGGCGGGTGGGGGGCTGATGCCTTATCGCTGGACTGCCCTGGGAGCGCTGCCGCCGGGAGTCCGGCTTTCTGACGCGGGCCGATTGACGGGGATCCCGACAGCGACAGGTCGATTCGTCTACGCATTGGAGGTTGGCGATGCGGCGGGCCGTGCCAATCGTCTGACGTGCAACTTGACTGTCGGCGCTCCCGGCTTGAATCTAGAGACGGCGTGTCCGCTAGCACCCGTCGAGACGGGGGAATCGGTGCGTATCAGCCTGAAGGCGTCGGGTGGGGCAGCGCCCTATCATTGGAGTTCGCCCGGCACCTTTCCTCCTGGACTTGTCTTGAGTCCGGATGGCGAGCTTCGTGGTGCTGCCAATGCGGCGGGAGCCTATCAATTTCAACTTGTCGTGCGGGACCGGGAGGGGCTGAGCGCCGGCAAGCCTTGTGCGCTGAGTGTGCGCCGGGCGCCCTTGAGCATCTCATCCTGTCCGCTTCCGCCGGCGCAGCTGGGGCAGTCCTACGACGCTAGCCTGAGTGTGGTGGGTGGTGTCGCACCATTCGTCTGGACGTTCAGCGGGGCGGTTCCGGCCGGTCTGACAGTGAGTTCGGACGGCCGTCTCAGCGGCATTCCGACGGCTCCAGGCCCCACCACGTTTACGGTGGCTGTAAGGGATGGCAATGGGTTGATCGCTACGCAGCAGTGCGATCATTTGGTCGCTCCTAAACCTATGCGCATTCTGGGAGAGTGTCCGCTGCCCGATGCCACGGTGGGTTCGTTTTATCGCGCGCACGCGCTTCCTGACGGCGGCGTGCCGCCGTATCGATTTAGCGTGGAAGGGCAACTGCCGTCGGGTGTGACTTTGAGTTCCGACGGCTGGTTCTCGGGCACCCCAAGGAGGCCCCGACAGGGCGCGATTACAATCGTGCTCGAAGACAGCCGCCGCGCGGGGGTGCGCCGCACCTGCTCCCTGGCGGCAGTCTTGCCGTCGTTTAGCGATCTCAGGCTGGTCGGGGCTCCTGCCTTGGTCCTACCAGCAGGGGGTGCGATCCCGGTTGCACTACAGCTGGACCGTCCGTATCCTCTGCCGATTACGGGAACTCTATTGATCGAGACCGCTGCGGATACCGGCGTCGTGGACGACCGGCTGAATCAGCCCGACCCAGCGGTGGTCTTTGCCGCGAACGGGCGCAGGCAGTTAAATTTCGCCATTCCTGCCGGGCAGCGGCGATTTGCCGCGACGGTAGCCGGGCCGGGTACCGTCGCTGGCTTTGTCAGCGTTAGCGTCAGCCGGATGGAGATCGGCGGACAGGCCCAGTTGGCCTTGCCGGGCGCTGCCAGAACCACTGTGCCGCGGACTGCCCCGGTTCTGACGGATGCCTGCTACTTGGTGAAGGGCGGCGAGCTGGCGTTGCGCATGACCGGCTTCAGTTCCACACGGGACCTTACGGATATCTCGGTATTCCTAAACGGTGCGGAGGTGAAGAACCTAAACGTTGCTACCTACGCGACGGACTATTTTGCGGACGAGTTGAGTATTCGAACTGGCGGGGCGTTCCAAATCGAGGTGCCCATCGCAGTGCCGCCTTCGGCTAATGCAATTCGCGTGGAATCCCTCAAGGTTACCTTACAGAACCGGATTGGATCCTCGCTCGAAAAGATTGCCCGGGCCTGCAACTAGTCAGGAAAAAACGTCCCTGATCTAGGGACTCTTGCTGATTGGGTACTGTTCGCTTCCTCTCTAGAATTGGAAATAGATCAGCGGCAAGGAATCACAGCAATGCTAGCCACCCGAGCGTCGAAATCTTATTATTCTGAATCTGAAGCGGCCGAAGCGTTGGGCGTTTCGATCGATCAATTCCGATCCCTCGTACGGACCCACATCGTCCACGCGGAGGAGGAGCAGCACATGATCCCTTCGACGACCTTTCAGCCTTCGGATCTTGTCGTGCTGCGTCTGCTCGGCAACCTGCGTTAGCGATACAATAACCGGGTTATGGCGAAACTCGGTTTTCTCGGATTGGGCATCATGGGCTACCCCATGGCCCGGCACCTTCTCGACGCGGGACACGACGTGGCTCTTTGGTCACACTCGGCAGGCAAGGCCGAGGAGTTGGCGACAGGACGGCAGAATGGCCGTGCCTGCGCGACCCCGAAGGAGGTTGCCGAAAATGCCGATTGCATCTTCTTGATCGTTGGGGACACCGCGATGTCAGAACAGGTAATCTTTGGGGCCGACGGCCTGCTGGCAGGGGCGAAGCCGGGCACGGTTATTGTCGACGCCTCCACGGTGGCTCCGGCCTACAGCCGGTCGGCTGCGGAACGCTGCAAGGCGAAGGGGGTCGAGTTCCTCGACGCGCCCTGCACGGGCTCGAAACCGGGCGCCGAAGGCGGCACGCTCACCTTTATGATTGGCGGCGACCAAACCGTATTCGAGTCGGTGAAGCCGTACTTTGAGCCGATGGGCAAGCAGTTGTATTTCTGCGGCGGTCCCGGCCTGGGGATGAATGCAAAACTGACCCAAAACCTGATCCTGTCGAATTTGCTGCAGGCGTTCAACGAAGGAATGGTGCTGGCGACAAAGGCGGGCGTGGATCCGGACCTGATGGTCGACATCCTG
>JBBQRA010000139.1:0-15384 GCA_038215275.1 Bryobacterales bacterium | reverse complement strand
CTGGCAGTTCGCTCCGGGAAAGGATCGAGCGAGCCACGGAGACCGGGGAACTCCTGCCGATCGACCGGTCGATCGACTACGCTCTGGCCGTGGCGCAGGGCTTGGCGGAGGCGCACCGCCATGGCATCGTCCATCGCGACGTGTGCGCGGAAAACGTAATCGTCACCCCGACTCACGCCGTGAAGATCACGAACTTCGGCAAAGCCAGAATGGGCGATGTGCCGACATTCGCGGCGGGCGGCCGGGCGTTGACGAGTTCCTTCGGCGCCTTTGTCCCTGAGCAATTGCAGGGAGCAGGGGTCGACCATCGTTGCGATATTTATGCGCTGTCCTCCCTGCTGTTTGAACTGCTGACGGGCGAACCCGCCTTTAAATCGCGGAACGCCGCCGCACGGTTGCACGAGATCCTTTATAACCCCGTGCCGAACATGCTCGAATTACGGCCCGGCATCTCGAACGGCCTACAGCGCCTGGTCGAGCGTGGGATGGCGAAGAAGCCCGAAGACCGCCATCCCACGATGGATGCCTTCATTGAAGATCTCCGGGCCGAGGCGCGTGAAGGGATGCAACAGGCCGAGCCACTTCCCGAGGAACCCGCCGTGGCCGTGCTGCCGTTCGCCACTTTGGCAACAGACCCCGCGCTGAACGAGTTCTGCGAAGGGCTTACCGAAGAGCTCTCTTACCAATTGCAACAGGTGGAAGGCCTTCGCGTCGCCGCGTCAACCTCAGCGGCCCGTTTTCGTGGCAAGACCGAGGATTTGCGCAAGGTCGGCGCGCATTTGAACGTGAACCTGTTGATTGAAGGCACCGCGCGCGCGGCGGGATCGAACGTGCGTTTGATCGTGAAGCTAACCGATGCCGAGACCGGATACCAGCTCTGGTCGGAGCGGTATGACCGCGATCTGAAGAAGATGTTGGAGGCGCAGGATGATATCGCCGCCTCGGTAGCCCGGATTCTGAAGGCCAAAGTGCTCGGCGAGCCGCTGGTCAGCACCCCCACGCCGCCTTCGACGGGTTTAACGGGCCAGTTTGCCACTGCCTTCGCGGTGCCCGACCTCCATCTGGACGACGTACTGATGGCGGCCAAGGGCGTGCGCAATCCCACCGAGACCATGAGCGAGGCCCTGAAAGCGGGTCAGAGAGTTCTCGATGGGAAGCCGGACTCCCTCGACGCTTTGGTGGCGATTGGGTACGCCCACGCTGTGCTCGGCGATTCTGCGGCTGCCGAACAGTCATTGCTAAAAGCGCTGAAGTTCAACCCGGAAAGGACCGACGCCCGCGCTGGTTTAGCGCTGTACGTACTGGCCCCCCGGGGCGAACTGTCGAGTGCCGAGGCGCTACTGGAAGGCGACCCCAATCCGTCGCTGGATCTGGCGTTGGGCTTGGGCTGGGTGTATTTCTGGCAGGGCCGCTATGATGAGGCAGTGAACCAGTGCCGGAGGGCTTTCAAAATTGATGCAAACTCCTCCGATATCTACCTGCTGCTCGGCCGAGCCTACGCTGCCCAAGGTCAGCACCGGGAGGCGCTCATCGCATTGGGCCGCGGCCAATTGATGGCGCCAGAAGATGCGCGGCTATTGGCCGCCATCAGCTATACCCACGCCTTGTCGGGGCAGCCGAAGGAGGCCAACCGGCTGGCCGATGAACTTGGCGCAATTGCGCAGAAGCGCTATGTTTCGATGATGGAGCTGGCGCTGCCCTATGCGGGCCAGGGATTGGCCGAGTGGGTGGATTGCTGCATCGAGAAAGCGAAAGAGACCCATGCGGCGGCGATGCTGTGGTGGACTCTCGATCCAGCGTGGAAGCCGTTCCAGAAATTGGCCTAGCGCACCCAGAGGCTGACGGGGCTGCGGCTACTCCGCGGACTCTTCGCCAATTACAACTTGAGAAGGCAGCAACGCTCCATCATGCACCGGCGCGGCGGGGGCGGGGGGGAGCGCCGATGGTGCCGCGTGGCGAAGTCCTGAACGAGAGGGGATGCCGCGCCCCGGCGCTTCGCACGGCGGAGATTTCGGTGTTTGCATCGACTTCCAACGATACCCGTGGATGCGCGCCCCACAGGCGCAAATCCGCCTATAAGGCAGCAGCGCGCCGAGCAAGGCTGGCAACCGCACGACGTTCAAATTCCAGGGAACGGGCAGGATGCCGAACGTCTCCCGTGGTTGGCGCAACCCCTCGGCAGTGACGCTCAAACCGCGCAGAGTCAGCGCCGTTCCTCGGTCGAGCAGACGGCTCCCCTGCACCGTGGTGGGGCCCACGACTGAGGGAGGATGGGCGCGTGGACTTCGGAGAAGACGGTTGCGAATTTATCCAGGGCGCAGTTAATCGAGCGGCTCGAAACCAGGCGCCTTTGCCGCGTCGAACGAGAAGCATTGCCAGCCCTCCGGACGCTTGCCGCCAAGGCTTGGCGCGCCGTAGGTGGCGCAAAGCTTGTAGACACTGCCAGCGGGGTCCGGTTCATATCCGTAGGGTTCGTTCGTCACGGGGTCCTTCCAGCGGACGGTTCGGCCCGGCGAGTTCTCGTCGAGAGCACTCAGAGTCGCCGGCAATTTGCGGCTCGCTACTAGCGGCCACGCGGTCCAGTCTGCATGAATTCTTCGAGCAATCTCCAGCAGGTCCTGCCCCCGTCGCCTGTCTTCGGCCAGGATCCGCTGGCGTTCGGGCGAACCCGTATAGGAGAAGCCAGCCACGAGTGTAGCCACGATCAAAGCCGCGGCCAGGCCGGCGAACCGGGTATGCCAGGTCCTAGCGGGCAGCCCTTCTTTACCCATGCCTCGCGTGTAGTAGGCGAACACAGCGCCTGCCAAGCCAAGTACCACCATGGATTTGGCCAGGAAGCGCCGCGTCAGATCGCCTTCAAGGAATACGGCCAGCACGGCTACCAGATCGCCGATGAAGACTAAGGCAGTGATCAACAACGCGATGTTCGTCAGCCAGCGCCGTACCGGAGAAGCTGTCTTATCCGGGTTCGCTGCCATATCGCCCAGGATGTTGCGGGTCGCCAGGACAAAGACGGGGAAGGCGACCAGAATAGCCGCAATCTGCCAGCTTACTTGCCGAAGCGCCCAAGCTTTGTAGGAGCGGTCGAGGACATCCGGCACCCAGTACTCGATCATGGTGAACCAGATGGAGCCGATCGCGCAAATCCAGACGCCTAAGGTACCGAAGGCCAGCAGATGATAGAAGGCCTCCCGCGCCGTTTCGAGGGTACTGCGAGGAGTGGGCATCGGGACGCCGGTTGTTTCGGTATACCAAGCCCCGAGCGATTCATAGACGGTCCGCGCCGGCCAGCCCTGCTGTTTGAGCAACTCGACCAGGAACGCATCGGACGCGCCCGCCTGCTTTGCCGCCCGCAGGAACTGACTCAGTTCATCCATGGATCTACGATACCGCCTCTAGTGGGAAAGTTAGGAGGCGATGGTACAATGAAATTGGATCGACACGTTGGGGGCGAAACGGCTTCGACGGGATCGAGTCATCGTAGAGAGGCGTGTCGGGTTCCGAGCTCCCGTAAAACGATCGGAAAACCATAACTGCCAATCAGCAGTTTGCTTACGCTGCTTAATTAACAGCGTCGCTCTTTAGTTGGTGTCTGCCACGACTAAAGCAAGCGTCACTCGGTGGACTGGGCCGCAAGCTTCTGTTCGGAGCCCAAGGTTGAGATTAATCGGACTGGGATTGGGGCGTCTTGCTGGTTTAACTGCTCCTTTCTGAGAACCACGAATCAGATACACACGTAGGCTCTTTACTTTGGGCGTTCTCGGACGCGGGTTCGACTCCCGCCGCCTCCACCATCCTTACAGCCGGCTAAACACCGCCTTAAACTCCGCCCGAAGAGATTCCGGCGACTGATGTAACCCGTCGACCACCGCCTTGGCGAAGGTGAAATACTCGCGCTTCCGTTCGTCGTCCCAATCGCCCGGCGGGCTATCGAGAATCGATCGCAGATTTGAAATCTTGTCCGCCGCTTTGATCGCCTGCGCCCTGGGCGACTTATGTGGCGCCCTTTCCACCTGCAGCCGCTTTCGCTCCGCCTTGGGAAGTGACTTGTCGTCAGTCACTTCGAAGACCAACGCGGCAACATCTTCGCCAAACTCCTCGACGAGTTCCTCGCGCGTGGTCTCGGTGTCCTCCACCGTGTCGTGTAACAACGCGGCGGTCACCGTAGCCGTATCGAGGCCGGCTTCGGCCACCAAGTGGGCGACCTCCAGCACATGATTGACGTACGGCTCGCAGGCTTGCCCTTTACGACGCTGCGCCATATGTTTAATCGCCGCAAAATTCGCGGCCCGCAAAACTTGCCGGACGTCCACAGTTACCTCCATTGAAACACCGCACCCCGGTGCCTCACCTTAACGCTCTCCTGCTGATAACGTGGCCGGTCTCGAAAGGCATTCTATCCCTGGGTCAACCACCGTCCAGCCAGTTCTTCCGCCGACCCGGACAAATCGACCATCTCGATGCCTGTTGGCTCGCCATCGACCGCGTAGTGCGCCTCAATGCCAGTGGCGGTCGGCCGCAACTCCAGCCGCTTGGCCTTCGCGTCCAACCGGAGAATCTCGCCGAGCCAGGTGAACTGCACCAACACCCGCTGGCCGTGGCCAATCACGCGACAATGCGTCAGCAGGCCGGAAGTGAAGGGAGACTTCTTGAGAGCTTCGGCATGAGGCGCTCGCAACAGCGCGGCGGCACGGTCTGCCTCACGCTGCTCCTGCTCGCGCTTCAGCTTTTCTGGATCCTTCTCTTCCCGGCTTTCGAGCGCCTTCAGGTTGTTTTCGAGACTATCGAGAAAACTCATTCCTCGCCTCCGCCGCGCGCCACCTGAAAATGGCTCAGCGAATCGGCGTATTGAGTGATCCCTTTGCAAAGCGCCTCGGCCACCTTCTGCCGGACCTCTGGTTTCCTCAGCTCTTTTTCGTCGCGGGAGTTGCTCAAGAAGCCAATCTCCGCCAGGACGCTTGGCATGTTCGCCCCGATCAAAACGACAAACGGAGCGCGCTTCACTCCGCGGTTGCGGACGTTGGCCGCTTGGTTGTACCAGCCGCGATAGAGCGCCGTGTTAATCCGCACAGCAAACTCGCGGGACTCGTTCACCTTTTCTTTCAGCGCGATCTTCTGCAGCAGGTCCCGAAGTTCAAATACGCCGAGATCGGACGAGGCATTCTCCCGCGCCGCCGTTTCCAGGGCGTCCTTGGCCGTCGTAAAGCTTAAGAAGAACGTCTCGACGCCGGAGACGGACTTAATCGGCGAACTGTTTGCGTGGATCGAAAGGAACAGATCCGCACGGCTATCATTGGCGATTTTCGTGCGCTCTTCGAGCGGAATGAAGCGATCGTCCCGCCGCGTATAGATGACCTCGGAACCCAACTCATCCGTCAGCAGTTGCCCTAATCGCAGGGCGATATCCAGCACGACTTCTTTTTCCGTCAGACCAGACGGACCAGCCGTACCCTGATCGTGGCCGCCGTGTCCGGGGTCGAGCACAATGCGCCGAATTTTGAGTCCCAAAGCCCGCGTCATGGAAGACCCCGCTTCAATGGCCGGTCTCGCTTGCCGTTCGGACGGCATAGGGCGGGGCGTGGCCACCACCGGGGCCCTGGCCACGGAAACCGGTGCGGGGCGGCTAAGAGGGCGAAAGGCCGGATACTGCGGTGTTGCAAAGGCGACTACCATGGGCGGCAGTGGACTCGCCAACTCCGGCGGCCAAGCCACCAAGGACTCCGGTGCGGCTATCGGGGCCCTCGGCTGCCAATTCTTCTTCACCGACCGCGAAATTGCAACCGGCTCAGGAGCGGATGAGGGTGCGGGCACGGCGGGTTCTACTGGCTTTGTAACAGTCCCCGGCTGGCGCAACTCAAAGATCAGTCGCGTCGGATTCGACAGTGTCTCCCGAGTGACGACCACATTGGCGGCGAGATCGAGCACCATCCGAGCGACTCCCGGCTTGGCCTCGCCCAAGCGAATCTGCCGCAGTTGCCGATCATTCACCGCAATCGTTGAGGCCATACGCCCGTTAATCCGGGCTCTCGTATCGACAAAATCGAAGAAGACCCTATCGGGGTTGTTGAGCCGATTCTCTTGAAACTCCGGTAACGCCGACAACTCCACGGCCACTCGCGTGACATCCCCCTGTGACCAGAAACGGACGTCGCTCAGAACGGTTTGCGCAAAGCAGGAACCGCCCAGGAGGGCAATAGCCAGCACCGACTTGGCGAAGGAAGAGGTCACTTAGTTCGCATGTGGATTCTCCCCTCGCTATCCGTAAACACTTCAATCGGCCGGTGTTCCGGCGGCTGAGGCACTTCCGGCTGGGGGGAGGCAGCTGCAGTCTGAATTGGATTGGCGGCTAATGCTTTGCGGGCATCGCCGTATTTCTTACCTACTTTATACACATAATCCTGGGTCTCCCGGTAGGGCGGGATCCATCCGAACTTCTTAACCGCTCCGGCGCCGGCGTTGTAAGCCGCCAAGGCCAAACGATCGTCTTTGTACTGGTCCTGCAAATCACGCAAATGTTTCACGCCGGCACGAATATTTTCTTCCGCGTCAAACGCATTGCGGACGCCAAGTTGGCGGGCGGTTCCCGGCATCAGCTGCATCAAGCCCTGCGCACCGACGGGAGATACAGCGTGCGGATTGTAGTTCGATTCTACGGAGATGACTGCATGAACCAGTAGCGGATCCACCTTGTAGTGACTGGCCGCATCCCGCACCATCTGGTCAATCTTCCGTTCCGCCGACCGTTCCGGCGAAGAAGCGGCGCCCGGCATAACCACTACGGAGGTGATCACGCGTGGCGTCACCACGACGGCTCGGCGGATCAGTTGTCCGGTCCGGCGATCCGCCTTCACTTCATATCGCAAACCCTCTCCATCGGCGGCGGCCACGATCGAGGCGCCGGTCAGGAGAAAACAAACTGTAACAATGTTGTTCAAAACAAATCTTGTACGCAATGATCGTACACTCCGGTGGGAAGTGCAATCGAGGATATCCCCGATGCTATGATTCTCTCATGGAACCCTGCCGTGGATTCGTCCTTGCCGGAGGCCGCAGCCGCCGCATGGGCGAGGATAAAGGCAGGCTCAACTGGCACGGTCAGCCGCTCGTCCGCTACCAGTGGCAGCGCCTGGAACAGTTGGTTCCGCCGGCCTCGGTCATCGGGGGGGACTATGCCGATCTCAGTCTTCCGTCCGTAGCCGACGCCCATCCCGGCGAAGGTCCGTTGGGCGCTATTCTCACCGCACTGGCCAAGAGCCCCGCGGCGTTGATCCTGGCGGTCGACATGCCTTTGGTGACTGAGGCGACGTTGGCCGAAATGCTGCTCCGCCCCGGTGGCGACGCCATCGTGCCTCGCCATCCCGATGGCAAGCTGCAACCCCTGGCCGCTCTCTACCGTGCCTCGGCCCAGCCTAGACTTGCCGCAGCATTCGCGAATGGCGCCCGGCGCGTGATCGACGCCCTCGGCCACCTCGAAATCTGTTGGTGGGACACCGAACCGGACGAGTTCCGCTCCATGAACACACCCACCGAATACGCGGAGGCGCTCGAAAACTAGATGCCTCGCGGCGAGTTCCCCCACTACATCGAATTTCGTCACGTCTATAAGACGTTCGACCGCCCTATATTAGTCGACTTCAATTTTCATATTGATTCCGGGCAGACCGTGGCCATCGTCGGACGCTCCGGCGTCGGCAAGAGCGTCAGCCTCGGCCACATCATGGGATTTCTCAAGCCGGACTCCGGCCAAGTGATCGTTGCCCACGAAGACACCACCAATTTCGGAGAGGTCGACCTGCGCCGGATCCGCAAAAAGGTGACTATGGTGTTCCAATCCGGCGCCCTGTTCGACTCGCTTACCGTTGCCGAAAACATCGAGTTTTCACTCGAACTCCGCGACGACTACGATGCCCAAAATAAAGAGGACGTCGTCCTGGGCTTGCTCGACCTCGTCGACCTCCGCGACTACCGGGACTCGTTCCCCTCCGATCTTTCGACGGGCCACCGCCGCGCCGTAGCCATCGCCCGCGCCCTCGCCGCGCAACCGGAATGCATCCTCTATGACGAGCCGACCACCATGGTCGACCCCATTATGTCCGACCATCTCGGGAATCTTATGCTCCGGCTGAAGTCGCAGTTGAAACTCACCTCGGCCGTCGTGACGCATGACCTCGACCTGATGCGCAAGGTTGCCGACTCGGTGATCTTCCTTCATGACAGCCGGATCATCTACTTTGGCCCCGTGAAGGACCTCGATCAGTGTGACCACCCGCACATCAAAGAGTTCCTCGCCATGGATCGGGTCGAGATCACTTAGGTACAATAGGCGCGTCTCACATGTCGAAACTCATCATCTCCTTTGGCGAGATTATGCTCCGCCTCGCCCCCCCGAACTTTGAAAGGTTCCTCCAGTCGCCGCAGTTCCTCGCCACCTTTGGCGGCGGGGAGGCTAACGTGGCCGTCGCCGTCTCCGGCTTCGGGCTCCCGTCCCGGTACGTTACCGTCCTGCCCGCCAACAACGCGTTGACGGACTCCTTCATTGGCGAAATGCGCCGGTTTAACGTGGATGCCAACCACATTGTCCGCGGCAAGGGCCGCTTCGGCATCTACTTCGTCGAGACCGGCGCCAACCAACGGCCGTCAAAGGTCCTTTATGATCGCGAAGGTTCCGCAATCGCCCTCGCCCAACCCGGCGCTATCGATTGGTCGACGGCACTCGCCGGCGGCACCTGGTTCCATATCACCGGAATCACCCCGGCAATTTCGGAATCCGCCGCTGCCCTGGCCATTGAGAGCGTCAAGGCCGCGCGCGCGGCGGGGCTGAAGGTTTCCTGTGACCTCAACTTCCGCAAGAACCTTTGGAAGTGGGGCAAAACCGCTGCCGAGTTCATGCCGGAACTGTTCCAGTATGTAGACATCGGTATCGCCAATGAAGAGGACTGTCAGATGACGCTCGGCATCAAGAATGACGCCGACGTCCACTCGGGCGAACTCGATTTGGCGCAGTACGAAAAGCTGTCGAACGCCGTTCTCACGGCCTATCCGCAACTGGAACTGATTGCGATCACGTTGCGCGAATCGCACAGCGCCAGCCACAACGGCTGGTCGGCGTGCCTGAACAACCGCAAAGAGTTTCTGCACTCGCAGCACTACGAGATCCGTAACATCGTCGATCGCGTCGGCGGCGGCGACTGCTTCGCGGGCGGGTTGGTATATGGCCTCAACGCGCTAGGCAGCCATCAGGAAGCCCTCGAGTTCGCCGTGGCCTCCTCCTGCCTGAAGCACTCCATCCCGGGCGACTTCAATCGCTTCTCGGCCGACGAAGTCCATGGCTTGATCAAGGGCGGAGGGTCTGGCCGTGTGCAGCGCTAGGGTCCTGCTGCTGCTAACCGCTGCGGCCGCGCTCCACGGCGAAACGTACATTTCGCGGGTGGATGGATCGACGCAGCCGTACCGCGTTCATCTGCCCGCGAGCTATGACGAAACGAAGCCGATGCGCCTCGATGTGATTCTGCATGGCCGCAACGCCAAGATCACGCCGGAGAGCTTCCTGGCCGCCAAGCCGCACGTGGTGACCGATCGAATTGAGCTCGAAGTCTATGGCCGCGGCAACAACGCCTACCGCTGGGCCGGAGAGACCGACGTGTTTGAGGCGATAGCCGCCGTCCGCGCGAAGTACAAGATAGACCCGGATCGCATTGTCCTCCGCGGCTTTTCGATGGGCGGCGCGGGGACATGGCACCTGGGCCTGCATCATCCGTCCACCTGGGCGGCGGCTGAAGCCGGTGCCGGCTTCACCGACACAATCGTTTATGCGAAACGAACCCAATTGACGGCCGTCGAGCGCGCCGGCCTGCATATCTACGACGCCGTCGACTACGCCCCGAATATACAGCTGGTTCCCACCGTCGGCTACGGCGGTGAAATTGACCCGCAATTGAAGGCCTCGCAGAACATCAAAGAGGCCGTCGCCAACCTGACGGGCCTGCGCGCCCTGTGGCTCGTAGGGCCGAATACGGCACATAAATGGCACCCGGACAGCAAAGCTGCTTCGGAAGCATTTCTCGCTCAACACTTGCCCCGCAAGGCAAACGACCCCTACCGCTTTCTGACGTATACCCCGCGGTTTGGCGACGGCCGCATTGAGGGCCTCGAAACCATGTATCAGCCGGCGACGATTGAACAGAGCGGATCCAACGTCAGCACTAAGAACGTTGCGATGCTGAGCCTGGCTTCCGGCAACTACACCATCGATGGCCAAAAGCTCTCCGGGACGGCTTTCCACAAAGCGGACGGCCGTTGGAGGAAGGGCGAACCCAAAGGGTTGGTGAAACGAACCGGGCTGCAGGGGCCCATCGACGATGCGTTTATGGATCGGTTCGTTTCGATCGGTGAACCCGACGCCACATTCGCCGCCAACTGGAAGCGGCACATGAACGGCGAACTGCTGCGCGCCGCGGTGCCGGTGAACGACGCGCATCTTGTTCTTTGGGGTACTCCCGAAACGAACCCAACGCTCAAGAAGATCCTGCCGAAGCTGCCCATCCAATGGGCCGGCGGCAATCTCACGGTAAACGGCCAGACTTTTGACGCTGGCACGCACTCGCTCGCGATGATCTATCCGAATCCGTTGAATCCGTCGAAGTACGTCGTACTGAATTCCGGTCACACCTTCGGCACGAAGGATTTCGAAGGGACCAATGCACTGCTCTACCCCCGCTACGGCGACTATGCAGTGATCGAAAAGGCCTCCGGCGCCGTCAAGCTGTCGGGCTATTTCGATAGCCGGTGGCGCTTTGTTGATCAATAGCGTCGCTCCGATCCGAATTTGCGACAACGGCGGGTGGACTGACACCTGGTTCGCCCGCCATGGCCGCATCTTCAACATCGCCGTGCATCCTTCTGCCGAGGTGCAGCTGCGCGTCCTTCCGCTGGACGGCCCCCGCATCACCATCCACGCTGAGAACTACGGGGAGCGGTATTCGATCGATCCGCCACGGGGACAATATACGAAGCATCCGCTGCTCGAAGCGGCCTTCGACGCCATGTCGATTCCCGACGATATCGCCATCGAGGTCTCGATTTACTGTGACGCGCCCGTTGGCTGCTCTACTGGCACCTCTGCCGCCGTAAGCGTCGCGCTGGTTGGCGCCCTCGATTGCCTCACTCCCGGGCGCCTGCACCCGCAGGAGGTCGCCATCATCGCGCAGCAAATTGAAACGCAGCTCCTCGGCCAACAGTGCGGCATTCAGGACCAATTGGCCAGCGCCATCGGCGGCATCAATTTCATAGAGATGGATGGGTACCCTAATGCGACCGTCCACCCGATCACGCTGCCGCAGGAAACCGCTTGGGAGCTCGAGGCGAGGCTTTCGCTGATCTACGTTGGCGACTCGCACAGTTCTTCCGCCGTGCACGAAAAAGTGATTGCCGGTTTGTCGCCGAAGGACCGGCGTCTGGCTCCGTTGCGCGGCACGGCAGCGGCATCGCGGGATGCTCTTCTGGCAGCGGATTGGACGGCGTTCGGCCGCGTCATGATTGAGAACACCGAGGCGCAGCGCGCCCTGCATGCGGACTTGATCGGCCCGGCGCACCAGCGCATCATCGACATTGCCCGGGAACACGGGGCTTTAGGTTGGAAGGTGAACGGAGCGGGGGGCGACGGGGGATCGTTAACGCTACTGAGCGGAGCGGACCGGGGCGCGCATCGCAGTCTGCTGCGCACCATCGCCGCGGACAACGGCCGTTTTCAGCCGATTCCAATCCGCCTCTCGCCGATCGGCTTGCGCCGCTGGCAGAGCTCTAAACCAGTTTCTCGTGGCGGGCGGTCACGAAGTCCCAATTAATCACTTGCAGCACCGCCGTCAAATAGTCGGCCCGGCGATTCTGATACTTCAAGTAGTAGGCGTGTTCCCAAACATCGAGACCCAGCACAGGGGTGGTTCCTTTCATCCAGGGGCTGTCCTGATTCGGCGAGGTTTCAATCTGCAGAGTGGCTGCGTCCTTCGCGGTGACCCAAACCCAGCCGCTGCCGAACTGAGCCAACCCGGCGACCTTCAGCTTCTCTTCAAACGCGGATTGCGATCCGAAACTGCTGTTGATGGCGGCGGCTAGCTTGCCCTTCGGTCCGCCCTTCGGCTTCCCTAGAATTTGCCAGAACAACGAGTGGTTGATATGCCCGCCACCGTTGTTGCGCACCGCCATGCGGATCGGCTCTGGAACCTTGGCAAGATCGCCAACCAGGTGTTCGACGGGCTGGGCCGCTAGTTGGGCATTGCCCGCCAGAGCCTTATTCAAATTGTCCACATACGCCTGATGGTGCTTGGAGTAATGGATTTCCATGGTTCGCGCGTCGATGTGCGGCTCAAGCGCGTCGAAGGCATAAGGCAGCTTGGGCAGCGACGCGGAAGCCGCGATCATCTGCCGAGGCAAAAGTGCGACGTTAGCGCCGCTTAAGATCCACGATCGTCGGGTCATTGCTTCGCTCCTTTTCTTTTTGGTTCCAACACGCGGAAGCGAATCGTCACCGGTTCGATAGCTTCCTCAAACGAAGTGTTTCAGATTCTGCAGATTATAAGGTTTGCTTAGCCAACGTTGCGACCCGGACTTTTCCGTCGCGTTAGGCCACCCAAATGCGCTCGCCCGATACGGCCACCTTCGGAAAGCCAGTGGAACGAGCCGGCGAATGCGGACCTCCGCCTTCCCCTCCCCGGTTTTCTCCAGCCAAACGGCGACATCGTTCTTGCCATCGAGCAAAGCCAAGGCGGGCCGTCCCAACGGATTGCCGTCGTCTAGCCTGAGCGGCTTTTCAAACGTCGCGCCACCATCGGCAGAGACGGCGGTTTGCACTCGCGCCACGTCGTTGGCTCGCGTCAACCACGCGACGCCCAAATGGCGGTCCTTGGCGACCAGCGATGGCCCATCGGTGGGGCAGCCGTTGATCTTCCATCCATCGGCATGAACCGTTTGCGGCGCCGTCCACGCCCCATTCCGCCACCGAACCACAGCGATATCGCGGAGCTCTCCCGGTAGATGGTCCCGGTAGGCGGCCACCAAACCATCCTTTGCCGCCACGACGGCCGTCTGGCAGCAGGAGCAGACGTCGGCGTCCACGTCCCGATCCCCACCCGGCTGGCCCGCCTCATCGAAACGGACATAGCGCAGCGTCTTGCGATGCCCCTCGCCACCGCCCCCGCTTGCCGGCGGCGCCAGGTACACGGCGCCACTCCCATCCTTGCAGCCTTCCGGCCGTGCGCTGCGCTGTTCTAAATGGACCGGAGCGGCCTGGACCGCCGCGGAAGAAATTTCTCGCGGGCAGCGCTGGTTCGTGAATTGGGCGGACTTTCCAGCCATCGCCGTGCGGCCCGACGGATCGATGTTGGCTCACTGGCTCGCTCGTCCGGACGATGCCGGCAAGTATGGTTATGGAATTCGCGTAGCCCGCCGCAATGGGAGGAGCGGCAAATAGGTAAGGCATCCCGCTTTCCGGCCCTACCGGCGGCTGCGCCATCCCCGCCGCAGCCAACAGCATCCCCAGCGCGGCCATCCTCATCGATGGCTCCATTCCGTTTCCGGCAGTTCTGGCAGGTTCGCCGGTTCCGGCTCCGGTTCTTTCCGCCTCATCTTTCGCAACGCCATGGCCAACGCCGCAAATCCGGCGGCACTCGCGGCAACCGGCGTCCACCAGAGCCAGTGGCCCTTGGCGCCTTCCGGCAGCGCCAGGATGCGAATCGTGTACTCCCCGACCAGTCCGGCCCGAATCTCTTCGTCCGTCTTGCCAGCCTTCACCGCAGCGGCGATGGTGGCGCGCAATTCATCCGCCTTGGGCGAATGATGCACCATCAGGTTTTCGCGCCAACAGCAGGGCGCAATGTAGGTGGAATAGAGCTTTTCAAGACGCTGGTCGCCGTTTGCCAAGTTGGCCGAGGCGGGCAGTGCCGCACCAAGCAGGATATACAAGTCCCGTCTGCGCATAAGTCCTCCAGGTAGCAGGTTCTTGACTTGCCGTACCAAGTCGTTCGAAAGCCGCTAGAACCGGGAGCGAGTAGGCGGGGGCCGCTGCCATTGGGTGCGGTCGAGGCTCGTGGAGAACTTGTTCAGCCCGTCTGCGGTCAGGATGGGCGCCGATGCGATGGGCCGGACCAACCGGGAGATGCTCAACGCCGAGAAAGGATTTTCCATCAATGGGGATGCCTTGCAACAGCAACTCGCTCCACAAAGGGAGCCCGTGCTCAGCGCGGGGCCCGCTGTCCCGTTCGGCTTGCGCTTGCAGCAGGCGTGGGCGCCTTTTCCTTTCCGGCAGCAGGCGATATGTGGGCCGCCGCTCGCGATTAGGGCAGCCACTAGAGGTTGCCCTGCCGTCAGGCAGAGCAACAATGCCGCGACCATCCGCGCCCAGTGCTGCATCTCTCTTCAGCCTAACGCAAGTACTACCCATCCGCGTAAAGCTCACGTTACAGTAGACGAAGGAATGTTCACCCTCTCTCGCCGTACGGCCCTCGTGGCCCCGTTTTTCCTGAAGAATCTGCTCTCAGCGCCGCCCAGTGATCGGGTGCGACTGGCTTCGTTTGGCGGTGGGGGTATGGCGTGGTCCACGCTCAATGGCATTGCCACGCATCCCAACGTCGACCTGATTTGCGTGGCGGATGTCGACACGACGCGGACCGCGCGGGTGCAGACTACCTATCCCAAGGCCACCCTTCATCAGGACTGGCGCAAGATGCTCGATGCCAATTACAAGAACCTTGATGCCGTCTGCGTGGGCACGCCGGATCATATGCACGCGCCGCAGGCGATGGCTTCGATGCGCCGGGGCCTCCATGCCTACTGCCAGAAACCGCTCACTTCGCATGTCCATGAAGCGCGTCAATTGACGAAGTACGCCGCCGCAAAAGGCTTGGTGACGCAAATGGGCATTCAAATCCACTCCAACGCCGAGTACCAGATTGCTGTCCAGTTGGTGCATCAGGGCACAATCGGCAAGGTGAAAGAAGTTCACGCTTGGTCCAACAAGAAATGGGGTGACGAGACGCCGCGGCCAACGCAGACCGATCCCATTCCGGATTCGCTCGACTGGGAAGGATGGATCGGCGTCGCGCGGCCGGAGCCCTTCGTCAAGAACTATTGCCACCCCGGCAATTGGCGCAAACGCCTAGCGGGAGTTTCCTACGGCGACAGTGTGATCAGCACCTAAGCCGTTGAAACCAAAAGAGTTTTGGCCTGAGCTTCGGTATATACGGAAATCAGTGATAAGTATCGTTTGAACTAGCCTGTGAACAGTATGCTTGACAGATTAGATGCGTATAGTGTATATACGTATCCATGGCTTCCCTCCAGGCCTACCAGTCTCACGGCATCCGTTATTACCGCATCGTCGAATCCTTCCGC